>JABDKF010000207.1 GCA_013003155.1 Woeseia sp. | reverse complement strand
ACGCCGTAGGAAAAGCCCAGCCACGCAGATTCGCGCGGCGTGCAGTGCAAACAAACCAGCAATAGTGGCAGTAACAGGAATGGCGCGGCGAACCACAGGTTGAACGGCGCAAAGCACAAGGTCATCGCGCCACCGCACGCCGCGAGTGCTAGCCGCGCAACGTACGGTCGGCTAAATATAAACCGCTGCGCCAGCTGGCGGCCGGGCAACGGCATCAATCGTCGTCGTTGGCCGGCTGCAGGCGCTTCACCCGCAATGTATCGATGCGTCTGCGATCCGCCTTAACAACGCGGAATTCGAAGCCGCCGAAATCAAGGTTTTCACCCCGCCGAGGCAAGCGGCCGAGTTCGTGCATGACGAGGCCACCCACCGTGTCGTACATTTCGTCATCCAGTGCACTTTCAAAGTGATCGTTGAAGTCATCGATGCGCGTGAGCGCTCGTACCAGGAAGCTGTCGTCATCGTTGCCTTGCACGATGCAGTCTGCCTCTTCCCGATCGTGCTCGTCATCGATTTCACCGACGATTTCCTCCAGCACATCCTCAATGGTCAGCAAGCCGCAGACGCCGCCGTATTCATCCACGACAATCGCCATGTGGTTGTGCGTATCCCGGAATTCTTTCAGCAACGCGTTGAGACGCTTTGATTCCGGAATGACGGTGACCGGACGAAGGTAGGTACCGATGTCCATGTCGTCGTCCGGATTGGTGAGGTGCCGCAGCAAGTCTTTCGCCAGCAATACACCGACCACTTCATCGCGATCTTCGCCAATGACGGGGAAACGGGAATGACCGGATTCGATAATGACCTTGAGCATGTCGTCCAAAGACTGCTCTCTTTCGATCACTACCATCTGCGAGCGCGGCACCATCACATCGCGCACCTGCGTCTCCGCAACCTCGAGGACGCCGGCGAGCATGATCTGCTCTTCAGCGTCAAATACGCTTTCGGCCTGCTGGAGTAAGTCTTGAATTTCTTCGCGGCTCCAGGGCTCTCCCTTAATGGCGCGCAGGACGCGCGTCATCAGGCCAGATTTGCCCGGGCCGTTGGTACTGGGCGGTTTGTCGTTCATGTGTCTGCTTTTCTATACCCTGCGTGGCGCTTGCGGGAGATGCGGTTCCGCATTGTAGCATTAGCTATCCGGCGGATTCGCGTTGGATGTAGGGATTTTCTATACCGTGATTGGCCAGAATGGCGACTTCCAGCGCCTCCATTTGCTCCGCATCTGAGTCGACCTCGTGGTCATACCCCAGCAGATGCAGAGTGCCGTGAACCAACAGGTGGGCCCAGTGATCGCCGACATCTTTCATCTGCGCTGACGCCTCGCTCGTGATCAGCGGGGCGCAAAGCACGAGATCACCGAGCGGCATCTCGGTACCGGGCGGTGCCCCGCGATTCTCATTAAGCGGGAACGACAGCACGTTCGTCGGCTGGTCGCGATTACGAAATTGCTTGTTCAATTGCTGACTCTCGTTCGCATCAACGATGCGAACGGTGATCTCGCGCCGTCGATCAAATTGCAAAGCGAGATGCTGCACAACCGCTAACGGCCAACGGCCGAGGGTCACTTTGCTGGGCAGATCGCCCGCATCGCAGACCACTTGCACCGAAACCGAAATCGTTTCACTCAGGACTCGTCCGCCTTGGTACGGCCGTCAGCTTCGTAAGCCTCAACGATGCGTTGTACAAGTTGATGCCGCACCACGTCGCCAGGTGTGAAATAGGTAAACCCAATACCTTTGACGCCGGTCAAAATGTCGATCGCGTTCTTCAAACCGGATTGCTGTCCGCTGGGCAGATCTATCTGCGTTATATCGCCCGTCACAACGGCGCGTGAGCCGAAGCCGATGCGAGTCAGAAACATTTTCATTTGCGCAACGCTGGTATTCTGCGCTTCGTCGAGAATCACGAAAGCCTCGTTTAACGAACGCCCGCGCATGAACGCCAGCGGCGCAACCTCGATAACGTTGCGCTCGATCAAGCGCAACACCTGCTCAGCACCGAGCATGTCATACAGCGCGTCGTACATCGGACGGAGATAGGGATCGACTTTCTGCGACATATCGCCCGGCAGGAAACCCAGGCGCTCGCCAGCCTCAACCGCAGGCCGCACCAGCACAATCCTCCTGACCTGTTCATTTTCCAGCGCATCGATGGCGCCGGCAATGCCGAGATAGGTTTTGCCGGTTCCCGCAGGACCGATTCCGAATGCAAGGTCGTGATCATGAATGCTTTTCATGTAAGCGCGCTGATTCGCGCCGCGGGCACGAATCAATTTGCGCCGCGTCTGAATTTCGTAAGGGTTTTGTTCTTCGCTGTCCGCGTCGAAGTCGGCAGATTCAGCGTCCTTCATGACGGATTCCTGCAGGCAAATATGCACGCGCTCAGGATCAAGATTTTCGCTACCGGTAAGTTTGAACAGTGACCTGATGACAGTGCTGCCGATCTTTGCAGCACCTTCATTGCCGGTAACGCGGAAGCGGTTGCCGCGGCTGGCGATGTTGACGTTGAGGCGTCGTTCAATTTGTCGCAAATGCTCGTCAAACTGCCCGCAAAGATTAGCGAGTCGGTTGTTATCGGCAGGTTCCAGGACCACGTCCTGGGATATCTGTACAGCATTCAATGGTGTGTGAAGCGCCCTCAATGCGGAGTTTTCGTCAGGAGCTTAGCCTACCGCGATCATGCCGCGGATGGAATAGTCTGGCCGCGCGGCGGAGAGACTCAGGCAACCGCTTTTTCCTGCGCCAGCCGGCCGCGCAGGGAGTTGGGTAACGCCTCCGTTATGACAACATCTGCAAACTGGCCGATCAGTGACGTATCGCCGTCAAAATTGACCCAGCGCATGTTCTCCGTTCGTCCGCTCATTTGCCGCACGTCTTTTTTGGACGGTTTTTCCACCAGCACCCGCTGCGTCGTGCCTACCATCGCGCGGCTAATCGCTGCTGCCTGCTGGTTGATTCGATTTTGCAAAATCTGCAGCCGTTCTTTTTTTACGGTCATCGGCGTGTCGTCAGCAAGACTGCCCGCCGGCGTGCCGGGCCGCGCGCTGTAAATAAAACTAAATGACTGATCGAACCCGATATCTGCGATGAGATTCATCGTTTGCTCGAAGTCGCTGTCTGATTCGCCCGGAAAGCCGACGATGAAATCAGATGAAATTGAAATATCGGGGCGCACCTCGCGCAGCTTGCGAATCTTGTGTTTGTATTCGAGCGCGGTGTGGCCACGCTTCATTTTCGCCAAGACCCGGTCCGCGCCGCTTTGCACGGGCAGATGCAGGTAATTCGCAAGCTTCGGCACTTCTGCATATGCCTGAATCAGGCTGTCCGTAAATTCGACAGGATGCGATGTCGTGAAGCGAATACGCTCGATGCCCTCGACGGCTGCGACGTAATAAATAAGCGTTGCAAGATCTGCAATTTGCCCATCGGCCATCGGTCCGCGATAGGCGTTAACATTTTGTCCGAGCAGGTTAATTTCGCGCACGCCCTGCTCGGCAAGTTTCGCAACCTCGACAATTACGCCATCGAGCGGCCGGCTAATTTCCTCACCGCGCGTGTAGGGCACTACACAAAACGAACAGTACTTGCTGCATCCTTCCATGACGGACACGAACGCCGTGGGTCCCTCGGCACGCGGTTCCGGGAGGCGATCAAACTTTTCGATCTCGGGAAAACTGACATCAACGACCGCACGGCCTGTTGACCGCACCTTGTCGACCATCTGCGGCAGGCGATGCAACGTTTGTGGCCCAAACACCATATCGACGAATGGCGCTCGTTTAGTAATGCCCTCGCCTTCCTGGCTGGCAACGCAACCCGCAACACCAATGATCATCCCGGGTCGCTGCTCTTTCAACGGCCGCCAGCGGCCAAGCTCGGAGAACACCTTCTCCTGCGCTTTTTCGCGAATCGAGCAGGTATTAACCAACAACAAATCTGCATCGGCGGGATCAGTCGTCAGCGTATAGCCGTGTGACTCACGCAGCACGTCCGCCATCTTTTCCGAGTCGTACTCGTTCATCTGGCAGCCGTGGGTCTTGATGTAAAGCTTGGCAGTCATTACGGGGGCGTTTTCTAGAACGGTATGTCGTCTTCGAATTCGTTGTCCCCCGACGGTGCGGGACCTGACGGTGCCGATGATCCAGACGATGATGATGAGGGCGCACCACCGCCAGAACGACTGCCGAGCATCTGCATTTCGTCAGCAATAATTTC
>JABDKF010000178.1 GCA_013003155.1 Woeseia sp. | reverse complement strand
CAATAATCGCCACCAAACCAGCGATGAACGATGGATCTAGGGAACTTATTCCCAGAGTTGGCGCCACCATGGTCGCCAGCATCGCGGGATAGATACCGGCGCAGCCGTTCTGGCCGATCGTGGCACCAAAGGTCGCAGACAAGTTTGCAATCGGCGTCGGCACACCGAGCTTCTCAATCTGGGTTTCAACGTTGAGCGGAATCGTTGCGGCGGAACTGCGGGAAGAAAATGCGAATGTCAGCACGGGCCAGACGTTAGTGAAATAACGGCGAATACTCACGCCATTCAGCAACAGCAGCAGTGCGTGCACGCCGAACATGATGCCGATCGCAAGGTAAGACGCAAGCACGAAACTGAGCAAATCCAGAATATCCGCCGCGTTGGAACCAGCAACGACTTTGGACATCAGTGCGAGAATACCGTAAGGCGTAATTGCCATGATCATGTGCACCAGCCGCATGACGATGGCCTGCACCGTTTCTATAAAACGACTAATGGAGGCACCACGCTCCGGATCGTCACGACCTACCTGGAGCGCGGCGATGCCAAACAGGATACCGAACAGCACCACGGCGATAATCGAGGTGGGCCGTGCACCGGTCAGGTCGTAAAAAATGTTGGAGGGCACAAATCGCACCAACATGTCGGCCATACCGAGCGCGGCGACCGATTCGAGCCGGTTTTCGAGGGCACTGGCGCGTGCCAGTTCGCGCGCACCTTCCGTTAAGCCTTCGGCAGACAGGCCGAAAGCACTTGCCATGAAGATTCCTACCAGTGCGGCAATCATTGTGGTCCCCACCAGTATGCCAATGATAATGCCGCCGATCTTGCCGAGCGCGCCTATATCCTGCATGCGAACAACGGCAGAAATCATCATGATCAGGACGAGTGGCATGACGATCATTTTCAGCAGGTTGATATAACTGCTGCCGATCACATCGGTCCATTCCAGCGTCCCGGCGACGGCGGCCGATTCGCTGCCGTAGATGAACTGCATAAACAGGCCGAATGCAACACCCGCCAACAGGCCAGCCATGATTTGCTGCGCAAGGCTGAAACGCGGCCGCTTTAATCGCGTAAGCAGAACGATTAGACCGGCGAAGATCAACAGGTTAAAGGCAACAGTGACGGTCATGGCGAATTGTCCGAATAGCAGACTGACAGGGGCCACGATAACTGCTTTGGCCGACGTTCGCATCCAAAAGCAACGAATCGGGCGCTACTCGCAGCCACAAACGTGTCACCAAAAAGTCAGAAGACCAGCAAGGATCGGGCGACGCGTATCGCTCACAAAAAATTTCCGGTAAATCGTTGCAGGCTGCCTGCGATCGGCAAATTCAGGCCAAACTGCGCCGACAGCACAACGCTGGCCCGCTGATCATGGCAGAAACTTAAACTCCCGCCCGCGCTAACGGTATAATCAGCAATCAGGCACGGTCATAAGAAATAACAAGCAATTTGATTGCTGCTGGAGTTGTGAATGCCCAAGACAAGGCTTGCCTTGATTGATGACCACCGGATCGTCAGAGATGGTCTCAAGGCCTTGTTGTCAAAGCTTGAACACTGTGAGGTTATCGCTGAGGGTGGCTGCGGTGAGGATGCTGTTGCGCTTGCAGATCATCCGGATATTGAGATTTTTTTAATGGATATAGCGTTGCCGGGGATCAACGGCATCGAAGCTGCGGCGCGCATTTGCGAAGTCCGCCCGGACGCCCGCATCATAATGCTATCCATGCACGCAAACGGCGAGTACGTACGGCGCGCCATGAGCAACGGTGCGGCAGGGTACATTCTAAAAAACATGGCGCCCAGCGAGCTGGAACAGGCGATCGCGAAGGTCGCCGCTGGCGGCCAATACCTTAGTCCGGCGATCGCGGATGCCATCGTAGCAACAGGCGCCGACGGCAATCATGCTCCGGTTCTGGATGCGTTGAGCAGACGCCAGCTCGAGATTCTCGGACTGCTGGCAGATGGCCACAGCACGCGCGAGATTGCTGTGAACCTGTCCATTAGTGCCAAAACGGTAGAAACCCATCGCAGCCAATTGATGCAACGACTCGAAATCTACGATGTCCCGGGTCTTGTCAGGTTTGCCGTGCGGCATGGGCTCGTTAGCGTCGACGAGTAACTATGTTCGGGCGCTCGATTGACGCTTTTGATCAGACCTTCAGCAAAGAATTCTCGCGCGCTTGCAAAGTCATTTATTAGCCGCGGAGGTTTTGCCAACCGGTGCATCCGATTCCGCAACGCTCACGGACATCCCAGGCGCGAGACGCTCAGCGCCACGAACGACGATGCGGTCTCCGGGCCGCACGTCACCGATGACTTCGATGAGATCTCCGGCACCCATTCCTGCGACGACGCTGACCTGTTCCGCTACCTGGTCGCTATCAATGCGAAAAACAGAGGTCCCTTCGCGGCGCAGCACCAACGCATCGCGTGGTACCGAGAGGACCTGCCGCGCCACCGCGGTTGGCATTGATAGTCGCACGCTCTCGCCCACTGTCCATTTGTCGGCAGCAACGTTCAGACGAACCTCAAACATGTGTGACTGTGGATTCCCCACTGGCACGATCGTGCGCACAGTACCGCGACCATTGCGGTAGTCGTTAAAAAGTTCCAGTTCGTCATTTTGGGCGATAAAGTTCACCGAGCTAAGCGGCGCGCGTGCCACGACTTCGATTGACGCCGGGTTAACCAGCCGCAAGACCACGTCCGCTGCGTTAAGTCGCTCGCCAAAGTTTCTCAACCGCTCGGTAATTACACCGTCAAAGGGTGCGGTGATCTCGGTCAAAGCCATCGCCACCTTGGCCTGCCCAAGCTGGGCGCGTGCGATATCGAGGTCCGCTTCCGCAACGGCAAGATCCGAGCGTGTCAGTTCGAGCTGGCTGCGCGCCGCATTGTTGCGTTCCGCCAGACTCTCCAGTCGCCCAACTTCAGAATTTAGAAACTCAACGCGGGCACGCTCACGCGCCACGCGGCTGTCAGCCTCCATTTCGTTCAGGCGAAATGTAATATCCGTGAGCCGTGCAATCGTGTCGCCTTCCTTGACAGTCGTGCCGACCTCCGCAATCCAGGTCAACCTTGCCGCAAGGTCGCTCGCGAGTCGCGCGTCGTTGCGACTCACGACCGTGCCCGGTACATCAACGGTCGGTGCGAGCCAAACGGTTTGCGCTTCCGCCAATACCACGGTGGGTGGCGGCATTTGCGCCCGGGCGACCGGTATGATGCCTAGCAAAATTATTAAAAAAATCGAATGGGATTTCATTTATTTATCCTGTAGCCGCCGCTCCTGCCGCCGTGGATTCCGGCTGCGCGAGTAACCCTCGAGTCTCGCCGAGCCTGAGCATACTGGGCAGAAACACCAGCGTGAAGACAGTGCTAACAGCCATTCCACCAACAATTACCGCCGCGAGCCCACGATACACCTCCGTGCCCGGGCCGGGAATCAACAAGAGCGGCAACATGCCGAAGAGACTGGTCATCGTACTCATTAGAATGGGCCGCAGGCGGCGGCATATCGCCTGGCGCACTGCCTCGCGGCGCTCTTCGCCTTCCCGTTCGGAACTGCGCGTCTGGTGTACCAGCAGGATGGCGTTATTTACGACAAGCCCTAGCAACGTGATGAAACCTATCATCGTCAACAAATCCATCGGCAGGTCCAAGAGGCGCAATAGCGCTACGCCACCAACGGTTGCAAGCGGTAATGCGGCAAGCACCAGCAGGCTGTCAACGAAAGACCGAAACAGTGCGCTCATGAGCAGATACAGAATAACGATTGCCAATGCAAAACTGCTCGCCATACTGCGTAGTGCAATACTCAGATCGTCAGCGCTACCGTAGTAACTAATTTCACCATCTTCCGGGAGTTGGGCAAGCAACGCTGGCTCCACCTGTGTTTTTAAAATATCAATTGACTCTTCAAGCGACAGATTTTCTGGGGGAGTTATTGACAGGGTAATCGCACGCCGTCGGTCCACACGCTGAATTCGATCGGGGCCGGCTGTACGTTGCAGCTTCACCAGCTGGTCTACTGACTGTATGCCAGCCGCTGGTGTTGCAAGTGGCAAGGCACCGAGCTGTTCCGGGCTAAACCACTCCGCTGCGCGCAATATAATATCGAGGCGTCGGTCCCCGTCGAAATAGTCGCCGACGTAGATACCATCGCCCATCGCCCGGACCACGGTAGACATCTGTTGGCGTGTCCAACCCGCTTCCGCAATGCGACGTTCATCGGGAATAAAGCGCAGCTCGGGCTCGGCAAAATCCACGCCAGGTACAGGTCTTGCACGCGCGCCAGGTAAATGCTGCGCAACGAGTCCAAGGCCCATCCGCGCCGCGCCCAGCATCGCGTTCATATCGCGACTCTGGATATTGAGATCGATATTGCCGCCACCGCCCAGCCGATCGAAGACACCCGAGGCATCCGCGAACGCCATCGTGTCCGGAAACCCCGCCAGCACTTTGCCATTCAGCTCCTGCACGAGCGGACCAACATCGTCGGGATCCTTGACGATAACGCCCATGAAACCGAATGAACCGAACATGCCGAGGAAATAGTTACCAATCTGCAGCTCGGCATCGTCAGCGAAATAGGGCTGCATGCGCTCGGCAACGACCGCGTTAAATTCGTCCCGTGCACTCGCAACGCTCTGGCCTGGCGGCGGGATAATAAATGCAAACACCCAGTTTTGCCGGCCGTCGGGAAGATAGTCAGCTTTTGGCAACATGACCCAGGTAAGCAAGGACGCCGATAGAAACAAACCGATGATTAGCGTACGCCGGCGCCACACTGGATCGGTCAGGCGCATCACGGAATTTGTAATGCTGCCCCACCAGTTGACGTGTGGATCTTCGAGGTTTACCGACTTAAGCCAGTTTGCGGCGGCGGTTGGAATTATGGTCACGGCGATGAGCAACGATGTTACGACCGCCACAGAAATCGCTATCGCGAGGTCGGCAAACAGCTGTCCGGACACGTCCTGTAAAAATATTATGGGCATAAATATCGCAACGGTCGTCGCGGTGGATGCGAGCAATGCACCCCACACCTGCGATGCGCCACGCGACGCCGCTTCGCTGGCTTTCATACCTTGCTCGCGCAATCGCACGATGTTTTCGAGCACGACGATGGCCGCATCAAGCACCATGCCCATTGCAAACGCCAAACCGGCGAGTGAAATCATGTTCAAAGTACGGCCGGTAACCTGCATTACGAGGAAAGCCGTGAACAGCGAAACCGGAATCGCCACCGCAACCATCATCGTTGCGCGCATCCGGCGCAGGAACCACCAGAGGACGCTGATAGCGAGCACGATACCGATAAGCAGGTTGGTCCTGAGCATCGCTATCGACTCTTTTATGTATATCGTTTCGTCGTAGTTCTGGTTTATTTGCAATCCGGCGCGCACCAGAGGCCCCTCTTGCAATTCGACGACAGCAGCCTTTAACTCTTCCATGACCTGCAGGACATTCACGCCTTTTTCAACCTGCGCGTTGACGGCGATGGATTCACGCCCGTTCTCCGTCAGGAATCCGGCGGCGTCGCGCATGGTTACGTCAACGGTTGCAATATCGCGTAAGCGCACCGGGCTGCCATCGCGCCAGGCCAGCACCATCTCGCCAAACTGGGACAGGTCGTATTTTCCAGCATAACGCACAGTGTATTTACGACGACCGATGTCCGCCGAACCTGCCGAGGTGTCATTGCTGCCGCCGGCGATGCCGGCTAGCGTGGGGATGTCAATCCCTAGCGCCGCTGCCTCATAAGGATCGAAGGTAATTCGCAGTTCATTGTCGCGACTCCCATAGGCATCGGAATTCGAAACGCCGTTTACGCGTTCGAGGCGCGCTTGCACGACTTCGCGAACAAAGTCGCTGTAGCTGGCGACGTCGCGACTATTGCCGTCGATGGGTGTAATCGAAAACCAGGCGACAGCATTGCCGAAACTGTCCTGCCCGGCAAAAATACGGGGTTCGGTAACGTCAGGAGGATATCGGGGCACCTGGTTAAGCCGATTCATTACCTCGATCAGCGCTCGCTGCAAATCAGTTTCGACGCTAAACGTGAGGTTGATACTGGCGTTGCCGCGGGAGGCCGTGGAAACCATTTTTTCGAGGCCCGGCACGCCGCGCAGCATGTCTTCCTGGGGCTCAATAATTTCTGACTCGACTTCTTCCGGAGCTGCTGCCCGCCAGCCCGTCGTTACCTGAATAAACGGCCGCTGCACGTCGGGGATCATCTGGATAGGAAGACGACCGAGGCTGACGGCACCGAGCAAGAACGTCATCAATACCGCAGCGATGACCGCAACGGGATTTGATAGCGACAGCCGAGTTATATTCACGAGCGCCCCCACAGCTCCTTATAAGGCAACGTGCCCTTTATTATTCTAGCTAGGACAAGCCACCGCGCACCAAGTTCAGGCGGGACGCGACCGCCAGGGCATTTGCAGGCAATCAGCCTTTGCCGCGCGTCCGGGTCTTGCCGAATTTTGAGTTTTTCTCGATAAATTCGATGATCAGCGCGGCAACGTCCTTGCCGGTGGCGTTTTCGATGCCCTCAAGTCCGGGGCTGGAGTTAACCTCCATGACTACGGGGCCATGATTGGACCGAAGCATGTCGACACCGGCCACGTTCAGGCCCATCACCCGCGCCGAACGCACGGCTGTCGATCGTTCTTCAGGCGTGATTTTTATCACTTTCGCTGAACCACCGCGATGCAGGTTGGAGCGAAACTCACCCTCTTTACCTGTGCGCTTCATCGAAGCGACGACCTTGTCACCGACGACGAAAGCACGAATGTCCGAGCCCCCCGCTTCCTTGATGAACTCCTGAACCATGAATTCTGCTTTTAGCCCGCGAAATGCCTCAATAACGCTTTCCGCCGCCTTGTGCGTTTCGGCCAGTACGACGCCAACACCTTGCGTTCCCTCCAGCAGTTTCACAACCACCGGGGCGCCGCCGACGAACTTTAGAAGATCATTGGTGTCGTCGGGTGAATTGGCAAATCCGGTTACGGGCATGCCGATCCCTTTGCGCGACAACAATTGCAGGGCCCGCAGCTTGTCGCGGGACCGTGTGATCGCCACTGATTCGTTGACAGAATAGACTCCCATCATTTCAAACTGTCTCACGACAGCAGTTCCGTAAAACGAAACTGACGCGCCAATTCGCGGAATTATCGCGTCCAGTCCGTCGATGCTATCGCCTTTGTAGTGAACTCCCGGGTTGTGCGAGGTGATGTTCATGTAGCACCGCTTGTGATTGATAACTCGCATCTTGTGACCGCGCTCCTCGCCTGCCTCGACCAGGCGCCGCGTGGAATAGAGCTCTCGGTTGGTCGAAAGGACTCCGATCTTCATAATGTTCACCCGATGGGACTAGTCTTCAAAGCTGTCTGGATTGCGCTCGTGGCGCGAAGCGAATTGTTCAACCAAACCCTCGGCATGCTCCACACTACGGAATGCCGCGATATTGAACAGCGCGTCTCCCTCGTGTGCTAGCGGCAAGTTAGAGCGACCGATGACAATACCGTCGAAGCGGGCCAGGACCTCCTCCTGATTGGTCCCCAGCGGATCGCTGACCACCGCGAGGCGTTGTCCCTCCCGGATACTTGCACCCAGCTTCACTTTGCCGCTGACGATGCCACTGGAGGGTGATCTGATCCAGGTCGTTGAGCGGGCGACCACCGGTGGCCGTGGCGACTTGCTGCTTTTCGTTTGCAGCATGCCAATATTGCGCATGACGTTGAGAATGCCTTTCAGGCCGGCACGAATACTGACTTCCTCAAAGCGCAGTGCCTCACCCGCTTCGTATGTCAACACCGGCTTACCCATATCCGCCGCACAGCCACGCAGCGATCCATCACGCACCGAAGCGTTAATGATGACCGGGACGCCGAACACTTTCGCAAGCTCCATCGTCGTTTTGTCGTCGAGGTTTGCGCGAATCTGCGGCAGGTTGGAACGGTCGATCGCGCCAGTGTGCAGATCAATTCCATAGTCCGACCGCTTAACGACCTCTTTCAAGAAAATATTGGCCAGGCGCGCCGCGATCGAGCCCTTGGCACTGCCCGGAAAGGATCGATTTAGATCCCGACGATCGGGCAAATAGCGAGACTGGTCGAGGAAACCGTGCACGTTGACGATAGGTACCGCGATCAAGGTGCCGCGCATGGAGCTGATAGTCTTCAGACGTAACAATCGTCTTACGATCTCAACACCGTTGAGTTCATCGCCATGAACCGCGGCCGACACGAAGAGCACGGGGCCGCTGCGCTTGCCGTTGATCACCTGCACCGGCATATGCAGCGACGTCGACGTGTAGAGGTCCGCTACAGGAATATTGACGTTTCCTCGACTGCCAGCAGCAACGACTGTATCGAAGATTTTGAAATCCGATTTTTTCGCCATTTTTCGCTACTTTTTTAGCGTCGCTTTCCTTGGCTGAACGACAACGCGGGATCAACCAGGGCGCGATCTGCGATCGCGGTGCGTCCCAACAGCATGCGGAACATCATGTCATCCCGGGACGTTAACGTGAGTTCAGCAGGCCAGATTTCATCGCCAATATGAATCGGGGTGCTTATTACCCAGCGCTTCTCACGATGCCCGCCCGAATCCGACACCACCCGTTGGTCGAGGACATCGGCGGTGCACTCAATGACGAGGTCAGTTTTTTTCTGCAGCGGATGCATGCTGAAACGCACCTTGCGCCGCCCTTTCTCAAAATAAGGTTCAACCGAGAACGCGTGCAGTGCCGAGGTACGGGCACCCGTATCCACCTTGGCCTTGATGCGGTCAATGCCCAAATCCGGGAGGCCTACCCATTCACGCCAGCCGAGTGTCAGGCGGTCTTCTGCTTTCGATGACATTATTGTCCTTGTATCCGTCGTAGCGTGAATTATGCTAACAGACTTGGCTCCACCTCGAAGCCTTAATTGGTCGCCCTGAACCGGCAATGAAGTGAGAAACAGCGTATGCAGGACTTTGAATCGGTATGGAATTTCGAGCTAATTCCGCTCAGCCCGGACCCCATCACGGTCGGCGCGCTGGTGCTCGTCCTGCTCGTCCTGGTTATCGGTTACGGCCTGAGCAAGCTGCTGGAGAAAGTAGTGAGCCGCCGCCTGCAGAAGACCGGCATGCGCCCCGACGCTGTGCAGACGATGCAGCGTATCCTGTTCTATATCCTGATCGCGTGCGTCGTCTTAACAGGTCTTAGCCTCCTTCATATCCCTGTCACCGCATTTCATTTCCTGACCGGCGCAATCGCCATCGGCGTTGGTTTCGGTGCGCAAAATATTATTAATAACTTTATCAGCGGCTGGATCCTGATGACTGAGCGTCCGGTTCGAATCGATGATTTTATTGAAGTTGACGATCATCAGGGCACGGTTGAGCGGATCGGCAACCGCTCGACCAGAATTCGCCGCGTTGACGGTGTGCGCATGCTCGTGCCGAACAGCGCGATGCTCGAGCGAATTGTCGTAAACTGGACATTGGTCGATATTAATATTCGCACCACGATTACCGTGGGCGTTGCGTATGGTTCGCCAACGCGCAGGGTTGCTGAGTTATTTTTGCAAGCGGTTAAGGAAGAGCCCGACGTATTGGCGGAGCCGCCGGCCCAGGTCTTTTTTATCGACTACGGCGATAGCGCGTTGATATTTCAAG
>JABDKF010000165.1 GCA_013003155.1 Woeseia sp. | reverse complement strand
TCAGTGGCTTCTGCCGCCGGGCGGTTGGTGCGGCTCTGAATGTAAAAATTAAGTACGCTGCTGTCGATTGCTGTGCCGTTGACGGTTTTCACCGTTTCAGCGCTGGCAGGCGACATTGCCCCCAGGCTAAATATGCCCATCGCTAGGGCAGGTAGCAGTCTCGCAGTCAGTCGTGTGCCGAACTTGGAATTCATTGAATCGTCCTTCAGGTTAACTATCAAAATCAGTCGCTGGCCATCTTGTGCCCAGCCGGCGCGTGCGCCTTGATGCGCAACGCGTGAATATCGGTGTTCATTAATTCGCCGAGCGCATCATAGATCATTCGATGTCTCTCGAGCTGGCTTTTCCCGCCGAACGCATCGGCGACGATCGTCACATGAAAATGTCCACGCCCGTCCTGCGCTCCGGCATGGCCGACGTGAAGTTGACTCTGATCCTTCACCTTTAGTTCCGACGGCTGAAACGCATCGCTCAGGCACTCCTCGATCAATTTGACCCTTGGAGCGGTCAAGGCAGCACGGGCTTGAACGGCTTGACGGTGACGTGCGCATACACGCCCCCGGCGACATACGGATCGTCGTTTGCCCACGCCTCGGCGTCCTCAAGCGAGGGGAAATCGACCACAACCAGGCTGCCGGTGAAGCCGGCCGGGCCCGGGTCCTCGGCATCGATTGCGGGGTGGGGTCCGGCGAGCAGCAGCCGGCCCTCATCGACCAGCGCGTTCAAACGTGCGAGGTGGGCCTCGCGCGCGCCGCGACGGCGCTCAAGGCTGCCCTGGTTGTCTTCGCTGATAATGGCATACCACATTACGAACTCTCCGCGTCGTCCGGCAAGGTATCCGGATTTTTCATTGCGCTGGCAAGCCAGATGCTCTGCAACACGACGAACACCAGCGTCAGGCCCAGCATGCCAAAAAGTTTGAACTTGACCCAGAAGGCCTCGCTGAAGTTATAGGCGACGTACAGGTTGACGGCGCCGGAAAAAACAAAGAACACGACCCACATCTGATTCAGGATTCGCCATTGTGCCGTATCGAGTTCCGCGGCGTGCCCCATCATGCGCTGCACGATCGGCTTTTCGCCGACCCACTGACTGCCCAGAAAAATGCAGGCGATCACCCAGTTCAAAACGGTGGGCTTCCAATAGAGAAACGTGGGGTTGTGGAAAAACAGAGTGGCGCCACCCAACAGCAACACAAGGCCGGTCGATGCCAGGTAAATGCGATTGACCTTCTTCGTGATCAGCCATTGCAGCACCAGGATGACAGGCATCGTGGCCATAAGGACTGCGGTCGCAAAATAGATATCTTTGAAAAAGTACGCAGCGATAAAAAAGATGATCGGAATGTAGTCGACGAATAATTGCATGTAACGCATCGAGAGCTGGCGACGGGGGCGCATGATAGCGCACTCGTCGCGGCTGACGAAGTTGGGTACGAGGGCAGCGTTCAGCGGAATGTGCCGTTACAATCCGCCCATGGCTCGTATAGTGGAAATTCATCCGGAGAACCCGCAGTCGCGGATTGTCGCCGAGGTGGTGGCAGCCATCCGGCGCGGTGCGTTGATTGCCTATCCGACCGATTCCAGCTACGCGCTGGGATGTCACATCGGCGACAAACGCGCCATGGACCGTGTCCGTCAAATTCGCCAGACGGACAAGAATCACAATTTCACGCTGGTTTGCTCGGATCTGTCCGAAATCAGCATTTATGCCCGAATTGACAACTGGGCTTATCGGCTGTTGAAAGCCTTAACGCCGGGTCCTTATACGTTCATCCTGACGGCGACGCGGGAAGTGCCCAAGCGCCTGCAGAACCCGAAACGCCGCACCATTGGCTTGCGTGTGCCCGATCATCGCGTGGTGCACGCCATGCTGATGGCCCACGGCGAACCGATCATGAGCTCGACACTGTCGCTTCCCGGCGACGATATGCCGCTCACGGACGTCGAGGAGATTGAGCGAAGAATCGGTCATCAGGTTGAAATCATTGTTGATGCTGGCACGACCGGCATCGAGCCCACGAGCGTGCTGGACCTGACCGGCGATACGCCCGTGGTCTTGCGCAAAGGGCGCGGCGATCTTGCTTTTCTCGAGTAAGCGAGGAATGTGGCAACTCGCTTGCAGACATGCCTGCCTTTTACGTTAAAATGCACCGACCCCGCCCGGAACGCCCATGAAACCCGAACTCACAGTCGTAACCAGTAAGGACGCGCCGAGGCCCGTGCCCGAGGACCCGGATTCACCTGCGCAGAGTGAAATGCCGTTTGCCGTCGTCGACGGCGAGCCGGTGACGCAGCTTCCCCAGGACCTCTACATCCCACCCTACGCGCTGCAGGTGTTCCTGGAGGCTTTTGAAGGGCCGCTTGACCTGCTGCTGTACCTGATCCGACGCCAGAATATCGATGTGCTCGATATTCCGATTGCAGAAATTACGCGCCAGTACGTCCAGTACATCGAATTGATGAAAGAGTTGCAGCTTGAACTCGCCGGCGAATATCTGCTGATGGCGGCCATGCTGGCCGAAATCAAATCGCGCATGCTGCTGCCGCGGCCGCCGCAAGAGGAAGAAGAAGAGGAAGATCCGCGTGCCGAACTCGTGCGCCGCCTGCAGGAATACGAGCGTTTCAAGAAGGCCGCCGAAGACCTGAGTGAATTGCCACGACTTGAGCGCGATATTTTTCCTGTCGCCGCGGAAGCCCCGGACCGAAAGGTCACGCAGAAGCTGCCTGACGTCACATTAAAAGAATTGCTGCTGGCATTTCACGACGTCCTGAAGCGCGCTGAAATGTTTTCCAACCTGCATCTGCAACGCGAACCGTTGTCGGTACGACAACGCATGTCAGAAATTTTGACGCGCGTGAAGGCCAACGCGTTCACTTCATTCTCCGAGTTGTTCGATCCGGAGGAAGGCCGCATGGGCGTCGCAGTAACGTTCATCGCCATTCTTGAATTGTTGCGCGCTGCCACGATCGAAGTGGTGCAGGCAGACGCCTATGCGCCGCTGCACGTGCGGGCAGCGTCAACCGTCCGCCTCGTGACCGACGAAGCCGAGTCCTGAAATACTGAACGTAGAACTATTCCTTTCACTAATCTGACCGAGCGAATATGGAAGTTACCGAGATAAAATATTTTGTCGAAGCTGCCTTGCTGGCGGCGGGCCGGCCACTCAGCATTGATCAATTGCAAGGCTTGTTCAAAGACAGATCAAAGCCGGACAAGAGTCAAATTCGCGAAGCGATCAAGGCGCTGCAGGACGACTATGAACCTCGCGGCATCGAAGTCGCCGAAGTGGCTTCCGGTTTTCGCATGCAGGTGAAAACAAAAATGGCGGACAGGTTGGAACGCTTGTGGGAGGAGCGTCCGCCGCGTTACTCGCGCGCGCTGTTCGAAACGCTTGCGCTGATCGCCTACCGGCAGCCAATGACGCGTGGAGAAATTGAGGAAGTCCGTGGCGTCGCGGTCAGCACGAATATCATGCGTTCGTTGCTGGAGCGCGAATGGATCAGGGTTGTCGGTCATAGAGACGTGCCCGGGCGACCGGCGATGTTCGGCACGACACGATTGTTTCTCGACTACTTCGGATTAAAGAAGCTGGAAGATTTGCCGCCGCTGGCGGACCTGTCTGATTGGGAAAGCCTGCGCGTGCAGCTCAACCTGCCGGAGGTCGAATACGAGGTAAATGAGGCGTTGCCGGCCAGCGGCGATGCCGACCGCGAACTGGGCGATGAAGTTGTCGGTGACATTGGCGATGAGCTGGACGACGACACGGACGGTGGGCCACAACGCACCGCGGTGATCATGCCGTTGCCCGTCGCCCCGCGCGAGGCACGGCCCGATAGCGCAACCGCTGCGGTGGATGCTGCTGGCGCAGCCGAGGCGCCCGAGGCCAGTTCGCCGAGTGAAGACGATGACAATGCCGACACGGGCGACACCAGCGCCAGTAACGGCTGACCCGCACTTTGGCCGAGCGTGTCCACAAGCTGCTGTCAGCGCTCGGTCATGGCTCCCGCCGCGAAATCGAAGGCTGGATTCGGGATGGCCGACTAACCGTCAACGGGCGCGTCGCGACGTTGGGTGAAAGTGTTGACGGCACAGAGCAATTCTCGCTCGACAATCGTCGCCTGTTCGTCCGCACGCAGGACACACCGCACCAGCATCTGATGTACCACAAGCCGGGCGATGAGCTCGTCAGCCGCAAGGACCCGGAGGGTCGGAAAACGGTCTTCACGGCCTTGCCACGCCTCAAGGGTCGCCG
>JABDKF010000154.1 GCA_013003155.1 Woeseia sp. | reverse complement strand
AGCCCCCGCCCGGCAATAACTCGAGCACTCGCATGTCATCTTTCAGGCCAAAAAAAGCAAGCGTCTCAACCGGCCGGCGATTCCTGTCTCGCGCTGTTTCTGCCGCGTTACGAACATCACTGTCCATCGCCTCGCGAACCTTCTGCTCAGTTTGCTCATCGGCATTACTTGTGGCGATTGCGAAGAACAGAACCAGAAAACCAGCTATGCGTTGCATTGTTTACTCCCGGGGAAATATTGACGGTGGGTTGCCGGATTCTAGCCCATTCCGGACTTGCCGTCGCGTGCCGCACCCATGCAGCCCGCAACAAAATGTTATGCTTGCACATACACCAAGGAGAACCCGCAATGTCGATGACACTGTTTGGCTATTATCGTTCAAGCGCGAGCTACCGAATCCGAATTGTTCTGAATCTCAAGGGCTTGCCATGGAATTACGAGGCGGTACTTTTGAACCGCGGCGAACAACAGCAGGAAGGCTTCCTGTCACGTAATCCGTCTGGACTGGTGCCGGTACTGGAAAGTGGCAACGCTAGTCTTTCGCAATCGCTCGCGATCGCTGAGTTCATCGACGAAATCCATCCGGACCCTGCTCTATTGCCAGCAAACTCAATAGAACGTGCGCGGGTGCGGGAGATCATGGGAATTATCGCTTGCGACGTGCACCCGCTACAAAATCTGCGCGTGCTGAATTGGCTGCGAGAAGAGCTTGACGCCAGTGACGCACAGGTCACCGCATGGATTCACCGCTGGATCAGCAGTGGTTTCGTCGCAATCGAAAGCTTGCTGGAACAACACAACAGCGACGACCAGTTCTGTGTCGGAACAACGCCTACGCTCGCGGATGCCCTGTTGATACCGCAAGTTTACAACGCACGGCGTTTCGCGCTCGATCTGGCACCGTTTCCGCGGCTTTGCGCAATTGATACTCACTGCCAATCGTTGGCGGCATTTGCGGATGCCTCACCTGAGCGCCAACCGGATGCGCCGCAGTAAACAGCTAGGGCAGAACCGCGCGGAACAAGAAAAAGAACGCGATAGCGAAGACGGCACCGACCGGAATCGTCACGACCCACGAAAGCAAAATGCGGCCAACGACTCGCAGGTCAATTGCGTCGATGCCCCGGGCGAGGCCAACTCCGAGAACTGCGCCGACCAGCGTGTGTGTCGTTGAAATCGGTATTCCAGTACCGGATGCGATAACAATCGTAGTCGCGGCCGCTAACTCTGCTGCGAAGCCGCGACTTGGTGTCAATTGCGTAATAGACTCGCCAACCGTTGCGATCACGTGGCGACCGTAGGTTGCGAGGCCGATAACGATGCCGATTCCACCGAGCACCAACACCCAGATAGGGATCGACGATTTGGCACCGACCAGGCCGGTAGAGGCTACGCTCAGAACGGCCGCCAACGGGCCGATCGCATTGGCTACATCATTTGAGCCATGTGCAAATGCCATCGAACAGGCAGTGATAATCATTAATATGCCGAATACGCGCTCTACGGTATAGAAATGCTGTTTCTTTTCCGCTTTGGGATCTGACTTCACACGCTGAATGGCGAAGCGCCCAATCAGAGCAATCACAGCTGCCACGCCGGCGGCGAAAAAATAACTCTGTTGCACGGAGACGTCGAGGCCAATGTTCTTTAGCCCTTTCATGATCGTGACAAGAGAAATAGTGAACGCTGCTAAAAACATGTAGAACGGTACGTAGCGCTTTGCCCGCGCCAGCGGATCCTCGCGGCTGAGAATAAGCCACTGCACGCTGCTGAAAATCAGGTAGGCAATGAACCCCGCCAGAACGGGCGACACGACCCAGCTCATCGCGATCGTTCCTACCTTGCCCCACTGCACGGCCTCAACCCCGATTCCTACTGCCGCAAAACCAACGATGGCGCCCACGATAGAATGCGTCGTCGAAACCGGCCAGCCTTTGCGCGAAGCAATTAACAACCAGGTCGCCGCTGCCAGCAACGAAGCCAGCATTCCGTAAACCAGCAGTTCAGGCGTCCCGCTTAACAGTTCGACATCAACGATGCCCTTACGAATGGTTGACGTAACGGCGCCACCTGCCAGCACTGCACCCAGAAACTCGAACACGGCGGCAACCAGGATTGCCTGCTTGATAGTCAGCGCGCGCGAGCCAACTGAGGTTGCCATCGCGTTGGCCACGTCGTTGGCCCCGATACCCCACGCCATGAACAGGCCAAATGCGGCCGCAAGCGCGATGTAAATGACTTCCGCTTCCATGAGAGCGTTCCCCGGTTGCCCTGCAGATTAGATTTTTTCTAGTTCGAGAGTAAAACTTCGAGTCTTCGCCCGACCCGCTCCGCCATATCGGCGATTTCGCCGATAGTCACGATAACGCGGTACAGGAACACAGCGTCCACCGGATTCAGTGTTTTCTCGATAGCAAATACGGACGCAGACAAATCGGCTTGTCTTTGATCCGTGTCACTTTCGATCTGGTCAAGTTCTTCAATCAGGCTGTCAACGAGCTTCGCTTCGGCACCGCGAAAACCGCTGGTGAACAGTTCGTCCAACTCGCGGACACTCTTGCGCGCCTGTTTTGCCGCGTCGACGTTGCGGTCGACAAACTCGAGAAACTCAGGCGCAATTGCTGCCGGAATTTCCATTTTTCGAAACATGACGAGACCGCTGACATCCTTGGTACGGTTCGCAATGCGATCCTGGACCAACAATAGCTGCAGCAGGTCTTCCCGCGGGACCGGCATAAACAAGCTTTTCGGAAGATGTTGGCGAATCTCTTTTTTTATTTCGTCCGCATCGTTTTCAAGATCTGTTATTTTCTGATGAACAGCGTCAGCGGCTTCCCAATCACCCTTGATCGCCGCAGCAAAAAATGCCGGAAGTTGCTTGGTGCATCGGTAGGCAATTTCGCAGTGCTTCTCCAACGGCCTGACAGGCGAAGTACCGAAAATGTTCGCGAAAGAGTTGGCCAATATAACGTCCTCCAGGTTGTGGCGATCCCGCCGGGTCATAACTGCGGAACGTTGAACGCAAACCAGAAGAGGGTTTTCCTGTCCGCCGGTCGCAAATACTAGCATGTGGCGTGCCGGTCTGCCGCCCGCACTCAAGAGACATGGTAGACTCGCGCGTTTTGCAGGCAATGGGGAGCGAGAGTGGGTTACTGGCTTATGAAATCGGAGCCTGATACTTACAGCATCGACGATCTGAAGCGGGCAGGATGTGAACCCTGGGACGGCATTCGCAACTACCAGGCGCGCAATATGATTCGCGACGACATGCGCGTCGGCGACAAGGTGCTTTTCTATCATTCGAGTTGCAAGGTGCCTGCCGTTGTAGGACTTGCGCGCGTGGCCAGCAAACCTTACGCCGATCCGACCCAGTTCGATCCTTCTTCGAAATACCATGACCCCAAAAGCCAGCAAGACGATCCGCGCTGGCTGCTGGTCGACGTTGAATACAAACGCCATCTGCAGCAGCCGATCCCTCTGAGCGAGCTCAAGGAGCATTCTGAATTGGCCGATTTTCAATTGGTGAAACGCGGCAATCGCTTATCTATTTTCCCGGTGCAGAAAGCGCATTGGGATTTTATTTTGGGTCTCGAATAATTGTCTTCAGTTCGCCGAAAAATTGCGTTGACCGCTGCCGTGACTCTGACGGTAATGATCGTCGTTGCCCTGTGGAGCTGGCCATCTACACCATCGCTTGCGCTGGACGTCCCGATTATCGACGCAGCGCCGGATGGCTGGCTGGCTGCCAATGAAACCCTTATCGAAGCCGAGTTTGGTATCTTTGCAGCCAGCGAAAAAAGGGTGCGCTGGCAGGTCGGTGCAGCGGGGAAACAAACAGACTTCTCGGTGGTTTACCTGCACGGGTTCTCCGCAACCCGCCAGGAAATTGCCCCAGTCAGTCAGAGGCTCGCGGACGCACTGGGTGCAAATCTCTATGAAACCCGGTTGGCGGGGCATGGCTTGAAAACCCACAAGCTGGAAAACGTCACGGCTGAAGACTGGCTGGCCGATACCGCCGAGGCGATCGCAGTCGGCAGGCGCATCGGAAAACGCATCATTCTTATAGGGACATCGACCGGCGCAACGCTCGCGCTCGCCGCCGCCACCTCACGACCCGAGGATATTGCGGCACTGGTGCTTATTTCTCCGAACTTCTCTCCGCGAGATAAGAACGCGGATGCCATGTTGTGGCCCGGCGGACCGCTGCTTGCTCGACTGACGCTTGGCGGAACGCTCAGCTGGGAACCCAGCAATGCCATGCAGGAGCGCTTCTGGACAACGGAGTATCCGCTTGCTGCAGTTATCGAAGTGATGCGACTGGTAAAAGCCATCCGGCTAAGCCTGCCATTGACGCTGCAACA
>JABDKF010000137.1 GCA_013003155.1 Woeseia sp. | reverse complement strand
GCCATTCCCTTCTGTTCCCTGTCCTTACGCTTCGATGCTGCCGCCGGCGGCTTCGATTGCCGCGCGTGCACCCTTGGTTACGGCCAGACCCTTGGTCTTTACCGCTTTTTCAATTTTGCCGGACATGATCACTTTCACCTTGACGACATTGGCCGGCACGAGGCGTGCTTTTTTCAGCGCCAGGATGTCGACGACGTCGTCTTTGACGAGCGCCAGCTCGTGCAGACGCAGCTCAGCGGTATCCTTCGCCATGCGTGAGCGAAAGCCGACTTTCGGCAGACGACGTTGCAACGGCATCTGGCCGCCTTCGAAGCCGACCTTGTGGTAACCGCCCGAGCGCGCATGCTGACCTTTCTGGCCGCGACCGGACGTCTTGCCCTGACCCGCAGAATGACCGCGTCCCAGTCTCTTTCCAGCAGGCTTTGAGCCTTTTGCCGGTGATAAATCATTCAGGCGCATGTCACACTTCCTCAACTGAAACGAGGTACGAAACCTTGTTAACCATGCCGCGATTTTCAGGCGTGTCCAAAACCGTCACGCTCTGACGAATCTTTTTCAGGCCCAGGCCGGCAATGCAGGCCCGGTGGCTCTTCAGCCGACCGAAACGGCTCTTCAAGAGCGTTACTTTGATTTGCTTAGGGTTCGCCATCGTTCTAATCCGTTTCCAATACCGTTCAGGCGTCTCAGGCCAGAATTTCCTTGATCTTCTTGCCACGCTTCGCTGCGATTGAGCGCGGCGAATGAATATCTTTCAGCGCGCTGATCGTTGCTCTGACGACGTTAATCGGGTTGCGTGATCCGTAGCTTTTTGCCAACACGTTACGCACGCCGGCACATTCGAATACCGCGCGCATCGCACCACCGGCAATAACGCCCGTACCTTCCGACGCCGGCTGCATGTACACGTAGGTTGCGCCGTGACGTCCTTTTTTCGCGTACTGCAGGGTGTCACCGTTCAGGTTGACCTTGATCAAATCCTTGCGGGCAGCCTGCATCGCCTTCTGAATTGCAATCGGCACTTCACGTGCCTTGCCGTAGCCAAAGCCGACACGACCCGCGCCGTCGCCGACAACGGTCAGCGCGGTAAAACCAAACTGACGACCGCCCTTGACGACTTTCGCAACGCGATTGACGGTAACCAGCTTTTCGAGCAGGTCGTCGTTACTCTGATTGTGATCGTTTCTTGCCATAGTTTTGTCCGGGCAAGCTTCAAGAGCCCGCCAACAATCCTTAAATTAAAATTTCAGTCCGGCCTCGCGCGCGGCATCTGCCAACGCTTTCACGCGACCGTGGTAACGAAAACCCGAACGATCGAACGCAACGGTATCGACGCCGGCAGCCTTGGCCTTTTCGGCAATCCGCGCGCCAACAATTGCGGCAGCAGAGATATTGCCAGTGCTCTTCGTGCCTTTGCGCACATCCTGCTCGAGCGTCGATGCGGCTGCGACAACCGTGCCGCCATCCGGCGCGATGATCTGCGCGTAAATGTGACGCGGCGTGCGGTGCACGCTCAGGCGGTTCACGGCCAGCTCGGAAATCCGGGCACGTACCTTGCGGGCACGGCGCTGGCGGTTCTGTTTTTTGTCCAGTTTCATGACGTTCTCGTCCGTTCTCTACTAAAGACCGTGGGGTCTTATTTCTTCTTCGCTTCTTTCATGACGACGCGCTCATTCGCATAGCGCACGCCTTTGCCTTTGTAGGGCTCCGGCGGCCGGAAGCGACGAATCTCGGCGGCCACCTGGCCGACCTTTTGTTTGTCCGCGCCTTTCACCAGCACTTCAGTCTGGCTTGGCGTTTCGATCGTGATGCCCTCCGGCACCGGAAACTCAACCGGGTGTGAAAAACCCAGCGTCAGGTTCAGTTTCTTGCCCTGCGCCTGCGCACGATAACCGACGCCGACCAGCTCGAGCTTTTTCTCAAAGCCCTCGGACACACCTTCAACCATGTTGGCGATCAGTGCGCGCGTGGTGCCCGACATCGCAATCGAAAACCGCGAACCTGAGCGCGCTTTCACATTGATCACATTATCTTCCTGCTGCAGCTCGACTTCCGGGTTCAGCTCCATCGACAGAGCACCTTTGCTGCCCTTAACGGTCAGCGTCGTGCCGCTCTGGTTGAACTCAACGCCCTTGGGCATCGCAACAGGTTCTTTAGCAATTCTTGACATAGTCGTAACTCGTTATTCAAAAGGCTGCGCGTTTAGGAAACGACGCACAGCACCTCGCCGCCGATACCTTTCGCGCGTGCCTCGCGATCGCTCATCACGCCCGCTGACGTCGACACGATCGCAACACCCAAGCCACCGAGCACCTTTGGCAACTCTTCCTTGCCGCGAAAAATTCTCAGGCCCGGCTTGCTGACACGCTGGATGCGCTCAATAACAGGCGAGCCTTCAAAGTATTTCAGCTCAATAGTCAGTGTCGCGCTCGCACCTTTACCCTCGTTCGAAACAGACGAGATGTAGCCCTCGTCCTTCAGTACGTTGGCCACGGCAAGTTTTGCCTTCGAACCTGGCATCGAAACGCTGGTCTTGCGGGAATGTTGACCGTTGCGAATACGGGTCAGCATGTCGGAAATAGGATCAGTCATACTCATTATCGTTCTCCGCCTACCAGCTGGCCTTCGTCAAACCTGGAATCTCGCCTCTCATTGCCATCTCCCGCAGCTTGTTGCGGGCCAGGCCGAACTTGCGGTAGACGCCGTGTGGGCGACCGGTGATCGCGCAGCGATTACGTTGACGCGTACTGCTTGAGTCACGCGGCAAGGCATTCAATTTCGCCTGCGCTTCCGCACGTGCTTCTTCGCTCGTCGACGGTTTGCGAATAATTTCCTTCAGCGCTGCACGCTTCTTGGCGTACTGGTTTACAAGCTTTTGCCGCTTGAGTTCGCGCTCGATCATTGACTTCTTGGCCATAGTGAATCTCTTACTTCTTAAAGGGGAAGTTGAACGCTTCTAACAGCGCCCGACCTTCGTCCGCGGTGCGAGCGGTCGTGGAAATGGTGATATCCATGCCGCGAATCGCATCAATCTGGTCGTAATTAATTTCTGGAAAAATAATTTGCTCCGAAACGCCCAGGCTGTAATTACCCTGGCGATCGAAAGACTTCGGATTCAAGCCCCGGAAGTCGCGAATACGCGGAATCGCAATATTCACCAGGCGATCCAGGAACTCGAACATGCGTTCACGACGCAGCGTAACCTTGCAGCCGATCGGGTAGCCGTCACGAATCTTGAAGCCGGCCACGGATTTGCGTGCCAGCGTCTTTACAGCCTTCTGACCCGCGATCATTTCCATATCTTTGACCGCATTGTCGAGGATTTTCTTGTCAGCCACGGCCTCGCCTACGCCCATGTTCAGCGTAATTTTGGTGATGCGTGGCACCTCCATCGCATTCGTCAGACCCAGTTTTTTCTGAATCTGGTCGTGCAATTCTGTTTTGTATTGTTCCTGCAATCTGGCCATTTCTAAATCCACCTGCTGCAAGCCCGCCTTTGGCTTGCCCGCATAACACTGTTGGTTACGTTCGTACTAAATATCGACCGGCTCACCGCTAGAACGGAAAACCCGCACTTTTTCGCCGTCTTTGCCAACATTGAAGCCAACCCGATCGCCCTTCTTGGCTTTAGGGTTGAACACCATGACATTCGAGATTTCGACAGGCATCGCCTTTTCTACGATACCGCCCTCGACACCCGCCTGCGGGTTGCCTTTTTGATGCTTCTTCGCAATGTTGATGCCCTCGACAAGCACGCGGGAATCTGCGAACACCTGTAACACGGTGCCGCGACGGCCTTTGTCCTTGCCTGTGGTGACGATTACCTCGTCACCTTTTCTGATCTTGTTCATCGTTACTGACCTGTTCCGCGTCGTCGCTTACAGCACTTCAGGTGCGAGCGAAATAATTTTCATGAACTTGCTGGTGCGCAACTCGCGCGTCACCGGTCCAAAAATACGTGTGCCAATCGGCTCGAGCCGCGCGTTCAACAACACTGCTGCATTGCCGTCAAAGCGAATCAGCGATCCGTCTTTCCGGCGCACGCCCTTCCGGGTGCGCACAACAACCGCGTTATAAACCTCGCCCTTCTTAACCTTGCCGCGCGGGATCGCGTCCTTGACGCTGACCTTGATGACGTCACCCACGGCCGCATAGCGGCGCTTGGATCCACCCAGCACCTTGATGCACTGCACGCGCCGCGCACCGGAGTTGTCGGCTGCGTCCAGAACTGTCTGCATCTGAATCATGACTGCTTTCCGTTTCTAATCTTTCAAAAACCGCTTTATACAGACGTCGCTTCGCGATCTGCTGCACGTTCAATAACATTTACGACCTGCCAGGCCTTGCGCTTCGACACGCGGCGGCGCTCGCTAATCGCTACGAGATCACCTTCACGGCAGTCATTGGTTTCGTCATGCGCCATTATCTTGGTCGAACGGCGGATGTACTTGCCGTAGGTCGGGTGCTTAATCAGGCGCTCCACGGAGACCGAGACGGTCTTATCCATCTTGTCGCTAACAACGCGACCCGTCAGGGTGCGCTGGCTTTTCGCCTCATCTGTCTTGGTTGCGTCAATCATTTCTTTTCATCCTGGCTGGCAAGCTCGGTAATAACCGTCTTGACGCGCGCTATATCTTTTCGAACGCGGCCGTGCTCGTGGTGGTGATTGAGCTGGCCGGTGACCTGCTGCATACGCAAGTTGAACTGCTCACGACGCAACTCAACCAACTCCTGCTGCAACTCTTCAACCGATTTCGTACGTAACTCGCTCGCTTTCATCACATCACCGTCCGCGTAACAACAGTGGTCGGAAACGGCAGCTTGGCAGCCGCCAGGCGAAACGCCTCGCGCGCCACTTCTTCCGTTACGCCTTCCATTTCATAAAGGACGCGGCCGGGCTGAATCTGGCAGACCCAGTACTCGACGTTGCCTTTACCCTTGCCCTGGCGAACTTCCAACGGCTTTTTCGTGATCGGCTTGTCCGGGAAAACGCGTATCCAGATCTTGCCGCCACGTTTTACGTGACGCGTCATGGCTCGACGAGCCGCTTCGATCTGGCGGGCCGTCAAACGTCCACGCTCGGTTGCCTTCAGGCCATATTCACCGAACGACACGTCGCTACCGCGTAATGCCAGACCGCGATTGCGGCCTTTCATCTGCTTGCGAAATTTTGTTCTTTTGGGCTGTAACATTATTC
>JABDKF010000124.1 GCA_013003155.1 Woeseia sp. | reverse complement strand
CGATCGAACTTTTCGAGCTGCCGCATGGGCATGGAGTCGATGAGGGAGTAAATCTCCGCCATCGAGGTAGGCGTATCGCTCGCTAACTTGACCGACCCGTCCTTGCCAATCAGCCTCAGCGCGAACGACCCTTGAACGATTCCCGACGCAACCCGTGCTGTTGTGACTTCATCTGCCGTTAATTTGCGGTTGCCGGCTGTGGATACTGAATTGTCCAGCAGCGTTACCAGTGCCATATCACGGTTTGAGAACTCTTCACGCGACAGCGCCACTACTTCCTGCTGTTCCCGCAGCTGTTTATCCGTTGAAGCTGGCGCGCTCAGTACGAGAACGCGTTTTTTCCACTGGTAGTTGCTGAGCATGAAAGGTGGTTTCTCCGAATAGGCCGCTACGTTTGCCAGGGATAAATCAAACGGACCATCCTGATCGTCGTAGATCATCAGGCCCATGCCTGTAATGTTTCCAGCATCGAGCGCTGGTCCGTCAAGCTGGGTTCCCCTGAAACGGGGAACAAAGCGGGAAAAGGGAATCTCGACCGTGCTCAACGCGTCGGCCTTAGTATCGAAATCAGCCCAGTAGCTGATCTCCCTGCCACGCCAGCGAGCATTAGTTGCCAGTCGCCAGGTGTAGCGTCGACCGTCGCCTCGCACCGTTACTCGAACGCCCGTGTAGTCCGACAAGTCGAGCTGCAACGCCTTTGTGCGTATCGAGCTGAAGCCGCCGCCGTTGGTATTCGTGCGGCCAGTGAAGTGCAGTTGTCCTTCCTCTTTTCTAAAGTCGCCCTCGCTGCGACCCCCCATTACGTTGTCGTTAACTACGTACCAACCAAGGTCGGGACTGTTCGCGGTGAAATTCGTGAGCAGTGTGTCGTCTGTCGGGGGTGAATCGGAGGACTGTAAAGGTGCGAAAGGAGCAATCATGAGCAGTAACCCGCTTAAATGAAGGCGCAAAGTTGATGGGCAGAAACGCACGCCGGATGCCTAAACCTTGTGCGCAAGCAGCGTATTCTTCGCGCTGGGGAGTAGCGTGTTCCACTGTCTGCAGCTGAGGGAAGTCTGATCGCCGAGCGTGACGGCCGCACGTATCGAACGACCCAACGCGCTGGCGTACAGGCGTTGATGGTACGGAAGATTTGCAGCGTGGAACGGCAAAATGTCTTCGAGGGTGAGGTCAGTATCCATTAGTTCTGCGAAACCGTCGTAGAACTTTCCGAGCGCGTCGGACAAGGGCGTACCTTTAGCAATCTGATCGGACGGACTAATTGTCCACGTCATGTCCTGTTGCAGCACGCAAACGCCAACGAACCCGGCACGTCTCTCAGGCGACCACTGCTGTGGAGCAATCAAGCTCAGGGACCATCGACCATCGAGCCAATAGAGAAAGTTTGCGGTGCCCACCGCGGGACGAAACTTGAAAGTCGAGGACAATACAAGCATCGACGTAAAGAACTCGGCCAGTATCTGCCGCCGCGATTTTGCAAGAACACCCCGGGGCGCACTCTGGTTCCAGTCGAGCAATAGCCCGTTGGCCCCTTTTCCTTGCGGATTCCCCTTGATCTCGTGAGCGGCCACCGCCGACTTATGTTTAATGAGTTGACTGCTTTTCATGGCGCTAACATACCGAATCCAGAGCTCATTCCTAGATCGGGAAACAACTTGTTACACGCCGCACAGCGGGCATTGAAAGCCGTTTCTCCGGATGGTTTTTTAAGGACTTTGATACACGATCGCAATGCCCGGTTCCTTTTGGACTCTGCACTTCGTTTATTACGCTGTAAGTGCCGTGACCTTTGGCGCGGCGCCTATTGGTTTCTCAGTACGATGCACCGCCGCCCGATTGCGGCCTAATGTCTTGGCTTCGTACAGCGCGTCATCCGCTCTGCGTACCAGTTGATCCGGCTCGTTTGACGCATCCGGCCAGAGCATGGCTGCACCGACGCTGATGGTGACGTTTTCCGCGATATCGGACGCCTTGTGTTCGATGCCCAGCTTTGCGATCGAGCGAACGAGCTCATCTGCGTAATCACAAACGAATTGCTTATTCGGATTGTAAAGCACAATTGCGAATTCCTCACCGCCGTATCGTGCAACCTGATCCAGCGGGCGGTGTACGGATTTTGCAAGCGTGGCGGCAACATGTTGCAGACAAGCGTCCCCCGGCTTGTGTCCGTAAAAATCATTGTAAAGTTTGAAATAGTCAACATCGACTAGCAGCACAGCAATCCCATGCTGCTCGCGCCTTGCTTGTCGCCAGGCATCACTTAGGTGTTTGTCGAAACATCGTCTGTTGTCGATTCCTGTTAAGCCATCAGTTCGAGCAAGTGCCTGCAATTGCTTATTTTTCTGATACAGCTCGCGCGCGTCCCATTCGAACAAAAATGCAGCGTACATACCGATCAAATTGGTAAAGACGAGGAACAAGGTGCCGTATGCCATCTTGACGAACGGTGCGTCAACGAAAATGCCAACTATAAAATAGGTAAGAAACACGGGCCAGCCTGCGATAGTTGCCTGGCGAAAACGCAAACCGCAAACGAGGTACACGTAGAAGGTTACGAAAATCGTTCCCCACAGTACAAACTCAATACCGGAGCGTGCAGCAATGCCGCCGACAATAACTGTGCCGATTCCGTTTAGCGCGCCTACTGCCATAAAGCCATAGGGGATTTTTGGGTTCGTCGGCCAGATCAAAGACGCCGCAAAAAGCGCAACAAGTAAGGGCAGCATCGTAAACGCGCGGAATTGGATCGCGGGCAACGCGAACTCCAGCGGCATCACGACCCAGTCGAGGATGCACACGGCAACCATAAGAAAAATCGCGACCAAAACGGCAACCTGTGCCATCGGTAGCGTCCGACGTTGGAAATATCGCCGGAACG
>JABDKF010000123.1 GCA_013003155.1 Woeseia sp. | reverse complement strand
GTGGCCGGCGGCTCCTTGCTGCTGATTCCGCTGAGCTGTGGCCTGTTCGGGATTCCAAACGAAATCGCGATGCAGGTCGTGGCCGTGGGATTCATCATCAGCGTAGTGCAGGATTCTGCCGAGACCGGGCTGAACAGCTCAACCGACGTGGTATTCACGGCGGCAGTCAGCGGATACCGCCGTTAACAGGTAAGCGATTTCAGGGTCATGTTGGGGTCGCTCGCAGCTGCGCTGACAAAACCTGCAGCAATCAACAGCGCTGCTGTTCTAAAAAAAGGCCCTGCACTCGAATGAGTGCAGGGCCGCTGTCTTTTGGGTTCGTCAATCATTGACTTGCCACAAAAGACATAGTGCAACTCTTAACGGTTGCTTGGAATAAAAGCGTCCATGCTGACTTTAAACTGTACAAACACCACGCCGCCTATGGTCGGATCGACGACGTTCGCGTGCGCGATATCGTGGACCGCTTTCTTTGGCAGGTAGGTCAGGTTGATGCCCCCGTATCGATTACCCAGGGTCAATGCGGGCAGCACACCCGGAAACGGGTTGTAGTCGTTAATGTCTTTGCGCGCCATCAGGAAAGCGACGATGCCTGCGTCAAAATAGACCCCACCGAACTTCTCAGATTGGAACAGCCTGCGTTTCAGTCCAGCGCCGGCCATGTAGGACATGTTCTCGAGGCTGTCGCTAAAATAATTAACGTTGACTGACTTGATCCAGCGCGACCGCTGCTCGAACTCGTATTCAAGACCAAGACCGAAATTGTTCTCGTTCCAGTCGTACTTCGAGTTGACGTGGTGGGACTTGCCGTTGACGATAACGTCCAGACTTCCTGCAAAGGCCGTAGAATCAAGAGCCGCAAGGATTAGGGCGAGGGTGAGTACTGCAAGCTTGGTATTTGTCATGCAAGCTATAAAGCAAGCGTCGTGCCAACCCGATAAAGGTAATTGAAACAGATAGTTAATTATTTTTCTTTAATTGAGCGTAAAGCCACTCGACGCCGACCCGCGCAACGCATGTGACCCGTTTCACAGTTCGTTCCCGGTTGATAGATGAGTTGCCAGCAATTTTCCTGAAAAGGCGTCCAGCGGATCCCGAAACGACACAACTCGTAAAGAATTCTGACGCGGCGGTAAAGTAAATCGTCCAGTTGGCGTTATTTCGGTGGCCGATTTCGGTTTTTAGCCTTATTTTTTGATGTCTGGAGCTCGCATCGCGAGTTAAGTAAAGTGAATGACAGCAGTCCGTATTGCGTGCAGTTGCAGCGGTTGAACGCGACAGGGAGTTTGGAGTGATTAAGGGTGCGCAAGCGCTAACAGTTCGGCTCGCCATTCCTGCCGAGGAGTTTGAGCGCCTGTACAGCGGCTCGGCACGGGACGTGATAACCGTTGCCGAGTCGGGCGAGACCGTTCGATTTCCCGGCCACATCTTGCGAACTCAGGTGTCTCACGAAGGGGTTCACGGTCGTTTCAGGATTGCATTCGACAGCGCCGGCCGTTTTATCTCAATCGCGCGACTTTGACGACGCTCGAGCCTGTCAGGCGAATGTGTCTATGTAGTTGGCTCTTAGACCGAGTGCCTCGTTGATGTTACGCAATGCCTGGACTGCGGCGCTACCGAGGTCGTTAACCAAACCACCGCTCCCGTCACTGCCTGCCAGCGCGCGTTTCACGTCGCCGCCGTTGCGGCGCAAGTTTTGCGTGAAGTCCTGCCGATCAAACCCGGCGAAATAACCGCGTTGTTTCGCCGCCTTGCCGGTATCGAAGTTGAGTCCAAACAATGCATCGCTGCGGCTTCTTTTGAAGGCATCGTCGACCGCGTTCGCGAGAACATTGCGAAATACGCCTGTGTGATCGGCGCCGTCTTTAAAGCTCCCGTTGGTGAATAGCGCGTTCAACGCGCCGAATGCGTCTTCAATCTGGTCAGCGACGGCATATGCCCGTCGTCTGGAAATGCCGGTGGCTTCGCCATCGACACGTCCATCGACCATATTGAGCGCCGCAAACAGGTTGGTGCCGTTGCTGTCGATTACGAATGAAGTCTCGCTGCTGCTTTCGAGCTTGACTGTCTTGCCGGTTGAATCAAAAGACGCCGTAACGTCCACAGCTGCCGCATTGATGTTCTGGATTACCGCATTGAGACTATCGGTGGCCTTGTCAATCGTAAATTCGGCGCCGTTAACGAAAAAACTGCCGCTCACTATCGACGAAAGCGCTGCAACGTCTTGCAGGGCGACTTCAGTTTCGGGATCAACCCCAGGCACGACCGAGGCGCCACTGAGTTTTGTGGCGACAATCAGATTCGACGTATCGTTCTGGATATCAATGGACGGCGCAGAGCCGGTCGATTGCTGCGTAAATTCGATTTGCTCGGTGACGCTGTTGTAGTTCGCGGTCACGCCAGCTGCGGACTGATTGATACGATCGACAATTGCCGTGAGGGTGTCATCGGCATTAACGGCAATCGTTTCACCATTGAGTTCGAATGAGCCGTCGACGATCGGATCGAGCGGATCATCGTCATAGTATTGAAAGTTCGGATTGTTGTTGCGCACACCGTTAAAGGGAAGATTCGGATTAAATACGCTGCCCACGCTATCGCTAATCTGGATTTCCGCGGTGTCGTCATCGATCAGGGTGCCGCTGCCCAGCGTAAAAAACATCCCATTCCGCAGGTTGTATTGACGGTCCAGCGGGTGGTCATCGCGAATATCATAGGTGCGTATGCGATTGCCGTCAGGCTCG
>JABDKF010000121.1 GCA_013003155.1 Woeseia sp. | reverse complement strand
GCGAATCGGCTGATCGAGCGCCTCGGCAAATACGCGAGCGATTTACAGACTGGCCACGAGCTGGACGGAGCATGAACTGGACTGATGTTCAGGACGGTTTCAGCGGGCTCTTCGAGCAGGGCGGCATGACGCTGTGGGCAATTCTGTTTGCCTCGATTCTGCTGTGGATACTGATCGTGGAACGCTACTGGTTTCACTGGCGGGAGCTGCCCGACATCCGCGCACGGCTGCTCAACGACTGGCGAACCGGTCGGCAGAGTGTAGAGGACGCGATGGGATTGCGGCGCATGGAAGCGCTGGTCAAGGACCTGCGCGCCGAGGCCGGGCGCAACCTCCTGGCACTCAATGCATTGACGGTCATCCTGCCGCTACTTGGCCTGCTTGGCACGGTCTCCGGCATGATCAAAGTGTTTGAAGTCATCACCGTGTTCGGCTCCGGCAACACGCGCGGCATGGCATCCGGCATCTCGGAAGCGCTGGTAACGACTATGGCGGGATTGTTCACCGCGCTGTCAGGACTTTATTTCGTATCCGATCTTGAAAGTCGCGCCGACAAAGTTGCGCGTCATTTTCAGGCGGAACTCGTGGAGGGCGGCTAATGGCAGCCAGCAAGCACACAAGGGAAGATGCTGGAACGGCGGCGATGAACATGACGCCGTTGATTGACATGGTCTTCATCCTGCTGATCTTTTTTGCTGTCAACGCCTCATTTGTAAAGGAAGCCGGCGTCGAGATCGAACGTCCGAACGCGCGCAGTGCCGAAGTCCAGCAAAAGGCGAACATCATGATCGCGGTTACCGAGAACGATGAAGTCTGGATCGACCGCCAGCGCGTCGACCCGCGCAGCGTGCGCGGCCACGTCGAGCGCCTGCACGCCGAAAATCCGGAAGGCGCCGTCGTCATACTTGCTGACGACTCGTCCAAGACGGGCCTCGTTATCGAGGTACTCGACCAGGCGCGGCTGGCCGGTGTAGAACAGGTTGCTGTCGCCGCGACGCCCGACTGACCTGCCGGGCAAGGGGACAAAAACTTTGGCGCGACCATGTTAAATGCAGCGAACGGAAAAAAAATTCCCCTGATCGTGCTGGCCGCGCTCGTGGTTAATGCGGTGATGTTCGTTGCGATTGAATACATGGTCGGCAATCGCCGTATCAGGCTCGCCGAGACCAGCGATTTGGATATTTCCAACTTTATACGTGTCGCTGAACAGTCACGCGAGGTCCGTTCCCGGCGAGATCCGGAGGCGCCGATGAAGCCGCAGAATGAAATGCAACAGGATTTGCAGACGCTAACGAATTTATCGCAGGATGGCGCGGTCTCCGGCATGGAAGTCGGGTTTCCCGAGATCAATGTGGATATCGATGTCGGCGGCGGTATTGCGGTCGCGCGCGAACTGACACCGCTGGTGCGGATTCCACCGAGATACCCAACGTCAGCACGGATGAATGGCACCGAAGGTTACGTCGACATTCGCTTCACGGTGACGGAAACCGGCGCCGTCGCCAATCCCGAGGTGCTGAGATCCGATCCGCCGGGCGTGTTCGATCGGGCGGCAACCAGGGCGGTATTGCGCTGGAAGTATCAGCCACAGATCGTCGATGGCAAACCTGCCAGCGTCAGGAGCTACGCGCGACTCGTGTTTGAGATGATGGAGGAATAATGATCCGCCATCTCTGCATTGTCTTTCTTGCGATACTGTTTTGTTCAAGCAACGTCGCGGCTGCTCAGCGTCAAACCTCAACGCTCCCGACAACTTCTCGCGAAACCTTCCTGCAGCTGACCGAGGCGCAGAAAATGTGGGAGGAGGAGCGCTATGACGATGCCATTACGCTGCTGCGCGCACTCGGCGAGAACGTGGCTGACAATCCGTACGAATTCGCGCTCGTGTACCAGTATCTTGCAAACACCAGTGTCCTGGCCGGTAACACTGCCGAGGCACTTGCGTCGCTCGAGAAAGCGCTGGCAGTAACGGATATTCCGGTGCAAATGAGAGCTTCGATGTCGTCCTTCTACGGGCAGCTCCTGATCGGTGAGGAGGAGTTCGAAGCGGCGCTGCCGCACCTCGAGTACTGGTTCGCAAACATCGAGGTTCCGCCAGAGCAAGACCGAAATCCAAACCTGGTGTTCTACGTCGCGTACGCAAATTATGTAAACGGTAACCTGCCACGGTCGCAGATGCTTATCGAGCAAGCACTTGCGACGAAGAGTCAACCAAACAAGCAATGGGAGCGCGTTTATTACCAGATACTTTTCGATCAGCAATACTACGACAAGGCTCTTGACGTCGTACTGGTCATGCTGGAGCGAGCACCGACCGATGACGACTACTGGCGCCTGCTCGCCAACCATTTCATAAGCCGGGAAGAGAATCGGCGCGCGCTGGCCGCGCTGATTATCGCCGATCTGCAGAACCCGATGACGACGCCGGTGGACCTCAAGCGACTCATCTCGCTCTACGGCCTCGTGGAAATCCCGGAAAAGGCAGCGCGCCTGCTGGAACGCTACATAGATGAGGAACGCCTGCCGAATGACAAGGCAACACTGCAGCAGCTCGGCGAACTGTGGCTACTCGGGCGTGAGCGCGAGAAGGCGACGACTGTGCTGCAGGAAGCCGCGAAGCTGGCCCCCGACGGCCGCATCTACCAGCTCCTCGCCGGAATATTTTTCGAGGACGAAGACTGGGAGAAGGCATATTTTTCCTACCGCGAGGCCCTGAATCTTGGCGGTCTGACTGAGCCTGCGCAGGTGGGGTTCCTGGCCGGGATAACCGCCTACCGCGCGGGCATGCCGCGCGAGGCACGTCCGTACCTCGAAGCGGCAGCAGAATCGGACAAATACGGCGCGCAGGCAAAGAACCTGCTGAAACGCCTGTAGCCCCGATTGGCCTCTGCGCTTAACCCGCGTCTGTCGGCGCGCCGCGCAGCTGACCATGCATCAATGCGGGTGCTCGCCGACAATCTCCGGCCGGGCACGGATTGCGACCCGGACAGACGCCGTCGCTGCCACAGGGCGCAACAAGCCAGCGTTCACCGATCGGCAGCGAACGATGAACCAAGCGCAGCCTGGAATTCCGTGATGCCGGCATTTCGTTGATTGCCAGACTTCAAAATTTTATTACGAAGTTGAAACTGGTCGAGTATTGGCGTACCTGTGGCATGGCCGATCATTGCGAACCGCTGGGTGACAACGACTTCACATGGGTGCGAAGGCTGTAGTTAGGCGCCCTGCTGGTTTTCGCTCACGCTGGTGTCCTGAACCGCCAGTTGGGGGATATCACCAACTTGCCGTAGTCTTAGAATAAGCCTATATTTCCTGCATGTAGCAAGCGAGCACCCGTAGTTGACGAGTGAAAACAACAATTTAGCGACAGCACTCCCGCGGCGACGACTCTCGTGGTTTGCGCTATTGCCCATAGCCTTACTGCAACTGACGATAGCAGTCCATGCGTTCGATCATGTCGTCGATTCCATAGACGGTGCCTGCCATGTCTGTGCTCAACTGGACAGGGTAGACGCCGCGGTCGATCACTCGGCTGACGCAACGTCGCCACGGCTAACCGGACCACTGGAATCGGACTCACCTGCAATTCCCGTTGCACGTGCACCAGTTCGCCACTTCAACTCTCGAGCACCGCCTCAACTCTAATTAAGCCAGAATCAGACCTGTAGCGATCACGGCAAATCCGTAATTGCTCGGACCATCGTACTTTCGGTGCGATAAATAAATGATTAGAGAGTTACAACATGAATACCACGAAACGTATTTCGATGGCTGCGGCCGTCGTAATTTGCATGACGCCGCCCATTGCCTCGGCGCAGAGCGATGAGGACGCGCACCACGAGATCGACCAGATTGTGGTCACAGCAACACCGCTTGGCCGCACTGTCGAGGAACTCGCACAACCGACATCTATCCTGCGCGGCGACGAACTTGCGAAGAAGCAATCCACCAGTATTGGCGAGACGCTGTCGCAGGAACCGGGGCTGAGTTCGACCTATTTCGGCCCGGTATCCTCACGCCCTGTTATCCGCGGCCAGTACGGGGAGCGGGTCCGTGTCCTGATAAACGGGCTCGACTCACTCGACGCCTCAGCGCTCAGCGAAGACCACCAGGTAACTGTCGATGGGCTGCTCGCTGACCGCATCGAGATCGTCCGCGGTCCGGCGACGTTGCTCTACGGGAGCGGCGCCGCAGGCGGGCTGGTGAACATCGTCGACACCCGCTTTATCGAACAGCCTATCGACAAACCGTTTTCCGCGGGTATCGCCGCGGGCGCGGACACCGCGGTTGGGAATCGCGACATCGCTATCCGCAGTCACTTCGGTTCCGGATCGATAGCCTTCAGTGCTGACTTCTTTACGCGCTCAACCGACAACGTCGAAATTCCCGGCTTCGCAGAATCTGCGGCACTCATTGCTGCTGAAGAAGCCGAGGGTGGTGGCGATGAAGGAGAGGAGGAAGAGGCTTTCGGCGTTGTGGAGAATACGAACAGTGATACCAGTGGTGGCGCGATCGGTGCTTCATTCGTCGGCGACAAGGGCTTCTTCGGTATCTCATTCAGCGGTTTCGATAGCGAATACGGCATTCCCGGACATCACCATCACGAAGAAGAAGACCCCGGCGCGCCGCCAGCGGCCGAGGAAGAGGAAGAGATCGTCAGAATTGACCTCGAGCAGACGCGAGTCGATGCGAAAGGCGAATACGACATTGACGGCAGCATCCTGAAAGGCATCCGTTTCCGCGCCGCGGTGAATGACTACACGCATACCGAGCTCGAAGGCGCGGAGATCGGCACGGTTTTCGACGTCCAGGGATCGGATAGCCGGCTCGAATTACGCCACGTACCGTGGGGTGACCTCGAGGGCGCCGTGGGTATTCAGTACAAGCAAGTTGATTTTAACGCGATCGGCGACGAGGCCTTTGTCCCTGCGTCAGATACGAAGCGACTTAGCCTCTTCGTCTTCGAGGAACTGCGGCTGAATGACAGCTGGGTCCTGCAGGGCAGCGCACGTTTCGAAGATCAGGACATTAGCGGTGCGACGCTGGGCGAGCAATATAACGATGGTGCGTTTGGCGCATCGATTGGTGCGGTATGGCGCGCGGTCGAGGATATTCGTATTTCTGCGAACCTCGCGATGACGGAACGCCACCCGACGACGGCCGAGCTGTACTCGGATGGCCCCCACATTGCGGCGCAGCGATACGAGCGGGGATCGGTCGTACTCGGCAACGGCATACTCGATATCGAGGAATCTACTAATTTCGATCTGACCGTTCACGGCGATACGGGCCCGATTGAGTGGTCCCTGACTGGGTTTGTTAATAGCGTCGACAATTACATCCTGCTACGGCCGACGGCCCTCGAACTCGATGAGCTGCCGGTATTCGATTATGGCCAGGCCGACGTCGTGTTTACCGGCGTCGAGGCGCAAGCTTTGGTCGAGCTGTGGGACCGCGATGACAGCCATCTCCATCTCAGCGTCTTCACGGACTTCGTCAACGCCGAAGAGGATATATCGGGCGCCTATCTGCCAAGGATTCCTCCGTCGCGCGTTGGACTTGGTTTGCACGGAGCCTGGAAGCAATACGATGCCAGCCTGGACGCAACCTTTGCAGGTGACCAGGACAACGTTGCGCAGAGCGAATTACCGACAGACGGCTACACGCTGTTGAATCTTAGCCTGAGCTATTCGTTCGAAGATCCGGATCTTTACGTCTTCGTTCGTGGTTCGAACCTACTGGACGAGGAGATTCGCCAGCATAGCTCGCCGCTAAAGGATCTTATTCCGCTGCCAGGCCGTTCGTTGCATGTTGGGTTGCGCTACGAGTTCTAGTTGCCGCCTTGCGGGGAATACCGGGGTCACACCGAGTTTTTCGATACCTCGGTCTGACCCCGGATTTGGGCTTTGCCTGTTAAGGTTTTCGAAAACGCGGTGTGACCTCGGATTTGCGGATTTGCAATCTGTGGGAGCGGCTTTAGCCGCGATCAGGCCTGAAGGCCCTCCCATCATTAATCTGTGGGAGCGGCTTCAGCCGCGATCGGGCCTGAAGGCCCTCCCATCATTAAACTGTGGGACCGGCTTCACCCGCGATCGGGCCTGAAGGTCCTCCCATCATTAATCTGTGGGAGCGGCTTCAGCCGCGATCATCAGAGTTTAAATATAGCAGCGGATCGTCTCGCCACTGTCTAACCAGGTTTGCGCGTATGGTATTGTTGATATAGCGGCCATTATTCGCAAAACAGCATCAGGCGCAACGCTCTTTATAAAACTCGCATAGCCGTTTGGTGCCGCCTTCAAGTTCATCCATCGAGCCACTGCAAAATGCGATGCGAACCAATCTATCGCACTCAGCGTAGAGAGGGTGCGCCGGATCAATCGGCCCAAAGTCCGAGCCGAAAGCGACACCGACGCCGTTTTCTTCAAGCAATTGCAGCGCGAATTCACGCGATGAAAGTCCCGCATCACCAATGTCGACCATCAAGTAGAACGCTCCGTTGGGACGAGTAAAAGTCATGTCAGCGGCCGTCAGTATTTCAACGATCGCATCACGGCGCTGCCGGTACTGCAGGTCATAACCAGCGACCTGCGACTGATCACCTTCGAGCGCAGCGACGCCGCCCCATTGGCAAATCGAAGGAGCACAAGAGATGGTTGCTTCGCCGAGCACGTCCGTATCTTTTATTGCGTGACGCGGCACGATCAGGAACCCAACGCGCATTCCTGTCATGGAATATTTTTTCGAGAGCGCGCCAACCAGTAAGGTGTGGTCGGGCGCGAACCTGGCCGGGCTGATGTGCTCAAGCCCATCGTCCAGAATAATGTCTTTGTAGACTTCGTCTGAAATGATTCTGACGCCGTGCTTCTCAGCGAGCCGTGCGATACCCGAAATGGTTTCTTTATTAAACACAGTCCCGGTCGGATTGCCGGGCGTATTGATCAGAATTGCTCCAACGGGCGCGCCGTCGGACTTGAGAAGGTCTTCCAGTTCGTCAAGGTCCGGTTGAAAACCGTTTTCAATTCCCAGTCGATAGTGCAGGAGCTCAAGTCCGGTGAGGCCCGCTTGCATTTTATAGTTCGGATATCCCGGAGTCGGCACGAGGATTCTGTTTCCCGGCTCAATGGTGAAATTCGCAAACAGGAGTCCAGCCATCGCACCCGGTACGACGATCACCTGGTCGGCCTGGACGGACAGGCCATGAGCACGATTGACCTGGCCCGCGATTGCTTCTCGCAACTCGGTAATGCCGGCATTGGCGGTGTACTGGGTTTTTTGCGCCTTGAGCGCAGCGATAGTGCCGTCAATAACGGTATCGGGTGTCCTGGCATCGGGAACGCCGATCATCAACTTGTAGACAGTTTCACCGCGCGCCGCCTTGTCATTAGCCAAGGTGAAAATCTCTCGAATACCTGACCGTGGATTGTCAGCCGCTCTTGAAGCCACCGCAAACGCGACTTTTTCCATTTTCGATTCTCCCCGAGTGACTTCTGGTTTGTTCACCCAAACTTCGACTCACAGGGTAGCAAAGCTTGGAGCGACTTACTTATGGTCCTGCTAGACGATCAGCAATCCGGCGCAGTGCGAACGCGCCAATGACATGGTTTTGCTCAAAACGTTTGAACAATCAGCCGTCAATTTTTCGCGGCGCTCGTGTGTGCGCGTCTCGGCAGTTTCGATAGTGTCTTCCGATCGCCGCTATAGCTGGGCTACTTTGGGCCATCTCAGCAACCTTTTGGCCTAATGCGGGTCTGCGCGTCGCGAGAATGCTGACGCGTATCCGCCTTCAACAAAGGTGGCGTTGAACGTAGGACTTGAAATGGCGGTCCAGACGGAGGAAGTGTTGCGGATATCGGAAGCCGCTTTGCGGCAAAAATTCAGGTTCTATCTTGCGATACAACCAGGCACCGCAGATTCGAGCGTATGAAACCTTTCCGATTTCTTCCATCCCCAAGTGTTGATGCGCGCGTAGAGAAGGGCTGTTGTCATGGTCTACGTCGGAGTACAAGTATCGGCAATCCGGGAAGTATTGACAAATGACAGCATTCAGCGTGTTAACGAATAACCTTTGTCCCCTGTGCCGGGGCGTAACGTACATGTCACGCAGCCAAAGATTGTCAGCACCTTTTGCCAAAAACAATCCTATTTCATCGAAAAACCTGTCGCTCGTTGAATGCATCCACAAATAGGCAATGACTTCGTTATTCTGAATTGCCGCAAAAAAACGCATCCCATTTTTAACTCGCGCCTCCATACGGGCATCGTCGTCAGCGCCTTCGTAGTAATTGTATCTTCCAACAGATTTATAAACATCCAGGACGGCGCGCACACCTGACGAATACTCCTGTATTCGAAAATCGTGACGAGAACTCGCGGTTACACACGATTTGCGGAACACGACAATGGTATTGCGATACGCGATTATTGATAGAAGGCGCGATGGTACGCTAAAGATTCTTTGGACGAATTTCGCGATTCCCATCTTGTCCTGCTCTATTACCAAATAGCGTTTTTACGTTTGTTATAAATCGGAAGCGTTCCAGCAACCACCAAATGAAGATTGAACCCGCCAGGCTAATGGAAAATACAACCGCGCCGGACTCAATCTGCATATGCGATAGCGCGAAAATAATGATGCCATTGAAAGCAAAAATATAAAAGGTTGCTGAGCCGATATCGCTAAAGGCTTGGCGAGAAAATGCGGGGATCGGCACGCGCGGAACGAAGGCAAGAAAAAGGCTGCCGAAAGCCAGCCAAGCGGTCATTGTTGACAGGCCAGTATCCAAAATCGCAAATCCGACTCCGATTATTGCGAGGAGTAATCGGTGGCGAAAGGTTTCGACCACGCAGAAACACCAACCGAGCCAAAGTATTGCCATAAATCGAAGTGGCACCAGGTTGATCAGGTATGTCGTGTCCCAAAAGTATGGATAGACAGCTCGGATACCGATGAACAACATCAGTAACCAAAGCGAAAATGAAACGGTTGATCGTGCTGCAAATCGACGTAATGCCGGAACCGAGAAAATAATGCCGATCACGAGCAGGCATTGAATTAGTACTTGGACAAACCAGAATGGGAAGGTCACGGTAATCTTGGCGCTGACCAAATTGGCGTACAGCAGCAAGACGTCGGGCTCGAAAGACTTATTCCAGCCAAGATAGAGAAGAGCGAATACATAGTAGGGGATAAGAATGATGCTGGCAAAGGTCCTCACCCATTGCCATACATCGCCGTTTATCAGGGTCGCCATCTTGAATCTGGCCATGTTAAAACCGATCAGGACAAATAACAGCAGGGTTCCGCCGCCAAGCACGGCTCCGCCGCTGTGGGTGGCGACTACCGCCAGAATTGCCAGTACGCGCAAGAAAATGGTGGTATCAAGCCAAGTGTAGAAAGTGGTTTCATGTTTTGGTGGAAGTTTCTGCAATTCCGTGACTGTTGCTCTATCCCAGCCCGGCGGCACAAAGCCCAAGTGATTTTCCAGTAGCATCAACATCTGTACATAATTCAGCGAATCGCCGCCGAGTGACTTGAATGTGTCGCGAGCCCGGACTTCGACGTTGGGAAATATCTCAGCAAACATTGCCGGAATAGATTGTCGTGACACCGGCGATCGCGGCGCGCTCGTTTCCTCGCAGAGGTCCGCATAGCGCCGTGTTAATTGCCGTCGACGAACTTTCCCGGTATCCGTTCGCGGTATCTTCGGTACCTCTCTTACACGCACCGACGACCGTGCATCGATACCGAGAAGCAGCAATTCAGCATCAACGGCGTCCTGTACCTCGTCACGGGAGATTCCGGCTCCCGCTTCGATCGCAACAAAGAAACCCTCCCCGCGGAGTTTTTCTACGAAGCCAGCAACGGCAACCTTGTTTTTGACGCCTAGTCGGCAATCGATCTTTGCCTGCAGCAGGTCAGGGTTTACCTTGATGCCTGCGCAATTGATTTGGTCGTCTGCTCTGCCTTCGAAAAACAAAAAATCGCGGTCCAGGCGGCCGAGATCTGCTGTTGTGTACCAGCCGTCGGTCCCGGTCAATGATTTGACCTTGCCTGCAATCACCTGTCCCGACGCAACATTTGGTCCGCGGATCATGATCCGGCCAGTGTCGGAAATCTTGACCGCAACGGAATCCGTTGCCCGCCCGACTGATTCCAGCAGCTCACCGCGCGTTGCACTGATGTCGAGCAGCGTGGCTCGCGAAGCCTCGGTGAGGCCGTAGTGCTGAATGATGATTGCGTTCGGGAAAAGCTTCTTCATCTGCTCTTTTTCGACCGCGCTCATGAACTGGCTACCAATCTCGATCCACTTCACTTTTCGGCCCTGGACACCGATTACCTCCGGCCTGGCGAGAACGAGTCTCCACATTGTCGGAACAGCAGAGACGGCATTGATCGTATCGTCCTTTAACATGCTGGCCAGCTCGACCGGATTGAAGCCCTTTTCCGGGATATAGCATCTGCCGCCAACCGCGGCGACCGCACGGCAGCGCCCGAAACCAAAGGAATGTGTTACCGGCACTCCGATGTATTCGCTTACTGTGCTATCCAGTTTCATGATGCTGTTGAGGCGATCAACAACATCGGCAAGTGCGCCGTGTGACAACAAGATAGCCTTGGCTTCCCCTTCGGTTCCGGATGTGAAAACGATTTGTGCCGGGCAATCGTTACGGATTACTTTCTGAGTAAGTTCGAGCCAGCCACCGCCGGGTGCAGGCGTCACGACATGATCAATCGGAAGGTCGGTATCGTGCTGCTTTAGAATCGCGAGCACATCACCACTGTCAAACACCCGAAACGCGTTTGCCACGAAATCCACTGAGTTGACAGGGTGCAACCCAACAATTCTTGCCGCCTCAAGCATGTATATGTTCCGCAATTTCTGTACTGAGTCTCGGTGCTATTACTCTTAAACTGTCCAATACAGAGATTCAAGGAGCTTGCTTCAGAAAAACGAAACTGACGTCCAGTGCCTATCCAAACTGTGTCGTCGGTCTCGAAATTGAGTGGCAGGAGCGGCTCTTTAGCTGCTCTTTCGAAAGACATGGTGACAAACAGGAACGTGGTCTCAGTGGGCTATGAAGAATCTTGCTCAGTCGCGGAGAATGTGGAGCGAGCGTCGTCTGCGAAAGAATATACAATACGGATATGCAGTGCTATTCAGAGGAGCAATTTTGCTCCCAGGTACCAACGTCACGAAATCTGTCCTTCACTCGACGCAATGTTTAGCCGGGCTTTCCTTAGAAAGTTGATCAGACGCGTTTGGCAATAGAGATAAATTCCGCCGGGCGTAAAGTTAAACAATTGTATCGTCTTCGTCGACTCTTCCCCTGCCTGCCAGGGTGCTGACCACGCCGGCTTGGTAACCAGGTTGATCTTCTTGATCACTGCAGACCTCGAAAATTCGTCGATGACGAGATTCAGCAATACGGTACCGGGTCCAACGTCGGCGTATTCCTCGCGATAGGCAATTTTCAACAAGTGAAATACGCCTTGAGAGACAAAGCCGAAT
>JABDKF010000048.1 GCA_013003155.1 Woeseia sp. | reverse complement strand
CCAGCACCAGCGAAATTGCGACGATCGGACCAGATACTTCCTGCATTGCCTTGCGGGCCGCGTCGCGTGGAGATTCGCCAAGCTCTATGTGCCGTTCAACATTTTCGACAACAACGATGGCATCGTCGACGACGATGCCAATAGCCAGCACGAGCCCGAACAGCGTGAGCACGTTGATCGAGAATCCGAGCAGCAGCAGTACGGCAAAAGTGCCAATAATCGAGACGGGAACGGCCAGCAACGGAATAATTGATGCACGCCAGGTCTGCAGAAAAAGCACGACGACCAGCACAACCAGCAGTACCGCTTCCAGCAGTGTCGCGATAACAGACTTGATAGACTCACGCACGAAAACTGTAGGGTCGTACGCGACATCCCAACTCACGCCAGGCGGGAAATTCTCGGCGAGCTCCGCCATTTTCGCGCGCACTGAGTCGGACAATTCAATGGAGTTGGCGCCCGGGCTTTGGAAGATTGGAATTGCGGCCGCCTGCTGGTTGTTCAGTGTTGAACGCAGTGAATAGGTTTCAGCACCGAGCTCGACGCGTGCTACATCGCCCAGCGTTGTAACAGCGCCTGGTGAGCCCGTTTTCAAAACAATGTTCTCAAATTCCTCCGCCGTTTCCAGACGGCCACGGGCGCTCAGCGAATACTGCGAAAAGTTACTGCCCGATTGCGGCGGACCGCCGATGATGCCGGCAGATACCTGGATGTTCTGTTCGCGAATCGCGGCGATAATGTCGCCGACAGTCAACTCACGAGAGGCGACTTTCTCCGGGTCAAGCCAGATACGCATAGAGTAATCGCCTGCGCCGAATACCAGTGCCTGGCCAACACCCGGCAAGCGCGCCAGTTCATCCTTGATATTCAGCGTGACGTAGTTGGAAAGGTAAAAACCATCGTATTCACCCTGGGGCGAGGTCAGGTGTACCACCATCGTCAGGTTCGGTGACGACTTCGCGGTCGCGACACCCAGTGCGCGCACCGCTTCCGGTAAGCGGGGCAACGCGGTCGCCACGCGATTTTGCACCTGTACAGCGGCAAGATCGATGTCCGTGCCGCCGGCGAACGTAACCTGCAGCGAGAGCTGGCCGTCCGAACTGCCGACGGATTTCATATAGATCATGTTCTCGACGCCGTTGATCGCTTCTTCAAGCGGTGCGGCAACGGTTTCCGACAAGGTTTGCGGATTGGCGCCGGGATACGCGGCGGTTACCTGCACGGTCGGCGGCACGACTTCCGGGTATTCGCTGATCGGCAGTGTGGGTATGGCAATCAGTCCTAAAATCAGGATGAAGATCGACAGCACGCCGGCCAGGATCGGCCGATCGACAAAAACGCGGGACAGGTTCATCGATCAGGCCCCGGATGCAGCCGCATTCTGCGGGGCTGCTTGCTGTGGCTCAGTCATGGGCACGACATTCGGTGTGACCGGCGCACCGGAGAAAAAGATCTTGCGTACGCCGTTGACAACGACGCGCTCGCCCGCCTGCAGGCCGTCCGTAACCACTCGCAGACCATCGATACTGCGACCGACCACCACGTCGCGCCGCACCGCGCTGTTGTCCGAGCCCACCACGTAAACGTATTTGCGATCCTGGTCTGTGAGAATGGCCGCATCGTGAATCAGCATCGCGCTGTATTCACCACTGCCCAACAGGCGCACGCGTGCGAACAGGCCGGGGATCAAGTAGCCGTCCGGGTTTGGAATCAAGGCGCGCCCTTCGATGGTGCCGGTCGCAGGATCAACCTGGTTATCCACGAAATCCATTTCACCGTGGTAGGGAAAACCCTCGTCCGATGCGAGACCAACCTGCACCGGGTTGCGAACATCGCGCGAGCTCGGACGTTCGCCGCTACGTGCTTTCGCCTGGTACTTCAGGTAAATGCGTTCGTCGCCTTCAAAGACAACGTGCATCGGATCGATGGAAACGATGGTCGTCAGCACGGAGGCATTGGGTGTGACGAGATTGCCCGGCTTGATCAATGCCTCGCCGACGCGACCGTTTATCGGGGCGACAACACGCGTGAACTCCAGATTCAGTTCTGCCGCGTCCAGGTTCGCACGACTGCTGCGCAGATCCGCCTCGGCCTGCTGCAGTTCGCCACGGCTTTGTTCGAGTTCTTCAGCCGAGACCGCGCGCGCGGTCGCGAGTTTCCCGGAGCGCGCGAAGTTTTGCTTCGCAAGCTCGACGCGCGTCTGGGCTCGCTGCACATCAGCACGCCGCGAGCCGACGGCTGCCTGGTATTCGCGATCGTCGATCGTGAATAACAGGTCTCCTTTCTCAACGATCTCGCCTTCAGTGAAATGCACTTTGTCGAGGTAGCCGGTGATGCGTGGCTGCAACGCAACGCTGTCGACCGCCTGGATGCGACCGGTAAAGTCATCCCATTCGACGATCGACTTGACGACAACCTCGGCAATATTGACGGCGGCTGGCGGCGGACCCCCGCCCCCTTCATCGCCGCCGCTGTCACCACAGGCGACCAAACACAGTGCCAACGCGAGGGTGGCGAACGGTAACCGGCTTCGGGCCAGCGTACGAGAGGAGCTCAACATAGCTTAATTTTCCTGCGAATTTTGTTGGGGCTTATTCAGATTGGGATTGTCGGTTGACCATTCGACGGCAAGTTGCTCCAGCAACTTGACCAGCCGAGTTCGCACGTCAGCGGGGATCGACGGGCAATCGAAGAGGTCGGACCAGAAGATGCCAACTGCTGCCATGCGCAACAGGTATTGGCTGATTACCGCATCGGACCATTCAACACCGGCCATGCGCCGTTGCTCGTAGTCGCGAGCGGGTTCGAGAATGGGCGGATCGAGGGTCGCGGCGCCCAGCATGCCGGAGACAAAGCGGCGTCGGTCCTGATGCTTGTGCGTGTAGGACCGTATCGATGCCAGCAAATCTGCCGTCGCCTCGTCAAATCCTTTCGGTCGCAGCTCGCTTTCAATAGCCCGCCATTGTTCGAGATCGTGGTCGACCAGAGCCTGCAGCAATTCCTGTTTCGTCGGGAAATGGTAGGTGATGCCGCCGCGCGTAACGCCGCTAACCGCCGCTATTTCATCAAACGTCAGGCAGCCGGCGCCTCGCTCCATAACGATCTGGCGCGAGGCATCGAGGATTTTCTGGCGTGCGAGTGGCTTTCTTCCCATGGCGCGAACTATACAGAATGTTTTGTATAGTAAAACGACTATTTCATGACGATTTTTGCCCTCGAAGCGGATCGGCGAGGCATCAGCTAACTTCCAGAAGGCCGGGTATCGCCCTTAAATGACTGATTTGCAAAGCCTGCTGGCTTCATTTTCAATAGCGCTTCTATGAGACCTGCGAACCCCTATCGCAACCACAAACCTGGCCCGCCACGGCGCGTTGACGTTGTGCCGGGGGCGGCACCGCAGCGTGTGCTCATTCCTGCTGGCTACATGCCCGGCAATTTGTTTGCCGGCGAATTCATGGAAAACGGTCATGATTCCAATCGGCTTTGGTATCGCTGGTTTTGGCCAAGATGACGGCCGAACACGACAATCCGACTTCGTTCTCTGACGTTGCGGCGCTGCGCCGCAGTGGTGCCGTCTCGGCAAAAGAATTTCTTGGTCGGCTACAGGACGTTCGCGATGCCCCGTACTGGCATCGCTGGGCAATGTATGCGCTTCTCGTTCTGGGGGCGACGCACCTGCTTGCCGGCGTAGTATTTTTCTTTGCCTACAACTGGGCCGACCTCGCACCGTTCTCAAAGTTTGGGATTCTGCAGGGCGGTATCCTGCTGTCGTTTGTCATTGCATTCTTCTTAGGATTGGAGCGGCCCGCCGGACAGGCGGTGTTAATTGCCGCCTCCGTTCTAACGGGCGTACTGTTCGCGGTGATCGGGCAGGTTTACCAAACCGGCGCGGATGCATGGCAGCTATTTGCTGCATGGACAGTATTGATATTGCCCTGGGCGCTTGCATCGCGAAGCAATGCGCACTGGCTACTCTGGATTATTGTTTGTATTACCGCAGCAGGCCTCTATGGCGTTCAGGTACCGGTCGCTCTCGGGCGCGTAGATGAATACCAGGTGGGCACGGCTGTCGCGCTGCTGCCGCTGGCATTCCTTGCGGTTCGCGAGCTCGCGTTGCACCAGGGGCTCAAATGGCTCGAGGGCAGCTGGTTTCGTCGCAGTCTCGTTTTAATGTCGATGGCGCCGCTGTTTTTATTGGCGGTGCAGTACGTGTTTGGTGCCGACTCTGCATTGATCGGCTGCGTCGCCTTTGTGCTGACTTCGGCGGCGCTGGCGTTGGTCTATATAAAAGTGCTGCCCGAATTCTCCGTCTTGGTAATCATCGTGGGGTTTGCGTCGTTGTTCTGCATGGCAACCGGTGGCCGGCTGATTTTCAAAGCATTCGACTTCGACGATGCCGGCACGGTGGTTTTCGGACTCTTTCTTCTCGGTGCATGGTGCGTATTTGTCTCAACGGCGGTTGTGCGCCTGCTTCGTTACCTGAATAAGCGACTCGCAGCCGGTGCTGATCATGAGTGAAGTAGTCTCGCCCTGGTACTTGCGTTGGGTTGTCGGTATTGGGGCGTGGATCACGGCATTGGTGCTTATCGCATTTGGCGGAGCATTCGTATTCGCGTTGCTGGAGGTCAGAAACCCGGCAGCCCTGTCAGTTTTCGGTGCGGCATTTTTCGGTTTCGGACTTTGGTTGCTCTGGCGAGATACCAGCGGCGACTTTGCTGAGCAATTGGGCATCGCGACCGGAGCGGCCGGCGCAGCAATGATTTGTGGCGGGCTGATTGGAGAATACGAGAGCTTCTGGTTAGGTTTTTTCGTGGCCGCTGCCCTGACCGCGGCAATCGTTGCGGCTACGGATGACAAAATCCTGCAATTCCTCACGGCAGCATTTGCAATGGGTTGTTACGTCGCGGCGCTTCTCAAGAACGATACTCAACACATGCTTGATTTTGTGGCGCTCGCAACGCCCGTTGGCCTGGTCCTGTTGCTATACCCGCCGCGCCGCGATCTGGTGCCGACTGCCGTCGCTTTACTGCTGACCTTTCCGGTAGTGTCAATTCTGGGAATGGAAAACACGCGCACGTTGAGTGAGATGGGCCGGACGGACAGGTTTGCGAACAGTTTGCACATCGTCCTGTTTCTTGCCCTGGTTTTTGTGCACTGGCGGCGTAGCGAAGATGGTAAGGCAAACGCGCAGGTTGCTGCTTTTGCCGTGACGGCAGTTCTCGTCTGTCTGCTGCTGCCGCCCGGTGGTTCAGCCGCCATGTTGATCCTGATGCTCGCTTTCGTTATTGGCTCCCGACCGCTTGCACTTCTCGGTGTCGTTCTGCAAGGGCAGTTCATTATCCGCTACTACTACAGTCTCGAAATGACTTTACTGGACAAGTCGCTCTTACTGATCGGTATCGGCATGGTGTTGCTCGCGCTCTGGTGGATTCTGCAGGCGACGGGCAAGCGGAGGGTCGTACAGTGAACCGCGCACCGCGCTGGCTGGCGATTATCGGGTTGTTGCTCGTGTTGTGCGCAGCAAACTATACGATTCTGCAACGGCAGCAGGTGGTGGACGATGGTCAACCCCTGTTGCTCCAGTTGCGTCCCGTTGATCCGCGCTCGTTAATGCAGGGGGACTACATGGAGTTGCGCTACGCTGATGCGCTTTTCCCGGCAAATGTTATTCGCAAGACTTTGTCACCGCGCGGCGCTTTTATCGTAACCGTCGACGAAAACAATGTTGCTGCATATTCACACATCGACCAGGGAGCTGCATTGGCGGCAAACGAGAAGCGGCTCAAATACAAACAGGTGGACGAGAGCGGCCAGATTCGTATCGGCGCAGAATCCTTTTTTTTCGAGGAGGGTCAGGCCGGAAAATTCGAACCGGCGCGCTTTGGGGTTCTGCATGTTGATGCGGCGGGGAACAGCGTGCTGGTTGGCCTGGCAGACGAAAATCATCAGCTGATTGAATAAAAAGGCGTACTGGACGGCTTAATCTCCGATTACTTAATCATTGCGCGGCTATCAAATCGCAATAAATGAGTCGCCAAGCTATCTGGACGCAAAACGAAGTACTTAAGGAGTACACTGGCTTCTGCGGTGCCTGACCAGGTGCCTTGAGCAATTCAAAATCAATGGGGGAAGAACGATGAGAATCTTGAATGAAAACGTTGTGGCGCGGGGAGCTTTAGCATGCGTCGCAATCATGATACTTGCAGCATGCGGCCAAAAGGAAGCGGTAACCAACGCTCCAGCCGCAACAGAGCAGACGTCGGCAATGGCAAGTACGGTGCCGTATACCACGGCTTCCGAAGAGGCGCGCACATTGTTCAATGAAGGTCTCGCGCTGCTGGATGATCTTCATTTTACCGATGCGCACACGAAGTTCCTTGCGGCCGTCCAGGCGGACCCCGATTTTGCGATGGGACACGTATTGGCTGCGAATACTTCACAAAGTGCTGAGGAGTTTTTCGCCCATGTGGGTCACGCGAAAGCGACCGCGGCCGGTGCGTCCAAGGGCGAACAGCTGTACGTGCAGGCGCTGGTTGCTGCATCGGAGAACGATCAGGCTGCCCAGGGCGCAGCGCTAAAGCAGGTAGTCAGTGCCTATCCCAAGGATCCAAGAACGCACATGGCGTTGGGCAACTTTCTGAACGGACAGCAAGACTTTGCAGGCGCAGTAGAGCACTTCAGGCACGCGACGCAAGTCGATCCGGATTTTGCGCCGGCGTTTAATTCGCTCGGCTACGGGTATCGCGCCCTTGACGACCTGGATAAGGCACAGGCGGCTTTTGAAAAGTACGTAGCGTTGCTGCCCAACGAATCAAATCCCCACGATTCTTACGCAGAGCTGTTGATGGAAATGGGCAACTACGACGAGTCAATCAAGCAGTATCAAATGGCAATTGATCTCGACCCACATTTTCTTTCTGCTTATGCGGGCATCAGCAGGAACTATTCGATGATGGGCGAGCCGGAAAATGCCCTGGAAGCCGCCGACAAAATGCTTGGCGCGGCGCGCAATTTTGCAGAACGACAGAATGCAATGTTCCAGTCCGTCATGTCATACGTGTTTGCAGGAAATCGAGAAGCAGCCATGGAGGTGTCCAACAAGATGCTGATGGAAGCTGAAGAAGAGCGCGATCGCGCGGCTGCCGGCGGAATTTATAATTACATGGGCGATATTTCCTTGAACGTCGATGATACCGAGATGGCAGAAGGGCAATACGCGCAAGCGTTGGAGCACATGCAACAAGCCAGCATCAACGACGCCAACAAAGCGCAAGCCAACCGAAACTATTTGTTCAAGATGGCGCTGTCTGCAATGGTTGCGGGCGACACTGAGGCGGCCACTGCAAGAACGCAAGAATACATAGATGCCGCAACCGAAAATGGCACCGCATTCGAGCGCCTGAGGGTGCACGAGTTGTCGGGTTATATGGCGATGACGAATGACAATATGGAGAAGGGTGTTGAGCATCTGGCGCAGGCTAACCAGCTGAATCCACAGGTGTTGTATTGGTCGGCAAGAGCGCAGGAATCGCTTGGACACAAGGATAAGGCGAGGGATCTCGCGACACGTGCCGCCAAGCGCAATACCCTGTCGCAGAACCTGCCGTTTGTCAGGACAGAGGCGCTGGAATACATCGAAAAACTCGATGAGTCTTAGCCAGAGTTGGTAAAAACAAGAGTTCGCAATAATATAAGGGGCCTGTACGGCCCCTTTTTTTGTTTGCAGAACTTGCGGCACTGGTGGCCGAGCTCCACATGCTGCGCACGAAGTTGCTACGGTTTTGCGGGCTTGAATGAGAAGGTAACCGTCTGCGGCAGCAGCAAGTCGTGAAGCCAGTCGCCACCACCTTGTGCGCGAGTCCACACCGCGGTCACGTTGCTGAGCGATTCTCCGTCGTATTCGCCACGCCAGTCGACGTAGTCCTTGGCATAGGCGCCTTCATTTCCGACAGCGTGTGCCGTGAAGATGATCTTTCCGTTTTCTTCCCGAGTTTCATAAGCAGCTGGCCGAAAGTCCTCGCCGCTGGACCAGCTAAACAACTGTCCTTCAAATCGCAATACGCTTTTCTTGGCAAACAAGCCAAGGAGACCTCTGGCTCGAATTTTGCCGTAGAACGTTTTTCCGTCCAGCGAATAGGTAGCCGGTGCGTCACCGACCCCCGATGAAAAAGAGGCAGGCGATGCGAGCAAAGCAATCGCAGCAATGTTCGCCCAAAAAAACCTCATGACTATCCTCCCGGCTACTTTTTGCCAGCAATGACCTACTTCATTGAGTGCAGGCCGAACATGTTGCCCTCGGAGTCAACTGCGAGCGCTACGAATCCGTAATCGCCAATCGCCATTTTTGATCGATGAATCTTTCCACCCGCCGTCGCCACGCGGGATTCCTCGACCGAACAATCATCACAGGAAAAGTAAACGAGCGTGCTATTGGCCCCCGCGGGAAAACCGTCCATATGAACAAGGGCCCCGGTGGACCCGTATTTTTCCATGTCTGAGGGAAACGAGTTCATCTCAATTGCGGAGTCATTGGGGTCTCCGAGTTTTTCCAGCTTGACCTTGAGCACGGCTTCGTAGAACGCCTTGGCCCGGCCCATATCATCAACGTAGATTTCGAACCAGCCGACGGGATTCATTGGCATGAGTTGTTTCCTCGTGAAAATCCATAGCAAGTTTTGTATGACGATCAGCTTACAAGGATAGCCGCTTTTTGGGAGATTGGTGCCTCATGAGCGTGCCGTCTGGCTCATGAGCAGGCCAGCAGACGGGGTTGTTCAATCAGGCACCGGGTACCGGTTTGCAACCAATTTCTGGTCCGGTGGGTGTTATGCTAACCGTCATTCTCGTGGCGCTACTTTTTTTATGCTGCTGTCTCCGCTTTCACTCTTTTCGCTGGTTGCCAATCGCCTGGCCAGATGCTCCGTCTTCTTTATCCCGTTGGCACTTGGACTACTGGCCTGCGGCGAACAGGCGAAAACGCCACCGGCAGAGCCCGAGGTTGCGATGCCTTCGGTCGATTCAGAGTCCGCGGGCGACGCGCCAGCCGCATCCGCTGATACGGTTTATGCAATTGCTGTCTTACCCTTCCGGAATGCAAGTTCCGATCCGGACCAAATCTATCTCGCCGATGGGCTCTCGGAAGAATTGCTGGACCTGCTTGCAGAGGTTCAAAGCTTGCGTGTCGTCTCTCGGAATTCGGCGTTTCAGTTTAGAGATCGCAATACCGACGTAGCCGAGGTTGCCGAATCGCTGGGCGTCGCATACGTTCTTCAAGGGAGCGTGAGAAAAACTGACGCAGACCTGCAAATCGCGGCACAGTTGGTCCGAGCTCATGACGGTGCGCAACTCTGGGCGGAAGAATTTGACGCATCGCTGGAACAAATCTTTGAGATTCAGGATGACATCGCGAACGCTGTTGTAGCCGCTCTGGGGATCGAGTTGGCTGATGGCGCCCTGCGCGCAGAAGCGGTAAATCCCGACGCATACCTGCTGTGGCTCGAAGGGCGTTTCATCTATGCCAAGTGGGGCGAGGAAAATTTCGAACGGGCGATAGACGCGTACCAGTCTGCGTTGAGAATCGATCCGGAGTACGTCGAGGCATGGGCCAGCCTGTCGGTTACCTACTTGAGCCAGACACTTAGCGGATATCGCGAATTGGCCTTGGGACTTGCTCAGGCACGCTTCGCGATCGAGAAAGCACTCGAATTTGATCCAGACCGGCCCTCGGTGCTGGCGCGCCTTGCCAACATTCAAACGAAATTTGAGTGGGATTGGGCGGGTGCGCGAGAGACCGTAAACCGGGCACTCGAGATCGCACCAAACGATGAGCGCGTGCTGGGAGCTGCCGCGAACCTTGCGAACAGCCTCGGTCAGGGAGTAGAAGCCTTGCGCTATCGTGAACAGGCCCTCGCGCTGGACCCTTTCAATTTGCTGTCCTTGTACAACGTCGCAGAAGCATTACACAGGCTGGGCCGGCTAAGCGACGCACGCACGGCCTATGGCAAGGTATTGGAGCTGGATCCCGAAGACTGGGGCACGCACACGCAGCTCGCCATTATCATGCTGCAGCAAAATGAGCCGGAGGCGGCGTGGCGCGAACTCGGACTTGAGGTGGACCCGCAACAGCAAGAATATGGCAGGCTCCTTGCCTTGCCGGCACTGGGCCGCGAGGATGAAGTTGCGGAGCGGCTAAAAAAGTTCGTCGAAGAGCACCAATCCTGGGCGGCTTATACGCTCGCAAGTATTCATGCCTGGCATGACGATCCGGATCGCGCCTTTCTATGGCTCGACCACGCGTTTGAGCTGCACGCAGCCCCGCTGTCGCAAGTCTTGCTGGAACCAACGTTCGTCGGGCTGCACGAAGATCCGCGCTGGGGCGATCTGCTGGAACGTATGGGGTTGCCGGTTACCGATTAGTGCATTTGTTTCTGCGCATGCCGGAAGATCGCATGTGAGAACCATCCGATCAGTGCGCCGATCATCACCATTAGCACAACCAGCAAAGATCGCGACATTGAGATCTCCCAGATAATGAATCTAATCTGGACGACCGCTGCGTTTTGTAGAATAAACACTACCGCCAATAGCGAGAGAATCACAGTTACTACCAGCTTCATGCGCATTGTCTTTACTCTCGTTCAATTGCGCTGACGACAGAATGACCACGGTCTAATTTGCCGACAAGCAGCGGGTTGTCCGACCTCAAAAAAACCGTGATCTGTCCTCAGTTATTGATTTGCGGCGTGGAGGTAACCCGCCAGGTGATGTCGCGTTTGTCGTGCCCACCAGGGCCATTGGTGGGTCACGTCCTGACCCCATAAATCGAGTTGGTGGCTGATGCCTTTCTCGTGCAACAGGCTCGCAAGACGCTGCGTGTCCTCGATGTTGCCGTCTTCCCACTGACCCTGCCCGCAGACAAGCGCGAGGTGAGTGTTTCTGCGGATACGCTCGAGATACTCGCCATTTATACCCGGCACGTAGCTGATAGGGCTGTTGAAGTAAATGTCGTCATTCATGAAGCCATCGGTCATCCAGTTTGCGTCGTAGCGCCCGCTCATGCACAGCGCGTAACGGAACACTTCCGGGAACTTTAACGCAAAGTTAGCGGCATAAAGCGCGCCGAGACTGGTGCCTGCCAACGCGATCGGAATGTCATCTTTTTGGCAGTCGTGCCGGATAAACGGGACGAGTTCGTCCATCACCCAGCGCTCGTAGGGCAGGTGGCGCTTGATCCGTTCCTGCGGATGTTCGTCCTTACGCGTCCATACTGCGGAGACGTTGCTTTCTACTGTGTAGAGTTTCAGACGGCCCTGTTCCAGCCAGTCGGACAATGCGCCGACCATGCCGTGGTTCTCCCATTCATGGGCCATGCCGGAAGCGCTGGGGAACGCGATAAGCGGCGGGCCGAAATGGCCGTAACGCCATACGTGTACGGCTCGACCCATGTGCTTGCTGGGGAACATTTCATGTTTGCGGAACATGGCTGGTCTTTTTCCGGTTGTTTTATGGTCGCGGCTTGCTCGCGCGCTGCGCGAAGTGCCGTTCGTTGTTATTTGAGTTAGCCCCAGTATAAGCGGGTATTTGCCTCAGCGCGCGTCGATTTGCAGGTCGGTGCCCACCGCATCGGCGATTTCGAGCGTCCGCTCCAACTGCGGATGACGAACGATAAGGTAGCCGTCGGACAAAAGTGTCTGGCGCCAGTTACGTCGCGGAGCGCCAATCGGCAGCAAATCTTCGACGACAATGTGTTCACCGAAGCGCCGCCGCAGATCCTCGAGGCCATGGATTTCTCTGATGTGTCCCTGGCCGCGCGCGCGTTTGAAGATCGCCGCCGCGTTGTAGCGGCGGTGCGCCGTCTGACTGAACTCGCCGCGAGTCACGGCCTCTGCCCAGCCGGTGTAAATATCGAAGTCGTTGGAAAAATTCATCAGGTCTACCGAGCGACCCCCGGGCGGACGACCGCCGATCTCGCCGAACACCGCCTCGCCCGAGGGTGTCAGGAACCATTCCATGTGCGTGAAGCCGGTGCGAAAACCCAGTGTCTCGATAACGCGCCGGCCAAGTTCGCGTCCCGCGGCGAGCTCCGGACGCTCGAGGTTGCGAAGGTTGACCGTCTGCATGGAAATCCACTCGACGTTACGGCCTACGATTGGTTTGGGGCGGTACCAGGCGATGTTCTCATAGAGGATCCTACCGTTCGCGCAAACCGTATCGAACGTGTATTCCTCGCCCTCGATGTATTCCTCCACGCTGACTTCGCGATAGTCGCCGACGTCGGCGACGGCGACCGCGAGCGACATCTCGTCGCGAACTTCGTGAGTATGTGCCGACCCGGCGCCGGCGATCGGTTTTACAACCAGTGGGAAACCCATCGTATTGGCCGCCGCACGAATGGCCTCGGTCCCCTTTGCCGTCACATGGCGCGGTGTGCGCAGTCCTGCGGCATCGAGTGCGTCCTTCATTTTTTCCTTGTCGCGAAAAAGCTCGGTTTGTTCCTTGTGCATTCCGCGGACGTCGAGCATCTCGCGCATCTCCGCGGCCAGGCCCATAAACGGTTCCCACAGGCACTCGACACGTTCGATGCTTGTGCTGAAGGCATGTGCGCGCACGGCTGCAAGCACAGAGTCGGTGTCAACCAGCGACGGCACGCGAATGTAGTCTGACAGGCTGCGCCGTACGGCCGCGGGTAAGGACGGTGCCGCATGTTCACCGAGCCCAATGACACGCGCGCCACATTGCGCAAGTCCGCGGCTGAAGTCGGCCATCTCGGCAGGGTAGCCGGGAGAAATAAATAAGGTGTTTATAACTGCTCTCTACGCTTGCGAAGGTGCAGCATCGAACCTTGCTTTGTTATCCGCCATCCATTTTTCCATGTCCTCTTTGGTATGGCTGGCGTTTTGCATGACATCCGCGTGTGCTGCCATGTAATGAGGCCGCAAGGCTGTCATCCAGTTCTCGAACGTTTCGCCCTCGGCTGTAACGTCACACAAGTCGCATTTGAGTGTTTTCACCGTTCATCCCCTCTTGAAGAGCCTTCACGCAGGCTAACAGTTTTTCTTTACTGACAGCGACGCAATGGGGTTCCTTGCTGCCGATGACCATTCTGCCTTCACTATAGTACAGTCGCCTGATACTTGGTTTCGGCATTAGCGCCCTTTTGCCCTGTCACCACGGCTTTTTCAGCGCACAGGGTCCGCATTGTCCTGAATAGCTGGTTCGCTGACGTTGTTTGCGTTGTCACGATAACAATCGGTGCTCTCCGGGTAGCGTCGCCGTGCTGCTCTAAACGACGGTTTAACTGTCAGCACAGCATCCCAAAGAATAAGCTGGTTATTGATTTATATTCGGTAACCGACGCCGACGGGGGCCGAAACTGCTACCTTATTCATATGCGGTATTTGAACTGCACCTGTCAAAGGCGTAAGAAGCTGCGAATAATCTAACCAAAATCGAACCAGGAGCGTGCGACATGAGTTTCTCAAGAGTGCTGCTGATCGTGGGTGTTTTGAGTTTTCTTGGTTGTGCTGGACAGGCATCCCGCGAGCCTGCAATGCCTGCTATGCCACCCGAGAAGCTCGGCAAAGTGCATTTTGAAACATCTTGCAGCCCGGCGGTTGCCGACGACTTCGATCGCGCGATGGCGTTATTGCATTCATTCTGGTTCTCAGCCGCTATCAAATCGTTCGATGAGGTCGCCGCCCGCGACCCCGGGTGTGCGATGGCACATTGGGGCATCGCGATGAGCTGGTGGGGCAATCCCTTCAGTAGTTTCCGGCCAGACTCGGCCATTGCGAATGGCGCGTTGGCGGTAGCGGCCGCGAAAACCGCAAATGCGAAAACCGCAAGAGAGCGTGACTACATTGCTGCGGTTGAGATTCTTTTCGAGGATGCTGCAACGGTCGACCAGAGAAGCCGCACGCTCGCCTACGAAAAAGCAATGAAGGCATTGGCGGATAAGTACCCCGACGATTCCGAGGCCCGAATTTACTACGCACTGTCGATGGATCAGAATCATCTTCCTACCGACAAGACCTATGCAAAGCTGCTCGCTGCTGCCGCGATTCTGGAAGAAGAATTTGAGACTCAACCGGATCATCCGGGGATCGCGCACTACATTATCCACAGCTACGACGTTCCTATTCTTGCCGCACGCGGTGTCGATGCTGCTCGCCGCTATGCGGGCATCGCACCCGACGCACCGCATGCGTTGCACATGCCGTCACACACGTTCACGCGCATCGGCGCCTGGCAGGAGTCGATTGAGACTAACCTCGCTTCTGCTGCTGCGGCGAGAAAAGACAATGCTGCGCCGGAAGAGCTACACGCTCTTGATTACCAGGTCTATGCCTATCTTCAGACTGGCCAGGACGCCGCTGCAAAGAGAGTGCTCGATGAAACGCCGGCCATTACCGACCGGATCGAAACGAGTTCGAGCAATGCGGCCCCGTCACCGGCAGGCTACTTCGCAGCTGCCGCCATCGCCGCCCGTTACGCGTTGGAAAGAAACGCATGGGCAGAAGCGGCAGTATTGCCAGCGCGCGAGACGCGCTTTGAATGGGTTGATGCAACCACCTATTTCGCCCGCGCGCTCGGCGCGGCAAGAAGCGGTGATGTCGCTGCGGCGAGGCAAAATGCGGCAACACTTGCCGTATTGCATAAGAAACTGACGGTCGCCGGCAATTCATACTGGAGCGATCAGGTTGCGATTCAGGAAAAAGTCGCTGGCGCATGGATAGCGAATGCCGAAGGCCGCACTGCGGAAGGTTTAACGATGTTGCGAGACGCCGTGCAGATGGAAGATGCCACAGAAAAGAGCGCGATCTCGCCCGGGCCCATCAAGCCCGCGCGCGAGTTACTCGGCGAAATGTTGCTGGAGCACGGACGGCCTGCGGAAGCGCTGGCCGAGTTTGAATCAACCATGCAAAAAGAGCCGAATCGATTCCGCGCGATCTATGGCGCTGCGGTCGCAGCGCAGCGCAGCGGAGATACCGGTAAAGCGCAGCGCTATTTTGGAGAGCTGCTAAAAATCGCCGCGCGCGCTGACGCCGGGGCACGACCGGAACTCAACGAGGCACGAGAGTCGATCGGCGACTAGCGAAAAGCGCTTCCCTGAACCAATGGCCCTGGTGCGTCTCAACTTCGGAGACCAGGGTCAGACTTTATTTGCGCTCGCTAGAAAGTTACTGGCTTGAACGGCAGTCAGACTTTGGCAGTTTGCTTAGCGCTCAGGCAGCGGCGTGAACTCGTTATCGCCCGGCACTTTTTCGAATCGTTGCTGCTGCCAGTCGGTTTTCGCTTTTTCGATGCGTTCTTTTGTAGTCGCCACGAAATTCCACCAGATATGCCGTTTGCCCACCGGGTCACCGCCAACGATGGCAATGCGGCTGTGCTTGTTTGCCTCAACCGTGATGGGGTGGTCGGGGCAGGCAACGGCCATGGTGCCGCCGCCGATAATTTCATCAGCAATACGCAGTTCGCCGTCGACGACATAGATGGCCAGCTCGGCGCAATCGTCTGGCAGCGTCAGCTGACTGCCGTTCGCCATCGCGCATTCCATGAACAGGGTTTTTGAGAAAACCTCAACGGGCGAACGCATCTGATAAGCCTCACCGATGATCAGTTTGCCGCTGACACCGTCACGCTTGAAGACGGGCAGGCGGCTGGCATCAATGTGCTCGAAGGCTGGACTACAGGATTCCTGTTCGTCTGGTAACGCGAGCCACAGCTGCAGGCCGTGCAGGCGTAACGGTCCGTCAAGATCAGTTGCCGTTCGCTCCGAGTGCACGATGCCCCGGCCGGCGGTCATCAGGTTAACGGCCCCAGGACGAATCGGTTGGACAATACCTAAGCTGTCACGGTGCATGATCTCGCCTTCGAACAGGTAGGAAACCGTGGCGAGCCCTATGTGTGGATGCGGCCGCACTGCGAGGCCTGTGCCGGGCGCATAAATCGTCGGCCCGAAGTGATCGAAAAAAATAAACGGCCCGACCATGCGCCGGCTGGCGGATGGCAGCACGCGCCGCACAGGCGATCCGTCGAGGTCACGGACCCGTGCCTCGATCGTAAGCGCAATGATTCCACTCTTGCTGGTGCACCGTGGTTCAGTGGCGCTAACGTGACTCATTCCAAATCCCCTGCCTGTTGCGACAAAGTATCAACTTCAAAATTCACCCGGTTCTCGCCAGCCTTCGTGACGCCCGCCATCGTCTGTAATCTCAAGTCCCAATACCGGCGGTCATACCAATCGTACTCTGCGAGTGTTGCGAGCGAAATCTTTTTCAGCACAGATAAAGTATTCGCCAGGAGGCACTGAGATTATTCCAGCGTAGATGTAGCGCGTCTTCGCGGGCTCCACTGGCACGAGGTAGCTGATTTGCGGAGCTTTTCGGTGACAAAAACAGTCATTCGCCGTCGCCGCCGCCGCGATCGCGCCATTCTGTAACCGGTGACTCGACAAATGGTGTAAATTACGCGCTGATTTCCGGGATAAATCCATGACCACAAAAAAATCAAAGATTATCTATACGCTTACTGATGAAGCACCCTTGCTGGCAACGTATTCGTTGCTGCCGATCATTCGCACGTTTAGTGCGCCGGCCGGCATCGAGATCACCACGAGCGACATTTCGGTGGCTGCCCGCATCCTTGCGGAATTTTCTGACCACTTGAAACCGGAACAGCAGGTGCCCGACAACCTGGCCGAGCTCGGCCGGCTGACGCAGAAGCCGGATACGAATATCATCAAGCTGCCGAATATCAGTGCGTCGGTGCCACAGCTGATAAAGGCTATAGAGGAGCTGCAGGCGAAGGGCTACGCGGTGCCCGACTATCCGGGCAGCCCGAAAACCGAGGAAGAAAAAACTATAAAGCTGCGCTATGGCAAGGTGCTTGGCAGTGCAGTCAACCCGGTGCTGCGCGAGGGCAACTCGGATCGCCGTGCGCCCGCCGCGGTCAAACGCTACGCGCAGAAGCATCCGCATTCGATGGGTGAATGGAGCCAGGCATCGCAATCGCATGTTTCGCACATGCGTGAAGGCGACTTCTACCATAACGAAAAGTCCATGACGCTCGACAAGTCCTGCACCGTCAGCATGGTTCTGGAGACCAAGAGCGGCAAGTCGATTGTGCTGAAAGAAAACGTTGCGCTGGAAAAGCACGAAGTCGTCGACAGCATGTACATGAGCAAGAAAGCGTTGTGCGACTTCTATGAAGAACAGATGGAAGATGCCCGCAAGTCCGGCGTGATGTTCTCGCTGCACGTTAAGGCAACGATGATGAAAGTGTCACATCCGATCGTTTTCGGTCATGCAGTCAAGGTATTTTACAAAGACGCGTTCGCCAAGCATGGCAAGCTGTTCGACGAACTGGGCGTCAACGTCAATAACGGCCTTAGCAGCATTTACGACAAGATCTCCGTCTTGCCACAAACGCAGCGCGAACAGATCAAGAAAGACCTGCATGCCTGCCACGAACATCGTCCAGAATTGGCGATGGTTGATTCGGCAAAAGGCATCACCAACTTCCACGTGCCGAGCGACGTTATTGTCGACGCGTCGATGCCAGCAATGATTCGCAACAGTGGCAAGATGTGGGGCGCCGATGGCCGTCCAAAAGACACCAAGGCGGTCATGCCGGAGAGCACATTTGCCCGTATTTACCAGGAGATGATTAACTTCTGCAAGACGCACGGGGCCTTCGATCCGGCGACGATGGGCACCGTGCCTAACGTAGGGTTGATGGCGAAGAAAGCCGAGGAGTACGGGTCGCACGACAAGACCTTCGAGATTCCGGAAGCCGGTACGGCGAACATCGTTGATGAGAACGGCAAGGTATTGCTCGAGCAGCACGTTGAGCAAGGCGACATCTGGCGCATGTGCACGGTCAAGGATGACGCTATTCGCGACTGGGTAAAACTCGCCGTCACGCGTGCGCGCCTGTCGGGCATGCCGGCGGTTTTCTGGCTTGACGAGTATCGGCCGCACGAGAACGAGCTCATCAAGAAGGTCCGGACGTATTTGAAGGATCACGACACCAAGGGCCTCGATATCCAGATCATGTCTCAGACCCGCGCGATGCGTTACACGCTCGAACGCGTGATTCGCGGCGGCAATACCATTTCCGTGACCGGCAATATTCTACGCGACTACCTGACCGACCTGTTCCCGATTATGGAGCTCGGTACCAGCGCAAAGATGCTGTCGATCGTGCCTCTCATGGCCGGTGGTGGCCTTTTCGAAACAGGTGCGGGCGGCTCGGCGCCAAAGCATGTGCAACAGCTGACCGAGGAAAATCACCTGCGCTGGGATTCACT
>JABDKF010000247.1 GCA_013003155.1 Woeseia sp. | reverse complement strand
GATAAGTGGGAGGTCTATCACAGCTTCGCCGCCGGGCGTTATGGCAATGTCCCTTTAGTTTCCGATGCCTGAAGGAGTCAGGTGCAGTCACCAGAGCATTGATCCAGCATGACGGCCAATCTTCATATCCTTAACAACCAGGGCGCAATGGGCCACATCAAGGGGCTACTGATGTCGCTGGTGCCCCGTGCCAAATCGTTTATTTTCTATGACGCCGAATGCCACGTTGCCTGGAAAAGTGACAGCAGCGCCGACTACGAAGTAGACCGCTTCATCGCCGAGCAACCCGATGACATTCTCAATGGGACGAAGTATGGCGGAACCTGCATTCGGAGCACACTCCCAACAGGGCGCACCGTCCTGCTGCTGAGAGTCAGAACGAATGACGGAATCGCGCTCGGTGTCCTGGCCGCAATTTTCTCGCGCAATGCCGGCAAAGCCTCGTGGTTCGACGCGCAAGCGATTGAGCAGGCCCTGTTACCGATTGCTGATGTGATTGCCGAAAGTGTGCAGCTGCGGGTCAAGCTGGGCTCGATCGTCGGCATTGCTGACGCCGCCGAGACGGAGCTGCAATTCCTTTATCAACTCGATCAGAATGTACACGGCGTAGCCCGCAGCCATTCCGGCCTAGCCCAACTCGTTAGCCACAGTGGTCGCTATCTCGGGGTTGCCTACAGCGTATTGTTGCTGCCGGCAAAACGGATTCGAATCAGCGCAACCCACTCAACCTGGAAGGACGTCGATCGCAAGGCACTAGACAGTTCAATGCTCGAGACCCTGTTTCCGCGACTGCAGGACCAGCATGAGCCGGTAATTTTCGAAGTGCCGGCGCGCGAGAATTCGACGAATAAGGCAGAAATGGGCTATCAGGTCATGCTGTGTCCGATGCTGGATGCCCGCGGTAATGTTGAAGGCGCGATCGCCCAGGTCGGCCGCGTTTCCGGCGAGCCATTTTCTGCTCGCCATATACGTCTGATGGCGCATATCGCCCGCAAAGCCGAGCATGTAATTACTCAATCATTCGATGCGATGACCGGCTTGATGAACCGCTCAGGCTTTGACGGGCAGCTCGAGGAGTCTTCTAAAAATCTTGAAGGATCGGACGGGGCGCATCAGCTGCTCCATTTCGATGTCGACAATTTGCAGCTTGTTAACGATTCGTTCGGCCATGAGGCGGGAGACGACGTTATCAGGCGCTTCGCGCAACTGATTGAAAGCGTCCTGCCACGTAATGGCTGCGCCGCACGATTGACGGCTGATGAATTCGTCGTGCTACTAACGCAGAGTAGCTGCAAGGATGCAGAGGACTTCGCGAATCTGATTCGCAAGCAAACGGATCAGCTGCGCTACCTGCAGGGCGACAAGTCACTGCAAGTTACTGTTAGCGTGGGCATCGCAGAATTTGAGCCAGGGTCCGACGAGCCGGCAAATTCACTGAGAGATGCCCGCATCGCATGTCAGTCCGCAAAGGATCACGGCCGGGATCGGGTAGAAATCTACGACCATAAAGACCAGAGCATAATTCGACGCAACGACGATATGCAGCTCGTTACCGACATACAGAGGGCGCTGGAATCCGACGGCCTCGAGCTGTACGCACAGGCCATCGAGAGTCTCGCGCCTGACGGCGGTGCGCCTTACTTCGAAATTTTGCTGCGCATGCGCGGCATCAATGGCGAAATGGTGCCCTCGGGCGCGCTCTTTTCCGCGGCTGAGCGCTATCAGCTTATGCCACAGATTGACCGGTGGGTGGTATCAACGACACTGAAGAGCCTGCGCGCGCATCTTGACTACCTTACGCAAACCGGCGCGACGATTGCTGTCAATCTGTCTGGCCAGTCGTTAAGTGACGACGATATTCGACTGTTTATTGAAGAAGAAATCACCGCATCGGGCATACCCCCCGGGGCGCTTTGCTTTGAAATTACCGAATCGGCCGCCGTTGCCAATCACAAGAAAGCGCAGGCGTTCATTGATGCGCTGCGACACTACGGTTGTAAGTTCTCACTGGATGATTTCGGTGCAGGACTTAGTTCGTTCGCCTATTTAAAGACCTTCAAAGTAGACACACTCAAGATTGACGGCAGCTTTATTGTCGATATCGATGAAAACGTCATTTCGGAATCGATGGTTGCGGCAATTACCCAGGTTGCCAAGGTGATGGAGCTCACCACAGTCGCTGAATTTGTGGAAACAAATCAGACGAAAACCCTCTTGCGCAAAATTGGCGTAGATTTTGCGCAGGGCTATGGCGTTGGCAAGCCCATGCCCTTGGCCGAGGCGCTGGGCGGAGTCATGACCCAGGTCAAGGCCTCTTAGCCGTTCTTCAGAAAATTCCCCCTTCGAGTCCGGCGGTAAACAGCCGGCCGAGTTCGCGACACTCCTCCAGGCATTCGTCAGTAAAATCGCCCGACGCCAGAACAGGATCACAAATTGCCTTAAGCTTGAGGCCGGTAACGATGCGCGTCACGCTTTCGATTGCGCCTTGCCCGTCATTACCGGCCCGTACGAACAAGGCGTAGGGTTTTCCGGCAACTTTGTCCAGACAGGCGTAATAATTTTGGTCGAAGAAATACTTTAGTGCGCCACTCATGTAGCCGAAATTCTCGGGAGTACCAAGTATCAAACCATCGGCCGCCAAAACATCCTCTGCAGCAGCTTCCAGCGCGCTCAGCAAGCGCACGTCGACCGTGCCAGCGTCGGGGTCCCGGGCACCCTCGACTACTGCGTCGGCCATCCGGTTGGTCGAGCCAGACTGAGAGTAATAGACGATCAGCAGTTTTTTAGGCGACGCCATCTCGTTCTACTCAGTGTTCGATACTTCAATTCGACACGATAAATGATTGTACGCTTTAGCTTCAGTCAGTTGTTCTAAACCGTAATGAATCCCGCGCACATAAACGCCCGCGGATTTGGGTAAACTCGCACGATGCCACAGCCGAAATTCTCGATTCCTGCCCCGCTGCTGGAAGCGATACCCACCGCGCTCCGCGGCAATATCCTGCTGTGGGCCAGGCAACTCGAAGAAAAATTCGAACTTCCCGCAGAGGATTTGGGGCTTTCAGCCGCCAACCTGACGGACGTATTGCGTCTCGTGGCGATTAGCGATTTCGCGGCGGGTCAGCTTTTGCGAGAGTGGCAGTGGTTTGCGACGAATCTCAGAGACTGTGCTTTCGAACGCGGGCCCTCGTTCTCAACGGATTTGCTCAATCAGGACCTGCCGGAGTCGGAATTCAAGCGAGAGCTGCGCGGCCTGCGCAATCGCGGGCTGTTACACATCCTGTTGCGCACTTTGCGCGATGCCGACCTGAATGAAACGCTGCATTCACTTTCGGCGCTTGCCGATGTGCTAATCGCGGCGAGCCACGATTTCGCCTTGCGGGAACTGAGCCAGCGTCACGGTGTTGTCTACGGTCCTGATGGCAATGCTGTGCCCCTGTTGATTCTGGCAATGGGCAAGCTCGGTGGTAGAGAACTCAATTTTTCCTCCGACGTTGACCTGATTTTCCTGTACACGGAAGGTGGTGACAGTGACGGCAAGCGCGCCCTTTCCGTACAGGAATATTTTGCGCGCCTGGCTCGAAACATCGTTGGACTTCTCGAAGAGTCGACCGGCGACGGATTTGTCTACCGGGTAGATACTCGCCTGCGCCCGTTCGGGGAAAGCGGTCCGCCGGTGGTTAGTTTCGCAGCACTTGAATCTTATTTGTTGAACCATGGCCGCAGCTGGGAGCGGTATGCCTGGATCAAGGCACGCGTCATCGTACCGACAGCAAATCATCCAGCAATATCCAAACTTCGCGGCGAGTTGATCGACCCGTTTGTATACCGCCGCTACCTGGACTTTGGGGTGTTTGAGTCGTTGCGCGAAATGAAGGAAATGGTAAGCGCTGAAGTCAAACGTCGCGACATGATTGACAATCTTAAGCTTGGGCCGGGCGGGATTCGGGAAATAGAATTTATCGTGCAATCCCTGCAACTCGTTCGCGGCGGCAGCGTTACCGGTTTACGTACTCCGCAACTGCAGACCGCGCTCGAGCAGCTCCAGGAAATGAACGATATCGAGGCCGTTACTGGCGAAAAACTCTTTGAGGCCTATGCGTTTCTGCGTCGCGCCGAAAATTTTGTACAAGCGTTTCGCGATCAGCAGGAACATGAAGTCCCGCGTAATGAGACGGACCGCTGTCGGCTCGCCTTGGCGATGGGTTTTGACGATTGGCAGTCGCTGGCGGTTGAGCTACAGCGACAACGTGATTTCGTCAGCAATCAGTTCAATGCGATTGCGTTTCGTCAGCAGGAAGACCCGGCATCCGATCCCTTGTCGGTAAAGATCAACGCGCTGAGCAAGTCAGGCGCCGCAGCAGAACGCTGGGAGCAGCTTTTCGCAGAGTTTGGCTTTCAGGATGCAGCTTCGTTGGCAGATACGCTGGTGGAGTTTCTTACCGCACGGGCAACGCAGGCAGCCGGTGCCACTGCGCTACGGCGCCTGCACAAACTATTGCCGGTCAGTCTGAGCCAATTGCAAAACCACCCGCGGCCCTTGCCGGTTCTTGAGCAACTGTTGAAAATCGTTGGACAGGTATTGCGGCGCAGCGCCTACCTGTCACTCCTGAACGAGAACCCCGTCGTACTCGGCAGGTTAGTGAGCCTTTGCGAACGAAGCGCCTATCTCGCGGAAGAAGTAGCGCGCTACCCTTTGCTGCTGGACGAAATGCTGGATCCGGCGCAGTACACTCCGCAACTCGATGCCACTGTCTTCCGTGACGATCTTGCCGAGCGTTTCGTGCATCTCGGTAGCGCCGATAGCGAGAGGCGTATCGAAATTCTTGCACAGTTTCAACGCGCCATGTTGTTCCGCATCGCTGCCGCTGATTTTCTCGCTGACATGAACGTCATGAATGTGAGTGATCGCCTCACCGAGCTGGCGGAAGTTGTGCTTGGACAGGCACTGGAGATCGCCTGGCAAGACCTGACAGAGCAGTTTGGTGAGCCGCAGTTTACAGAGCGCGGAAAGCAGCATGCAGCGGGTTTTGGTGTCATTGCCTACGGCAAGCTTGGCGGCATCGAACTGTCCTACGGGTCAGACCTGGATCTCGTGTTTCTGCACGACTCACGCGGCGAACAGCAGTGTACGAATGGCGCGCGCGAACTCGAGAACAGCGTGTTTTTTGCAAGGCTGACACGGCGGCTGACGCATTTTCTTACCACTCAGACACCGTCGGGCGCACTGTACGAGGTCGACACCCGGCTACGGCCGAGCGGGCAGTCCGGTCTGCTGGTAATCAGCGTTGATGCTTTCGAGCGCTACCAGCACGAAAACGCCTGGACCTGGGAGCATCAGGCCCTGCTGCGGGCGCGACCCGTCGCGGGCGATGCCGGCGTTGCACGCGAGTTTGCGCGCATTCGCGCCAGCACGCTGACCGAGCGCGTCAACCTTGCGACCTTGCCGGAGGACGTGCTCAAAATGCGGATGAAAATGCGCAAACAACTTGATAAGTCGACTGACAGTCATTTCGACCTCAAGCAGGGTAGCGGCGGCATCGGGGATATCGAATTCCTGGTGCAGTTTCTGGTATTGCAGAACGCTCGTGAATTTCCGGCGGTGATCGACTATTCCGACAATATTCGCCAGCTCGACGCGCTGGCCGCTTGCGGCTGTCTGGAGCCTGCGGATGTCAGCGAATTGCAGGAGATTTACCGAAAGTATCGCAAGTGGCTGCACGAGCTGATTCTAAATGAGCAGCCACCGCTGACACAAGCCAACGAGTTTGTAGCCGAGCGCGCTGCCATCAAGAAACACTGGCAGCGTTTGCTGGTTGGAGCCGCCGAGCGCGGAAGTTAGCGACCATAGCCCCTGCGTTGCTATAATCACGGCCCTTTACCGTGACGCGGCAGGTGACCGAGTGAATGCAAAAGCAGGAACGGTGGACCAGGACCTGATCCCGGCCAACGCAGAGCACCGCTACGAGGTTAGTCGACGAGATCTCCCGTTGTCTTGCCCGATGCCGGGGATGTACCTGTGGAACTCGCACCCGAAGATCTACCTGCCGGTTGAAGAAACCGGTGAGGCGAAGTGCGCGTACTGCGGTGCTGCGTATTTTCTGCGCGAAGCCGATTAACGTGAGCGCTGCCGTTAAAGGGCTTTGCGCCCGACGCTAGGACCGGGCTACCCATGTACATCGTGACCGGCGGTGCCGGCTTTATTGGCAGCAACCTGACTCGGCGGTTGCTCGAACGTGGCGCCGAGAATGTTGTAGTTGTTGACGATCTGCAGGATGGCCACAAGTTTCGCAATATCGCGGACCTCGCGATAGCCGATTACCTCGACAAGGATGATTTCCTGAAACGCGTCACTGGTGACGCTAATTTCGTCAAAAACCTCAAGGCAATACTGCATCAGGGTGCGTGTTCCGCAACGACCGAATGGGACGGCCGCTACATGATGCATAACAATTTTTCCTATTCGAAAGCACTGTTGCATCCTTGTCTCGAACACAATGTGCCCCTGATCTATGCATCTACGGCGGCTGTCTACGGTGGCGCTCAGCAGTTTGCAGAACATCCGGCAAATGAATTGCCGCTCAATGTGTATGGCTATTCGAAATTGTTATTTGATCGTTACGTGCTACGCCTGCAGCTGTCGCCAGACCAGCAAGTCGTTGGGCTTCGCTACTTCAATGTCTACGGGCCGCGTGAGCAACATAAGGGGCCCATGGCAAGCGTCGCCTGGCATTTCAACCGGCAGCTACAGGAAGACGGAGAGGTGCGGTTGTTCGAAGGTTGCGACGGTTACGACGATGGCGAACAACGGCGCGACTTCGTTTATGTCGATGACGTCTGTGACGTCAATCTCTGGTTCCTCGAGCATCGCGACAGTTCCGGAGTTTTCAATACCGGTACCGGCAAGGCGCAAAGTTTCAACGACATCGCCAACGCCGTCATTGAGTGGCACGGTGGCGGACGCATTCGTTATATCCCGTTCCCTGATCATCTGAAAGGCGCTTATCAGAGTTTCACCGAAGCGGACCTCGGCGAATTGCGGAAGGTGGGCTGCGACGTCAGTTTCCGGCCGGTCGCGGATGGCGTACGCGCCTACCTGGACACCCTAAAGTCCTGAGACGAATTTGAATTCCTCGCCAATTTTGGTCGTCGGTCCGTCCTGGGTTGGCGATATGATCATGGCGCAGTCACTGTTCAAGTTCCTGAAGATTCGCGAACCGGACCGTGCTATCGACCTTGTTGCGCCTGCCTGGTCCCTGCCCGTCATTGCACGCATGCCTGAAGTGCGCCGCGGCGTTGTATTGCCGCTGGCGCACGGTGAAATTGGGCTCAGCAAGCGCTGGCGCCTTGCCAGAGGTTTGCACAAGGAAAACTATGGCCAGGCGATTGTCCTGCCGCGTTCGATGAAGGCTGCGTTGTTACCCATGTTCGCAGGCATTCCACGTCGCTCGGGCTACCGCGGTGAAATGCGCTTTGGTGTGATCAACGATATGCGTCCTTTCGACAAGCGCGTATTGAATCAGACGGTGAAGCGCTTCCTCGCGCTGGGCTTGTCGCCTGGCGAATCCCTGCCTGAAATTCCCGAACCGAGTCTGAGCGTCTCGACCGAAAACCAGGAACGGCTCGTGCGGGATTTCAAACTCGACACCGGCAAGCCGGTCGTTGCCATGATGCCGGGTGCCGAGTTTGGACCCGCCAAATGCTGGCCCATTGAATACTTTTCGGAACTTGCTGCGCTGCTGCGCGATCAGGGAAAAGACGTCTGGGTGCTGGGCTCCGCCAAGGAAAAGCCGATGGGCGAGGCAATCGCAAGCGCGAGCGGCGCGCAAGACTTGTGCGGGCGGACGGAGTTAGTCGATGTTATCGACCTGCTGGCACTCGCACGGCATGCAGTCAGCAATGACTCCGGCCTGATGCACGTCGCCGCAGCGGCAGGGACTCACGTCATTGGATTGTATGGCTCCACGTCACCCGGGTTCACGCCGCCGCTAACGGCGCGCAAGACGCTGCACTACCTCAATTTGAGCTGCAGCCCGTGTTTCCAGCGGGAATGTCCGCTCGGGCACCTCCGGTGCCTTCGCGACATCCGCCCTGTCGATGTTTTGCCCGATATTGTTGCTAAATAGCAGGATTTTATGCCTAACATCTCGTAAGTTGCATTTTTTCAATCGCTGTGTGGATTCACCGCAAATTCCCGCATGCCTTAGGCTTAAATGTCCCTATTTTTCGCAAAAATACTCCTAAATTTTATTAAAATCCCCTATTTTCTGAAATAATGGCAAAAGTTGAATGATCGGTATCGAGCTAGAGAGAATCTATCAAATGCTGCGCGAATAAATAGACAGTCATCATTAAATTCTGATAAAAGTTAATTAAAAGAGCATAAAAAGTACTAACTTCTATAAAAACCGGTTAAAAGGCGAAAGTAAGAAAGGCCGCTCCAACGCTGCCAGTTCTGGCACCGTCTGCAAGCCTCAGGGCCCGAAATACCCGGTTTCGTCGGCAAAAATTCGCTAACTTCCGAAAACGGCAGCGATTCGCTCATTTACGTCGACGAGTGGGATCAGCTCCATCGCGCCCGCATCGCGCACCCGCTGGCCCCAACGCACCTCGCCAACGCCTTTTCCGAGGTATTTCTTCACTGCGTGCGGGTAGGCATTCACCGTCAGGTGACGCGACAGGTATGGGCCAGTGCGGTCCGGGTTGGATGTGGCGTACAGGCCGATAACCGGTGTGCCGACGGTCGTGGCCATGTGTGCCGGGCCTGAGTCGGGGCACAACAGGCAATTTGCCTCGTCGATCAAAGCCAGCAACTGCTTCAGTGACGTACGGCCCATCAGGTTGCTGGCGTCGCCGCCAAGCTTTGCCAAGATTGACTGTGCGTAGTGTTGCTCAACGGCCGATTGACCGCCGGTCAAGACGACGTGGCAGCCAAATTTTTGCACGGCATTGAGCGCGGCGGCAGCATAATTTTCGGCACTCCAATTACGGAAGTTGCGAGCGCGCTGGCTGCTGCACGGACTCAGGAGCAACAACGGTTGTCCGTTGCGACGATACTGTGCTGCAAATTCGCGGTGTTCTGTACTCAACGGAATGTCCCAGCGCAGAACCTGTTCGGGCACGCCGATAAAACGGGCAAACGACATCATCGCATCCTGCACGTGCAGGCCTTTGGTGGCGGGTATGCACTGGTTGGTGAACAGCCGCTGATAGTCTCGGGCGCGCTCAGGATCGTAACCGATGCGATGCGCTGTTCTGATCAACGGATACAGGAAATTTGCTCTTAACGAGGCGTGCATGCAGAGTGCAGCGTCAAAGGATTTGCCGGCGAGTTTGCGTCGCACCTGCTGATAGGCTGCAATCCCTTTGGCTTTATCGAAAATGATAAACTCGATGTCAGGAATGTCAGCCAATAGCGAGGCTTCGGTCTTGCCGAGAATCCAGGTAATGCGGGTTTCTGGCCAGGTGTCCTGAATAGCGCGAGCGACGGCTAATGCCTGACAGGTATCGCCGATCGCTGACAGGCGCACCATGCAAATCCTGTCAGGTGGCGATTGCTTGAACATGCCAGGAGCACCAGTGAAGGACGGAAGAGATTGAGCGATACCGTCAAGAAAACCCGCAACGGCGCCATCCTATACGATACCGCTATCGTCGACCAAATATCCGAGCGGCGTTTTACAGCGCGCGGTTGGCCGGATGTGCGCGCGGTAGATAGCAGACTGCACGCGAGCGGTCGCGGCGAGACCCTGATAGTCAGCGATGGCGACGCCGAATTTGTTTTGCGACATTACATGCGCGGCGGCTTGGTGCGACATTTTGTCAACGACGTATACTTCTGGAACGGCGAGGAACAAACACGCTCATTCGTCGAATGGCGTCTCTTGCACAAACTTCACTCGATGGGCCTGCCCGTACCGCGACCGGTCGCAGCGCGCTACCGTCGGAACGGCATGTTTTATACGGCCGACCTCATGACTGCACTGGTTCCTGATATTGAGCCGCTTTCGGAACGCATTCTTAAGCCTTGTGATGAGGCCTTCTGGTTTCGACTGGGCGAGGGACTTCATCGTTTTCACGAGGCGGGCGCCTGTCACGCTGATCTCAATGCGTACAACGTGCAAATTGGGCCACAAGACGCGCTTTGGCTGCTTGATTTTGATCGCGGCAGCCTAAGGCAGGCCGGTCATTGGCGTCAGCACAATCTTGCAAGGCTGCACCGCAGCCTGCGTAAGGTGCGGCGGCTCGACAGTGAGGTTACCTGGACGGAGCATGACTGGCAGCAACTGATGGACGGCTATTTCCACGCGTCAAGATCAGCATAGTAGTCGGGCATGCCGTCTGGCAGGTTTTTATACTTGCGGTGTATCCAATAATACTGCTCGGGATTCAGCCGGACACGCTCTTCCAGTATTTCGACAATCCTGCGCGTGTCTGCCTCGGCGTCGCCGCTGGGAAAGTCGCTCAGTGGCGGCATGATGGTGAGTTCGTACCGGCCGCTTGCAAGGCGTCGCGGAAAGTACGGTAAAACGTGCGCGCGTCCCAGCCGCGCCAGCGAACTTGTTGCGGTGTTGGTCATCGCCGGAACGCCGAAAAAAGGCAACACGGCGCTTTGTTTCAGGTTGTAGCTCTGGTCAGGCGCATACCAGACCGGGCGACCCTCACGAAGGCTTCGCACCATTGACTTGATGTCGTTTTTTTCGATGGTTGCGCTGGCTGAACGTTCCCTGCCGGTACGCAGCAACTCCGTCAACAGCGCGTTGCGATGGCGACGGTAAACCGCGTCGAACGGCGGCGAGTTAAGACTCAGGACGCGCCCCGAGATTTCTAGCGTCGTGAAATGAGCGCTGAGTAATATTACTCCCGAGCCGTTCGCGACGGCTCCTGCCAGATGCTCCGTGCCGTGGATATCGGTAAGCGAGTTTAATTCATCGTCAGATGCCCAGCGACCGAGACCGAGCTCAATCAACGACATGCCGAGAGCCTCGAAATGGCGTCGAGCAAGGTCACTGATCGCGGCATCGTCAAGCTCGCTAAACGCCAGTGCAATATTGCGACGCGTTATGGCACGCCGCCCGCCGGCAATTCGATAAATGAATCTCCCCAACGCCGCGCCGACACCCAACCGAACGTGATGCGGCAGAAGGCAAATAAGACGCAACAGGAAAAGGCCCAGCCAAATCGGCCAGTATTGCGGTGCCCAGAATTTATACAGTGGCTCGCGCCCAGCCTTTTTCATTGCGTACGCCAGTCAATCGATGCGCCGGGAGTGTAACGAGACCTTGTGGTCAACAGCAATAATCGCTGCAGAGATCGCTTTGCGCGTCTAGCAATTATTCATTCAGAGATGCCGTCGGCCTCGTCCGACTGATCCTGTTCCGTATCGGGGTCCGCGGGCTCTGGCTCGGGCAAGGACATATCTTCCGAAGCGATGCCAATATGAAAGGCCGCAAACCCCGGCATAACGACCTGGTTACGCGCCATGCCAATGATGCGGCCGGCGAACGGCGAGTACAGGTTCGTGCTGGCATTGTTCATCGGGTCCGTAATCGTGCCGAGCAAATCGCCTTTGCGTACCGTGCTGCCGAGGCTGATATCGGCGAGCAGGATGCCGCCACGGGTCGCGCGAACCCACGAAGACTTGTAGTACACGGGTTCTGGGTCACCCCACAGTCTTATCCGTTTAACCATGCCCAGCCTGTGCAGCAAAGTCTCAATGCCTTTGACGCCGTGATTAACCTCGCTCAGCTCCAGCTCGAGCGGCCCGCCGGCTTCCAGCGTCACCGTTGGGACGCCGGCCTCCGTGGCGGCATAGCGCAACGTCCCCTTCCCCGGACTGCTGTGAAGAATGACGGTTGCGCCGAATCCCTGGGTAAGTGTGACTACGTCAGGATTGCGCAGGTTTGCCCGCAGCTGGGGCAGGTTGCGGCGTTCAAACGAGCCCGTGTGGAGATCGATCAACGCGTCACAATTGAGCACGATTTCGCTAAAGAAAGAATTTGCAATGCGCGACGCCGCGCTGCCGTACGCGTTACCCGGAAAGAAACGATTCAGGTCGCGCCGGTCGGGCAGGTAACGAGAGCCGCGGCGAAAGCCTTGCAGGTTGACGATGGGAATGCCGATAACGCTGCCCGATAATTTTTCGGGGTTGAGGTCATGCATGACCCGTCGCACGATCTCAATGCCGTTTAATTCATCGCCGTGAATTGCCGCGCTGAGGCACAGAGTCGGGCCAGGTTGAACACCGTTGACGACCAGCACGGGCGTCGAGACTGCCACGCCCTCAAATAACTCTGTAGCGGACCATGCTAATCGCCGCGCCGTGCCCGGCGGAATCGTTGCACCGAGGAGTTGCAACGTTGCGTCAGCTTCATCTGCGGTCGTTACCGCATCTGCCAAAGGCACGACCGGCAAGATTTTGTCTTTGGCATCGACGACCGGCGGCGCCATGGTCCCGACTTCGTCAGCGTCCGCTGGCTCGTCCGCATCTCTTTCCTCCAGTGTTTCTTCGGGACCTACATCGGGCACTTCTGTTTGACGGGTCTCATCGAGGAGCGCAACGCGAATGGCGCCGTCTCCGGTGGCAGCAAACGCACCCGGTGCGTGGCACAGAAAGGCCGTCATCGCGATTGCGACTAGTCGGAATAGTGGTATGGGATAGGAATTCATTACACAGGAGAACTATTTCGTCGGTCGGTAATATGAACTGGCAGGTTTCGATACCCGCAAAAATGCCTTATAACGGTCGCCGGTTCTGTGAACTATGCGACTCTTCCGCCCTCCGACAATACCACGGCCTGATAATTCGATTTCATGACCTGCAATTATTGCCAACCACGTCTCATCCTGATCCTTTTCGGCCTGCTTGCCTGCAGCGGCGTTGCAAGTGCGTCGGTTGAAACCTTCCCGGTGCCCGCCGAACTTGAAGTTGACGTTGCGTTCTGGGTGTCGGTGTACGTCGATTACACGACCGAAGAGGGCATGTTGCACGACAATCGCAGACTATCCGTGGTGTACGAGCGGTTGCCGATGCCCTCCGGCATATCCCGGAGAGAGCGGCTGCGCCGTATTGCTGATCGGCGTAAGCACTATCAGGCAATACTCAGGTCGCTGGCCAGCGGCAAGCGTGATGGTTTGACGCCGGAGGCCGAGCGGGTGCTAGCCCTGTGGCCGGCAGATGTGAGCAACCGCGAGCTGGCGGCCGCTGCGAGGCAAATCAGGTTCCAGCAGGGCCTGTCCGATCGCTTTCGAAAAAGCCTCGAACGGGCCGGGCGTTGGCGCAGTCATGTGCGCAACACGTTCGCGCGGCTCAATGTACCGCTGGAGATCGCAGCCCTGCCGCATGTGGAGTCCTCCTATAACCCCGCGGCCCGGTCACACGTGGGCGCTTCGGGAATCTGGCAGTTCACGCGCGGCACCGGGCGACGGTTCATGCGCGTCGACCACGTGCTGGACGAGCGCAATGATCCCTATGCAGCGACCGTTGCCGCCGGCGAGTTGCTGGCCTACAACTATTCGCTCGTGGGTAACTGGCCAATGGCAATAACGGCGTATAACCACGGACTTGCCGGGGTGCGGCGCGCGATGGCGCAGCACGGTAACGAAAACTACGTCGACATACTCAGAAACTACAAGGGCCGCACGTTTGGATTCGCCTCACGAAATTTCTATGTCGCTTTTGTTGCGGCACTGCGCGTTGACCAGGATCCGGAGCGCTACTTCCCCGGCGTTATCCCTGAGTCCCCGTTGAACTATGACACCGTTGAGTTGCCCAACTATGTCCCGGCAAAAGCAGTGATCGATGCCCTGGGCATCAGTCGTCAGGATCTCGCAGAGCACAACCTGGCGGTGCAGCAAACGGTTTGGCAGGGCAGCAAATATTTTCCGAAAGGTTTTGAATTGCGGGTACCCGCCGGCAGGCTCGATGCACCGCTGGCTGACATGATTAACAACATCGAGGAAATTGCCTGGAGCAACGAGCAGCTGCCCGACTTGTTCCACACGGTAGCTCGCGGCGACACCTTGTCGCGCATCGCGCAGACCTACCGTACGCGCGTATCGACACTCGTCTCTTTGAATAATCTGCGCAGTCGCAACCGCATTCGAATCGGCCAGCGCATTCGTCTGCCAGCCGCCGGGCCTGCACCCGTGCTTGTGGCAAGGTCAGCGCCGTCACCTGCGTCGGTGCCACAGCCCGACGTTGCCGCGACCGAGGTCGCCGAGGAACCTGCGGCAACTGTCGCCGCGCCCGTCGCGACAGCGGAAGCTGTTTTGGCCGACACCGGAATCCTTGTGGAGCCGGGCGAAGCGGATGAGGCAATCGAGCTGCCGGTCGACGCACAGGGCACGCTGCTCTCCGACCCCAGCGATTACACGGTTGCCGCAGATCAGACGATCGAGGTACAGCCGCTGGAAACGCTGGGCCACTACGCCGACTGGCTGGAAATCCGCACCCAGCGCCTGCGCGACATTAATGGCTTCGCATTCCGCACCCCGCTCGAACTTGGCAAGCGCATCAAACTGGATATGAGTCGCGTCAATGCCGCGCAATTTGAGAATCGACGTACTTCCTACCAGCAAGAACAGCAAGACGCCTTTTTTCGCGAGCACACGATTCGCGGTGTTACCGAGCACGTCGTGCGCCGCGGGGAATCGGTGTGGGTGCTGGCGCTGCGTCGCTACAACGTCCCGCTCTGGTTGTTTCGGCAATACAACCCGAAACTCGATTTGCACAACGTGCAGCCCGGCACGCGGGTAAGCCTGCCCAAACTTGCGGACGTAGAGGGCTGAACGCAGTGATCGCCGCGGTGCTTGTGCGTTTGTTGCC
>JABDKF010000033.1 GCA_013003155.1 Woeseia sp. | reverse complement strand
CCGCGAATAAGACGCAAGCCCGAGGGCCCTGAGATTTGAACAATGTCTTTCCACTTCTCATACCGTTTAAGAATGTCTTTCGGCGTTTTCCGGACACGGCGAACAATGTTTCGGTGCTCGAAGATTTGCCACATATACGGAATAGTATATATACTGTAATTAGTATGTCAAGAGAAGGACCGCCACCTTGTAACCTAGCGCCTAAGCAAACGCGCACTTGATGTATGCCAGGAGCGCCAGCGCAGGCTTGGCCAAAAGGCGGGCGCAGCGATTTGTTGGCTGGCACCGTGCGATCAGGCCCAGTCTCTTGAAAGCAGCGCTGTTTCTACGATTTGCCTGTTTCCCAGCATATCTCAGGATGGTGTCTCGCAAATACGTGCAACAAAAAGGTTGCAATTTAGCAAGTCGCCCATTAGGGTATGAGCAACCAGGAGGTTGCATAATGAAGCAGGCAGACCAGGATCGAATCGAGAAGCTTGTCGATCTCGCAGCGCCGATCTCGCGAGTGTGGCGTGCACTCACGAATCACGAAGAATTCGGGCAATGGTTCAGGGTTCGACTTGATGGTCCGTTCAAAGTGGGTGAGATGACGACGGGCAACATCACGTACCCTGGCTACGAGCACGTGAAGTGGGAGTCCATGACCGAACAAATGGAGCACGAGCGGCTGTTCGCATTTTCCTGGCCTCCCAGGGCGATTGATCCCGATACGATCTACGATGAAGACGCTAAGGTAGTTGTTGAGTTTCGTTTGACGCCGAGCGAAAAAGGTACGTGCCTGACGATCACTGAGACGGGCTTCCTGCAATTCCCGGAATCGAAACGACTGGAAGTGCTTCGGTCAAACAAGCAGGGCTGGGACATACAGGCCGAAAACGTGGCCGCGCATGTCGCGCGTTAAGATTCGAAGCAAGCCTCCGGCGCCGGTGTTTGCCGCCCTGGGCAGTGACATACGACTTGAACTTGTAGCGCGCCTCAGTGACGGGAAGGAATACTCTATAACCGCACTGACAGACGATCTCGATTTAACTCGCCAGGCGGTTACCAAGCACTTGCAGGTGCTACGAGATGCCGGCATTGTCAACCGCCAGCGTATTGGCAGGGAGAGCCGATTCACCATCAACCCTGGCTCTATTACGCAAGCCAAGGACTACCTCAAACGAGTTTCGGATCAATGGGACAACGCGATCGCCAGACTGCGATCAACTGTTGAGCAATAGATCAGCAATATCGTAATGGTTTTTCCGACCCCGTTACCGCAGCGTCCCCCCCAGCTGCACACCCATGACGAATGCCTTCCGGCCCCGCGTCTTCCTTACGGCGAGTCGAGGCGCATGCATGTTGTTCTGCGGCCTGACGTCTAAGGTAACGCGCACTTGACGCAGGGCGCCTAGGGCGGCAGCGCAAGGCGGGCTGGGTCAAATGGCAGGTGCAGCGCATTGTCAGGCGGCGCCCAGCACTGATGCGCAACAATTCTGTCTTTAGGAGTACTCACGTTACGGTCGCCCAAACGTGATTTCGCGGATCTTCAGCCCCGTCAGGTCGCGCGTCACGAAGACGCTAAGGCCTTCACCTTCTACGTTGTCGGCAATTGAGACATACATGAACGCCACATCCGGGTCATCGACCCAGTCAGTTTCTGCCTCCATGATTGCGAGCGGGCCACGTATGTGTTTGGCACGTAGATGTTCGGGCGGTGGATTCGCAGCATAGATCGCCTCCATATCCACAAATACCCAATCGGTTGGCACGATCATCTCGAATTGCTCTCGCAGCGCATTGAGACTGAGTGGATTACCTCCGTCTTCTACAAAATCTGCAGACGTCATCGCAAACGCGACGTCGTATTCTCGTTGTGTCAGCGCTTCTACGAAGTCCAAGGCCAGCTTAACGGCATCATTCGATTCATCGGTCATATCTTCGTTTACTCCAACGCTCAAGCGCCGCCTAACGTCTAAGCTATCGCGCACTTGACGCAGGTCGCCTGGAGCGGCAGCGCAAGGCGGGCTGGGTCAAGTGACGGGTGCAGCGCATTGTTAGGTGGCTATTGTGGCGCAGTCAATTCGTTTAGAGCGCTAATCTTATCTTCCGCCCGATCGCGGTTCTCAACGGTACCGCAAACTGCAGTGACCACGGCTTCGCCGTCTTTGTCCGTCTGTCCGAAAACTAGATACGTTTCACCTACTTCCAAGTATCGTCCGTATTGTCCGGGAACAACCCTATTCCTTACTGTGAGGAGGTGGTTTTCGTTTCCTTTCCAAACTTGTATGACCTCGAAGGTCACGGACTGAAATGAAAGGTCCCGATAGTCCTGTTGCGATTCTTCGATCAGCTCGAGTAGTTCGGCCATGCTTCGAACAGATCTAGATGTCGTCCCGGTGCGAGGGGGCTGCAGATTGTGTATTGCACCGGACACTACTTTCCCGAGAATTACGAATTGATGCGATTCTAGGCGCTTCGATACCCAGCTATATGTATCGAGCTCCTGATCAGGACAAGCAATCGATGACGCGATGCC
>JABDKF010000028.1 GCA_013003155.1 Woeseia sp. | reverse complement strand
CGCGTCGGAAAAGTCATGCTGCTGCCTGCGGGAAGCAATCTCGCCGCAGCGGAGGAATCCATCGAATTGAAAAGAGCGCACGGCTGCGATTCGTCGCTCCTATCTATCGATAATGTGCGTGAACGTTTTCCTGAGTTACAACATTTCCCTTTGCCTTACGCAGGAGCCCTCTACGCGCCTGGCGACGAGGTCGGTGACGCACGAATCTTCGCTCATGAGTTGACCTGCTGGCTCGAGCAGAATCGCGGACTCGAGTGGCAGGGCGGTGTCACCGTTGACGAGCTTGACGTTCGGCGAGGCGTGGTGCGTGGTGTCAAAAGCAGTGCCGGCGACATTGCTGCCGATGCGGTGCTGGTTTGCCTCGGTGTGGAGAGTTGTAAAGTGCTGCGCCCTGTCGGTGTCGCGGCGCCTATCTATCCCCTGCGCGGTTATAGCGTTACCTTGCCGGCGGGTCCGGCGACGCCCTCAGTCAGTGTTACAGATATGCAGCGGCGCATCGTATTCAGCAAGATGAATGGGCATGTTCGGATAGCCGGATTAGCCGACTTCGTCGGCGATGACCATGCGAGGGATGCCTCAAGAATAAAAAGCCTGCTGGAAACGGCTCGCGCTATCGCACCCGACTATGCGGAATACCGGGCCGCGGATTCTGCACCCTGGGCCGGCGACCGGCCGATGACACCCAACAGTCGGCCGCTGGTTGGTGCGACAAAAGTGGCCGGCCTGTATCTCAACTGCGGGCACGGCATGCTCGGCTGGACGCTCGCCGCTGCCACCGGGAAACAGGCCGCCGCAGCGATAACTCGCGGACATTGACGCGAGCGTCGGCAGCATGAATTGAACAGAAGGCTTTAAGAGCGTCGTTCGCGAGATTGTCAGACCGCTAGCGTCTGCAAGTTAGCGTCGGCGCGGGGCGACCAGAATACGTTCCAGCGCTTCGTCCGTGACTGTAAGAGGCGTGTCGCCGGCAGGGTAGCGACTCAGTGACAGGATATAAGCGAGTATGTCGGCATATTCTTCCTGCTGCAGCGAGGCCGGATTACTTTCCGGCATCGATGAACTCATGATGAGGTACATCATACTGATTGGCTGCCCGTTCCAGCGTTTAAGAACCGGCCGAAAATACTTCTTGTCGTGGCAGATCAGGCAGTGCTCCGCATACAGCAATTCACCGGACGCCGCCTGTCCTTCGGTGTATACGCCATCGGCGATCGAGCGCGCGTCATCCGCTACCGCAATGCAGGCCATCAGGATGCTGAGTGCTGCCAGCGCCGCGCATAAGACTCTAGGCATAACCGGTTCCGTTTCGCATAAGACTCACCCTGCATCCGACCGCGCACCCGATTTTACGTTCCCTGAGATTGCAGGGCCGAGTCCAGCATTGCGTGGCGGTTAGCAAGACTAAAAATCCGCGATTGCCATGGCAGTAAGTCGCGGACCGGTTTGCAAAATGACGTACTGCCGGCCGTCGTGGACATACGACATCATGCCGTAGGAACTTTTCTCCGGCACTTCTACTTTTCCTAGCTGCTTGCCGGTCAACTTATCGACAGCGTACAGGTAAGGCTTGTCGTCACTGCCTTCACCCGCATAAATAAGCAACGTCTTGGTAATCGTCATTGGTGCTGCGCGACCCGTGCCCGTATTCGGGATTTTCATGTCTTTCAGATCCGGATGATTCAGCACATTGGGCGGCGTTTCACCGACCGGGATATACCACAGGTGCTCACCGGTATTCATGTCGATCGCGGTAATACGGCTGTACGGTGGCTTGAAAATGTTCAGGCCATCGGGCCCTCTCACGCCAAAACCACTCAGCACGGCGTAGTCAACGACCGTTGTGCCGGTTGGTGCATCAAGAATCTTGTCGCGTTCCGCACCGGGCGCAATGATGCGCGTCGTGCAATGCTTGCGCGACGTTACATACAAGACTCCAGTGTGCGGATCGGCTGCAGCCGGGCCGTCGATATTGACGCCACCGATGTCACCCGGGCACCACAACGCGCCCTTGTAGCCTTCCTCATTGTCGCGATGCAGCGGCGGCTGGAACAACGGGCCTGTATCGAAGTCTTGCAGAATTTCGATCGTGCGCGCCCGCAACTCCGGCGTAAAGTCGATCAAGTCATCGGTCGTCAGACCCTGATTGTCGTACGGCAGCGGCCAGGTCGGGAACGGCTGGGTTTCAGACAGCTTTTCGCCGGGTATCCTGGAAGCGGGTACGGGTTTTTCGACGATCGGCCAGATCGGTTCGCCGGTGACACGGTTAAACGTATAGGTAAACGATTGTTTGGTGACCTGCGCCACGATTGGTACTTTCTTGCCTTCGATATTTACATCCAGCAATACGGGCGCCGTCGGCGTGTCGTAGTTCCATATGTCGTGGTGCACCAGCTGGAAGTGCCACAAGCGCTTGCCCGTCTTCACGTCGAGCGCGATCAGACTCGTGGAAAAAAGGTTGTCGCCGGGTCGAAAACCGCCGTAGAAATCCATCGTCGCGCCATTCGTAGGGATGTATACAATGCCGCGTTCCTGATCAGCAGACAGCGGTGCCCACGAAGAAATATCACCCGTCCATTTCCAGGCGTCGTTCTCCCAGGTCTCGTGGCCGAACTCGCCGGGTTTTGGCAATACATTGAATTTCCACAGGAATTCACCGGTTTTCGCGTCATAGCCGAGTATGTCGCCGGGAATGTTTTCAATACGCGACTGGTTGTAGCCTTGCTCGTGAGAATTGCCGACGACAACGACGCCATCGACGACGATCGGTGGTGACGACGTCGTAACGTAGCCCTGTTCCAGAGGAATACCTTTGGAAGGATCATCGTATTCGTAGCCAAGGTCCGCCAGCATGTCGACAACACCGGATTTCGGGAACCCATCAATGGCAACCGGTTTTCCCCAATTCTCGAGTGGAACGCCGGTTTTTGCATCGAGTGCCGTCAGGAAAAAGCCAGGCGATGAAATGTAAATAACGTCACGACCATTGACGTTGGCGTAGGCGACGCCTTTGCCGTAGTCCTTGCGCATCGAATACTCGTAGCGCTTTGTGTTTGGCTCGCGATACGACCACAGCGTTTCGCCGTTGGCCGGATCAATTGCGACAACGTGGCGCCGCGGACCGGCAACCGTGTACAAGACGCCGTTGATGTAACTCGGCGTTGAGCGACCGCTGGCAGCATTGAAGCTTGCGCCGTCCCATATCCATGCCTCTTCAAGTTCTGCAAAATTATCTGCATCAATTTCATCGGCCGGCGAATAACGCGTGTGTGCGGAATCGCCGCCGAGGTAATGCCATTGCCCGTTTGTCGTGCCAGGCGCCTCGTCTGCCGCCACGGGCGGCAAAAAAGCCAGGGCGAAAACGCCCGCCAGCAATTTTGTCAGTTGCAGGATAGTCGGTTGCGACTTCATATCGAGATCCCCCCGGGAAGCGGCCAATGCATTGATTGTCAGATGTTTCCAAGCAGCATTCGCGGCAATTCTTCTGTTTTTTTTGCGCGCTGGATGCAAGCGCGCAGCATACCGCAGGACGGTTGCGCAGAAAACCACAATATACGAATGCTATCGGATAAGACTGTGTGACAGACAGACTATGGGCCGTCGGATTGCGCGGTGTACTGGCCGCGCGCCGACGCTATTCGACTTGGCAAAAGAATGCACAACGGCGCGTGGAAATACGAACGAATGTCCGGCGGTAAGATGCCTGTCAGCTGCTGATAGGCCCGTTGATCAAAGCATCGCGCGTCAACGCGACAACGAGATCCGCTTCAGCAGCGGTCAGCAGAAACGATGGCGTATAGCGCAGTGAGTTCTTGCCGCCGTGAATAACGCCCAGTCCCTTTTTCCTGAGGTATTCTTCAGTACTGTTCGCACCGTAGCACTTGTAGCGGGGGTGAAGCTCGCAGCTCAACAGGAGTCCCGTGCCCTGTACCTTGGTAATGGCGTCACCAAGTTCTTCTTTCAGCTTTGCGAGACCGGCCAGCATCTGCTTGCCGCGTGCCTGAATGTTTTCACGCACTGCCGGTGTGATTTCATCGAGCACTGCAACAGCGACGTCGAGCGCGCGCGGATTACTGGTCATCGTGTTGCCGTACACCCCTTGACGATAAAGGGTCGCTGCGCGTCCGGCCAGTGCCAGCACAGACAGCGGGTACTGACCGGCGTTCAGCGCTTTCGAATACGTTTCCATGTCAGGCGGCGGCAAATCCTGGAAACCCGGATAGTCGACGATTGACAGCACGCCATGCGCGCGCAGGCCAGCCTGGATTGAGTCGACCATGAACATCGTGCCATGCGCCTCGGTCAACTCCCGGGCCCGTTTGTAGAACTCTCGTGTTATGGCCTGGCCAGGGTTGCCTTCTCCCATGACGGGTTCCATAAAGAACGCTTCGATAAAGACGTTGTCGTCCTCAGCGGCAGCGAACACCGATTCGAGTTCGCCGATATTGTTTGGTTCGACGGTTAGCAAGTAGCCATCGTCCTGGAACGATGCGAGGTGTTTGCGATAATTGCGGATGGATGAATCGGAGAAGCGAGCCGGTCGATCGGTGCGCCCGTGAAAACTGCCCTTCAGTGTTAAACCACGGATCTCACGGCCCTCATGCCGGGCGCCTGGATCGGTTAATTCTTTCGCATTGACGTCTGCGATTCGCGAGGCAACCGTTACGGATTCTGAGCCACTGTTCAGGCACAGGAAGCGCTCGAAAGGGTTGCCCTCCTTGCGAGTGTGGCCGAGTTCTGCCCGAAGCCGGCGAACAAAGCGCATCTGGCTAACGTTTGGCGTCATGATATTGGCCATTACGTGCGGCCCGTTCATCGCGGCAAGGATCGTATCAGGCACATGACCAAATCCGAGCATGCCGTAACCGCCGCAATCGTAAACTACTGCGCCTTTCAGAGTGACAATCCAGGGGCCTTGCGCCGCAACAGCAACGTAAGGGTTCACAGCATCGGTTGCATAAAAATTGATAATCCCGGACTGCGCCATGCTCATTTGAGTCGCTTCGTCCGCAGCGACAAGATCCGGCTCAATCGTTTCGAGTTTCTGAAACGCAGCAAAAGCTCGCTCGATAGCGGTCGGCAGGGCGCTGTCCTGACGAATAAACCGGCGAATGGTTTCGTCGCTTAGTCCCTGGGTAAGCGCAACGCCTCCGGTCTCGCGCATGGTGTTGAGCTGCGCGATCTGGATTTCAGCATCAACGACTTGTGCTGGTTGGGCCATGCTTGCTCCTGGTGTTAAAGACGTTCTGCCGTAGGAATTAGCCCTCTATTGTAGCAAATGAGAGGGTGCAACCCGCGGCAAACACGAGTGTAAAGTCAAAAACTCGACGTACGCACCTTTTCGAAGTCTAAATCCATACGCTTATCCAGTGAGTTGGGCCGCCCCCGACCCAATTCAATACTCCGATTCTTGCCAAAAAACCCGGACGAGCCAGTGACCGCGAGTTACCATATTGTCACGCAATGCTGGGAACAGGCTGATGCTGAGAAATCGGGGGCGCTGGGGACTGTTCCTGCTGCTAATCGCAGCAGGCGTCGGCTTTTGGATTTGGCAGTCGCGCGAAACCGCGCAGGCGCCGACCAACCCCACTGCTACCCATCCTCCTGCAACGCCGACGATAAAACAGTCCGATCCTGTTCCGCGCTATCCACTACCGGTTGCGCCGCTGCGAAAACCCGAACTGCAACCGCTGCCGGCATTGAATGACAGCGACGAATACCTGCGCCTGGACGTTGCCCGGATTTTCGGCAATGAATTGACCGCATTGCTCGTTAGAGAGGCGCTGATCGAGCGGCTGGTCGCAACCATCGATAATTTGCCGAGAGCGCAGATCGCAGAACGAGTGCGCCCCGTCGAACCGTTGTCCAGCAGCTTTGTCGCACTAGGCCAGGATGACAGCGGTGAGTATCTGCTCGGTGCGGACAACTACCGACGGTACGATGCCCTGGTTCTGCAACTGGAAGCGGCAGACATCGGCCAAATTACGGAGCTTTACCAGCGTTACTATCCGCTGTTCCAGAAAGCCTATGAGGGACTCGGCTACCCGCAGGGGTATTTTAACGATCGGTTGGTTGAAGTTCTGGATCACCTTATTGCAACTCCAGACCCGGACGATCCAATCCTGTTGCTGCAGCCTCACGTGCTATACGAATACGCGGATGAAGACCTTGCCAGTTTGTCGGGCGGACAAAAGCTGTTGATTCGCATGGGGCCTGCGCATCGCCAAAAGGTACTGGCGGTCATCAGTGCCTTCAGAGAACAGGTCGCCGTTACACCCTGAATAACTTGAGTTATCGCCGGACCTTGCGGCAGGTCGTTTGCCACAACTTGATACTACGCCAACAGCGATTCACTTACGGAGTACCCATCATGCGATTCGTTCTTATCGCGCTTTGCGCATTCGCAACATGCAGTCCGGCCATCGCGGACAACTTGCCAGGGTTTGACGCAGCAGGGAGTGCAGCTCAGCGCGAACTCGAGGAAGAGTTCGATGCAAGCTTGAGCGCAGCAGATCAGCGAACCTGGATGAGACGGCTAGCGGCGAAACCACATCATGTTGGCTCGAAAGCCGGCAAAGAGAATGCTGACTACATAGCCAGTCTGTTCGAATCCTGGGGCTACGACGTAGAACTGGCGGAGTACAGAATTCTGTTACCGACTCCCGCAACACGTGAACTCGAACTGGTGGCGCCAACTCAGTTCACGGCGAGTCTCACTGAGGATTCACTACCTGAGGATCCCAGTACTGCAGTGCGAGATGAGCTCCTGCCGCCTTACAATGCTTTTTCGATCGACGGCGACATCGAAGGTGAGCTTGTATTCGTAAATTATGGGATACCGGAAGACTACGAGTTGCTCGAGCGCTACGGTATTGATGTAAAAGGCAAGATCGCCATCGCAAAGTACGGCCGCTCGTGGCGTGGCATCAAACCCAAGCTAGCTGCAGAAAAGGGCGCGATCGGAACAATTCTATATTCGGATCCGGGGGATGACGGGTATGGGCGAGGGGATGTCTACCCGAACGGTCCGTTCAAGCATGCAAGCGCGGTCCAGCGTGGCTCGGTTATGGACATGCCAACCTATCCTGGCGATGTACTGACGCCGGGACGAGGTGCTACCGCAAAAGCGAGGCGACTGCCGCTTACGAAGGCGACAACATTGACTCGCATACCGGTTTTGCCAATTTCACAAAGAGATGCGCTGCCGCTCTTAAGCGCGATGGGCGGCGATGCGGTGCCGCCAGAGTGGCGGGGGGCTTTGCCGATCACCTACCACTTCGGACCCGGTCCTGCTCGTGTCCGGATGAAACTCAAATTCAATTGGGAAACCGTAAGCGCCTATAACGTGATTGCGAGAATGGAGGGCGAGCACTCTCCAGACCAGTGGGTTATTCGCGGCAACCACCACGACGGATGGAACCATGGGGCTGCCGATCCGATTTCCGGCCTGGTGGCGCTGATGTCTGAGGCCAAAGCGGTTGGCATGCTGGCGAAGAGCGGTAAGCGGCCGGGGCGCACAATTATCTATGCGGCCTGGGATGCCGAGGAGCCGGGTTTGATCGGTTCAACCGAATGGGCGGAGCATCACGCGGATTCATTGAAAGAACACGCCGTTGCGTACCTGAATACAGACGGCAACAGTCGCGGCTTTGTCCGAATTGGCGGCAGCCATACGTTGGAGCGATTTTTCGATCGAGTTACGCAAGATGTCATTGACCCGCAAACCGGCGCGACGGTCAAGGCACGTCGCCGCGCTCAACTGCTCGTGAATGCGAGCAATGATGGTGAACGTAAGGAGGCGAACCGCGACACCCTCCGCATCAGCCCGCTGGGTTCGGGTTCAGACTACACCCCGTTTCTGCAACATCTCGGCATCGCTTCCGCGAATATCAGTTTTGGAGGCGAAGGCCCCGACGGCAGCTACCATACGCTGTACGACACGGAGCAACATTTCACGACCTGGCGTGATCCGGGGCTGGAGTATGGTGTGACTCTGTCAAAAGTCGCCGGACGCGCGACGTTGCGCCTCGCAAACGCAGCGCTGCTACCGTTTGAGTTCGAAGGTCTTGCCGACAACGTCGCACTTTACGCAAAGGAAATTGAAAAGCTCGCCGCCGACATGCGCGAGCAGACGACCCGCCGCAATCGCTATCTCGATGACGGGCTTTTCAAGCTTGCGCTCGATCCCAAAAAAACGCTTGGACCGCCGGTGGCTGAAACGCCCGTGCCATTTTTCAATTTTGCACCGTTGCAGAACGCCCTGCAGGACTTGCAGACTGCCGCTGCAGCGTATGGCAAAGCGCTGGAGTCCGGCGCAACTCCGTCGCAGTCGATAAATGAACTCTTGTACACGAGCGAGCGGTTGCTGACGCGTGACGCCGGCCTCAACGGTCGGCCCTGGTACAGACATCACCTCTATGCGCCGGGGTTTTATACAGGCTACGGTGTAAAAACGCTGCCGGGCGTTCGCGAAGCCATTGAGCAACGCGATTACGATGCGGTGAGCCACGAAATCGATACCGTTGCGAAAATCCTGAACGACATCGCGATGCGCGTAAGCAACCTGGAAAAACTGCTCGGCAGTTGACCCAGGGGCGGACTGCAGTTCGCTTGCTCGCCAATCTCTGACACCGGTCAGCGACGCATCGTTCGACGTGCCGCGCGACAGCGTCAGTCCAAAGGGCTGGCAAGATGGGTTGCAAGTGCCGTGGCGCCGGGTTCAGCTCTTGTTCAGCTAATGGTTATCCGCGTTCTACTGATTCAGCGACGGTTCATGCCGAGTGCGCTTTAATCGCGACAGACCCAAGGCAGTGTGCGACAGGAGCAATCATCATGAACGCGGCAAACTTTTCCACAATCGGCTACCGTCAGGCGCTCATGGCGCTGGTGATATTGCTCTTAGCACCCGCGGTATTGCCTGCGGCAGATCAAAACACCATCGGTCCGCGCGTGTCTGTTGTCACGCAGATCGCGCATGGTGGCCGCGACGGTGAGAAAGGCGCTTCAGTCCGGCGCGACTACGAAAGCCTGTCGACGGGCGGGACGCGTGCGGCGAGCAGGAAGTCGGATAGCAATGTCAGCAGTAAGACTGCCAACAATGATTTCTGGTTCTATGATGCGGATGTCGTGCTGTTTGGTGATGATGACTATGACGGCTATTACTTCGGTATTGATTTGCTCTTCGACGCCGATACAGTCTACGAGGCGGTCGATGTGTACGCGGTCGTGTTTCTCAGCCTGCAAGGCGGGCCCTGGAATGAATATGCAGCGACCGACGACTTTATTATCAATGGCGCGACCGGTGACGATGAATACGTCATAGTGACCGAGCTCGAAAGCGGCTACCCGGCTGCTGACTACGACATGCTAATCGAACTGTATGACGCATTTGACGGGGCGTTCCTCGCAAGCTTTGGCCCCGCGGACAGTTCGGAGCTTTCCTATCTGCCGCTGGAGGATTTTCAGCGCGATGCACCTGTTGTCGACAATATCGTGGTGGTCGGTCACGGCGGTGGCGGCAACGGCTACGGACTGTTGCTTCTGTTGCTGGTGCCGCTTGCGCGCCTCATGCGCCGACAGTTGCGCGCAATGCCCTGGCTTGGCGCATAACACGGCGACTCCAGTTCGCGAGCGTGTCGAAATAAGCGTAGAAGGCCGGAACAACGAGTAGCGAAACCACCGTCGAAAATGCCAGCCCGCCAATGATCGCTCGCGCCATCGGGTAATAAGGTGGGCCGTCGCCGCCAATTTGTGTCGTGCCGACGGCTAGTGGCGTGAGACCGAGGATTGTTGTCGCAACTGTCATCAAAATGGGCCGAAGGCGATCACGACCACCCTGGACTATGGCTTCATTGCGGGACAAACCTTCCTGCCGCAGATTGTTTACGTGATCAATGAGGACAATGCCGTTATTCACGACCACACCGATCAGAATCAGGATGCCGATCGACGCCATGAAGGAAAACGTCGTGTCAGTAATCGCGAAAAACAGGAAAACGCCGAACACAGAGAAGACGATCGACCCCAGGATGATTGCGAACGGAAACAGCAACGATTCAAACAATGCCGCCATGACGAGGAAGATGCAGGCGATACCCAGCAGCGTGTTTTGCGCCATCATGGCCTGGGTCTCGTCGGTATTTTCGAATCCCTTGCCGAGTTTCCAGCTGTAACCCGCCGGCAACGTAAATCCTTCCATCAGTTTCTCGACTTCCGGCCGCGCCGTATCCAGGGAAGCATCCTCATCGAGGTTTGCTGAAAGTATGACCGACGTGCGTCGATCGGTGCGACGAATGGTTTCCGGCGAGCGGCTGGCACTAAAGCTGGCGATAGAATCGAGACGTACGCGCTGACCGGTGGGTGTAAAAACCGATAGCAAGCCAAGTTGCTCTATCGTTTGTTTGTCGCTGGCACGAAACGCGAGGCGCACACGGATTTCGCCGTCGTCGTCGCGAAACTCGCGCAAGTTCTGGCCCCGCATCGCGCCGGCGATCGTACTGGCGACGGCCTGCGCCGTCAGGCCGAGTGACGCAGCGCGTTCACGATCGATCGTTACCTGAATTTCGCGCTCCCCGTTTTGCGCATCAGATCGAATGTCGACCAACCCCGGTACGCGCGCCAGCAAACGTGCGACCTCAACACCCAGCTCGTTCAGTCGCGCCGTGGAGTCGCCACTGATCTGCAGGCTGAAACCCTCGCCACCCCCCTGTTGGTCAAACTGGAAACTGGGCTTGCCAATAGCGAGCTGCGGCAGGTTTTCCTCAATTTTTGCAATGACTTCGGGCGTCGATAGTGTCGCGTCCTCTTCGGCCGTCAATAATAGCGTCGACGACGCCTCGCCCTTGTCGTAGTAACTGTAGACCGAGCGAATGTTGAATTCGTCTTTATTCGCAAACAGGTAACCTTCGATCTTGTCCACCGCCGCTTCCACCTGTTCAAGAGGGTGCTGTCCTTCCACGTGGTAGGGCATGAATAGCCGCCGCCCGACGTCCTGAGGAAACGTGTCAAATTTGACGAGGTTGAGCGCCGGAATGAGTGGCAGAACGCCGATGGCGCAAATGAGTACAATTCCGCCGAAAGTCGATTTGGGATGGCCGAGTACCCAGCGCAGGCTACGCTCGTAGCGCGTGGCCAGGCCTTGCATTAGAAAACCACCTGACGCTTTACGAGGTACCTGCACCCGAGCGGCAAGCATCGGTACGAGCGTCTGCGCGATCAACAACGAGGCTACCAATGCGACGATAATAGTGAGCGCTACGTGCGTCAGGAACACCGTGATATTCGTTTTGACGCCGAACATTATGGGCAAGAATACGATGATCGTTGTTGCCGTGCCCGCTATGACTGCGAGTCCGACCTCGCGTACGCCATCGAGCGTCGCCTTGAGCGGTTCCTGCGGATTAAGGGCGCGATAACGAAATATGCTTTCGGTGACAACGACCGCATTGTCAACCAACATGCCCACCGCCAGCATCAGGCCCATCATCGACAGGATATTGAGCGAAAGACCGGCGAAGTACATGACGCCAAGCGTAATCGTAAGTGAAAAAGGCACAGAGGCCGTGACGATCAGCGTGGTCGAGAGTTGCCGCAGGAACAGGTACAAAACCAGAATCGCCAGCACGCCGCCAATCAGGCCAGCGCTGAGCAAATCGCGCAGCGATTTGCGCACGCTGTCGCCCTGGTTATCGAGATCGAAAATGTTGATGCCCTGCATCTGCGGCAAGTCGCCGATCAGCCGAACCTCTTCCATGACGCGGTCAGTGACCTCCACCATGTTCGCGCCGGTCGCCTTGCTGATCGACACGCCGATCGCATACTCGCCATCAAGATGGCGGCCGTAGTCGCGTTCGGGACTGCGCAGCTCAACGTTCGCGATGTCCCGCAAGCGCAATCCCTCGTCGTTGATCACAAGGGTCGCTATTTCATCAACTGACGAAAACTCTCCACTGGGACGAACGGCAAAGCGGAAGCCGGCGTCCGTTATATAGCCCGCGCTGACGGCGAAGTTACTTTGCTGCAGCTGCTTTTGCAGGTCCTGGATATCGACATTGTGCGCCGCGAGCCGGTCGGATAGCAGGAGGATGCGAACCTCGCGCGGATCGACGCCGCGGAGCTCAACCTTGGACACTCCCTCGATGCGCTCTATACGGCGTTTAAGGACGCGATCGAGCAGGTCGTAGCTATCTGACAGGTCGCGGTCGCTGGAAATTCGCAGCTCAAGGACAGGCTGATCGCCGAGCGAGCCTGTAAAAATCAGGATTCTGCGCACATCCGCCGGCAATAGATGACGTACGCCATCAACCTTGGCGCGGGCCTCGATACCCTTTGCGCCCATTGGGACATCCCAGCCGAAACGCAGAAATATCTGCGCTCTCTCTTCGGTCGACGACGACTGCATTCGTTCAACGCCTGACAACGTCGCCAGCGCCTCTTCGACGGGCCGGGTAATCAGTCTTTCTATTTCTTCCGGCGTCGAGGATTCGTAAGGGATTTGCACGAAAATGCCAGGGAAGGCGATATCCGGAAATTTTTCCAGCGGCAACAGGCGAGAGGCGAGCATGCCCGTCAACGCCAATGCAACGAATATCATCACCGTGGTGATGGGTCGACGCAATGCGAGTTCCGTGTGCTTCATGAGTCTACGGCTTGCTGGCCGCAAGCATCGCGTCGTCGGCGATGATTTGTTTGCGGTCCAGAATTGAATAGAAAACCGGGATAACCACGAGTGTCAGCAACGTCGAGGTAAGCAGGCCACCGATGACCGTAATTGCCATGGGCGCGCGGATCTCGGCGCCTTCGCCAAAACCGAGAGCCATCGGCAGCAGTCCGAGCGCAGTTGTCAGCGTAGTCATCAGGATAGGTCGCAAGCGCGTACGGCCCGCTTCGCGAATTGCGTCGAGGCGCTCTCGCCCCTGCATGCGCAACTGGTTAATGAGATCAACGAGCACAATCGCATTGTTGACTACGATTCCCGCCAGCATGATGACGCCGATAAAGGCCACCACGTTTAAAGTTGTGCCGGTTACGAACAGCGCAAGGACAGCGCCCACCAGGGCCAATGGAATAGTAAACATGATGACCAGCGGGTGAATGAGCGATTCGAACTGCGATGCCATGACGAGATAGACAAGAAATACTGCGAGTGCCAACGCGAATCTCATTGACGTGAACGACTCTTCCATTTCTTCATTCTGGCCCGACACGCTGGTTAAAAGTCCGGAAGGCGTCGGTATGCGCTGGATAATTGCGCGCGCTTCGGCCACCGCACTGCCGAGGTCTCCGAAGGCCAGGTTAGCGCTGACGATAGCAACGCGTTCCTGGGCGACGCGGCGAATCTCGGCGGGCCCACGCGAAATACTGATAGTTGCGACGGCATCCAGCGTAACCGGCCGGTCTGCGGCGGGGTTGATAATCAAACCGCGGATTTCATCGATGCTGCTGTTCTGACTGTCAACGCTCTTGACCAGAACGTCGATTTTCTTGTCTCGCCAGGTGTAACGCGTGGCCACCTCGCCGCGGACGTTGGTGACGACTACGTCCGCAATATCCCGCACGGCCAGACCCAGTCGTGCGGCGCGCTCCTGGTCGAACTCGATCTGAATCTCGGGATTGCCCTGTTCGAAGGTTGTGCGCACGTCGGTGAAGCGGCCCGAATTCTCCAGTTCACGTATGAGACGTTCGCTGACGCGTTCCAGTGCATTGAGATCGAAACCTGCAATCTCGATCTGTAACGGACTGTCAAAACTGATCAACGACGGTCGGCTGAATTCGTACTGGATGCCGGCGATGCGTCCTACAGCGGCACGCAACGCCGTCATTGTGCGTTCTTCGGCGGCGCGCCCCGCCCCTTTTTGCAGCGTAACGTTCAGAGAGCCACTGTGTTCGCCGGCATCGACCGGGTTTGCATCAAGCCGATTGCCGCTGCCGGCGACCGAATAAGTCAACGCAATGTCGTCGATGTTGGCGGCGGCGTCCTGTGCGAGAAGGATTGCGTTGTCAGTCTCATTGAGCGGCGTACCCGGTGGCAGCCGCAGCGTCAACGAGAATTCGCCTTGCGAGAATTGCGGAATCAGTTCGCTACCCAGTCGTGGAATCAGGGCCATCGTGCCGGCAAAGATAAGCAGCGCTCCAAGCAACACGACGGCGCGATGCGCAAGTGACCAGTCAAGCAGCGTGCGGTATACATTCGCTGTCGCTCCGTAACCCTTCTCAATAGCTGTACTCGGCAACCACAGCAGCCAACGCAGGACGAGGCCGATGAAGCGAACGATAGAGCCAAGTCCGAAAATGATCATAGCTACGCCGCGAGTAAAACGTCCGGGCGCCGCATCAGCGGCCGGATCGACGTAGCGTGCATTCGGAGTCAGCGCGGCCAACATTGGAATCAGGGTGAGCGCAACCAGCAGCGAGAACAAAAGCGCATAGGTTACGGTCAATGCCTGGTCTCGAAACAGCTGGCCGGCAATTCCGCTGACGAACACCATCGGGAAAAATACGGCGATCGTCGTTAATGTCGAAGCCGTCACTGCCGTTGCTACTTCAGTAGTGCCCGTGCGGGCGGCTTCCCGCAACGAGTGTCCCTGCTCGCGCTTTCGAACAATATTTTCGAGGACTACAATTGCATTGTCCACGAGCATACCCACCGCCAACGCGATGCCGCCGAGCGACATGATGTTAAGAGACACGCCGTTGCCATACATCAGCAGGAAGGTGCCGATAATAGAAACAGGGATTGCGGCCGCGATGATGGCGGTTGAACGTGCATCGCGAAGAAAGCCGTAAAGCACGATTATCGCAAGAATTCCGCCGTTGATTGCCGCGGAGGTGACCTGTTGGATCGCTGCTGAGATAAAAGATGATTGGTCATAGATGAGTTTGAGCTCGATTTCCGGCGGCAGCGTCTCACGAAGACGATCGAGGCGTTCTGCAATGCGGCGTGCGACCTGCACGGTGTTGGCATCACCCTCCTTGTAGACCGCCAGTTCCACCGACTCGCGGCCATCGACGCGCGTGATTGCTTCACGCTCCTTGTAGCCACGCGAAACACTCGCGACGTCTTGAAGGTAAACAGGCGTCCCATCGACGTCAGCAATGATGGCTTCGCGGAATGCGGCCACATCTTTAAATTCATTGATGGTACGGACGAGAAAGCGCTGGCTGCCTTCTTCGAGTCGGCCACCTGACAAGTTAACGTTTTCGGCGCGCAACCGGTTCGCGACGTCATTGATATTGATGCCGAGCTGCGACAACTTGCGTTGGTCGACGCGAATCTGGATCTCGTCTTCCAGGCCGCCGCTCACCTTGACGGCCGCCGTGCCTTCAACGGCCTCGAGCTCGTTCTTGATGCGGTCTTCCGCCAGCCGGCGCAGCGCTTTGAGCGAACTTTCATTGTTGCCTGCACCGCTCGCCGACGTTTCGGACCGCAACAAACCCAGTCGCATTATCGGTTCGCTCGATGGGTCGAAACGCAACAGCAACGGCCGCGTCGCTTCCAGTGGCAATTCCAGAATGTCTATTTTTTCGCGCACGTCAACGCCGGCGATGTCCATATCGGTGCCCCAAAGGAACTCCAGCGTAACGTCCGCCTGGCCGGTGCGCGACACGGACCGAATGCGCCGCATGTTACGAATGACCCCGGCAGCTTCTTCGATTGGTTTCGTCAGCAGGTTTTCGATCTCGGCAGGTGCTGCACCTGTGAGTTCGCTGCGCACGGTGATTGTAGGGTAGGAAATATCCGGGAGTAGATTAACGTTGAGTCGTGACAGCGACACCATGCCGAATAGCACAATTGCCACAGTAAACATCAGGACCGTGATGCGGCGCTCTGTCGCGATCTGAATCAGGCGACCCACGGTGCGCCTCGCCTAGCTCTGGTCAGGCTGCAAATTGGTCGCAGCCTGGTCTGCTTTGTCAGCAGCGGCTTCCGGTACTGGCGGGCTGTCGACGTTGATGACGTCTACCAATGCACCGTCACGCAGGCCGGTTTGACCAACCACCACAACACGTTCGTTACCGGCCAAACCGGAAATAATTTCGATCATGCCGTTTGCCGCAAGTCCTGTCGTGATGCTGCGCCGTTTCGCTGTGTCTTTTTCAACGACATAAACGGCCGGCTCCTCGTCGTCAATGATCGCAGCGCGCGCAATTTGCAGGGCATCGCGACGGACATCCGACTCAATAGCGACTCGGGCAAACATCCCAGGCTTCAGGCGACGCTCGTCATCGGTTACCTCAACGGTGATCTTGAAGGTGCCGGTTGTGGCATCGATAATCGGACTGATGCGCGAAATTGTTGCCGGGAAACGCTGACCGGCCAAAGCGTCGACGGTAATTTCAGCCGGCATCCCGCGTGCTATGCGCCGATATTCTCGTTCCGGTATGTGCAGGTAAATTACCAGCGGATCCAGGCTGGTGATCTCGAAAACCGGCGCATTGACGGCGATCGTATTGCCAATTTTGACCAGGCGCGCCGAAACAACGCCGGTGATGGGGGCCTTGATCTCTGTGTAACTGAGCTCGAGCTTGGCGAGGTTATAAGAAGCCTCGAGTGCCTCCATTTCGTATTGAATTTTTTCAAAATCGCCCTGGCTGATCAGGCTCTTTTCTTTCAGGTCACGATTACGTTGAAAATCACGCCGCAGTTTTTGCAGGTTTGCTTCGGATTGTCTCAACGACAATCGCAGGCGGTCGCCGTCCAGCTTGGCAAGGGTTTGACCGGCAGACACCTCGTCACCTTCTTCGGCATAAAGTTTCAGTATCTCGCCACCGACTTTCGCAATTACCGTGGCCTCAGCAAACGCTTCGATGGCCGCGGTACCCGTGTACGTCGCGGAAATATCAGCGCGAGTGGGGACCGCAATCTCGACCGGTATCGGTGCCGCCGCTTCTTTCTCGGCTTCATCGCCATCGTCACCCGGCATTTCGCCACAGGCACCGATCAGCACAATGACGGCAACGCTGCCTACCGTCTTCCAGAATTTCATCGTCTCTCGCTCCCTCTCACTTCTTATCTTATCGAGTGCCTCTGTCGGTCAGACACGTGTGATTCTTGTGGCGCGCCTGGGTGCCGGTCACTTTCAGACATCTCTCACAACGAATTGCCGCGCAATACCGGTTCCTGAAATATTGACTCGCTCAGTCGCTTTAAGTGCGGGTCTCGCCGGGCTCCCGTGCGGGCGCTCCATCGCCGTATTTCGCAAGACATTGATCTGATCGTAGCGGTGGACAAGATCATGGCATTTTCCTGCAGCTCAGCGCGAACCCCGTTTGCTTACCGGCACCCGGAGGATTCAGTATGGTAGTTTAGTGTTGTAGTTAAGTATAACACTATAAAGTTGCGACGCAACGGCACGTCTGCCGCCGGCCGCCGGCCGTATAGCGGGTCGATCCTCACTTTCCTCCTGCAGCCACCTTCGCTGCTGTATCGATGCCTGTCGCATCCGATTGGATGCAGCCAGGTTGCAAAATCGGTGTCTGCGATTCCCACGGTTTTGAACTCCGCCGCGAACCCCCCGTTTGATTCACGGTCAGTATTGGTCAGTATTGGCGCATGGCCCGCCCGTTCGTCACGGACAGCGAGGAAAACCTTCTCGTGCGGTGGAGCGTCTGGCCATTACAATGCCCGACCTCTGCTAACCCAGGTAAAAGAATGCACTTCAAAATGCCGATCGCACTCCCGACGGTGCTTGCCGTGCTACTGCCGGCGCTCACGCTCGCGGATGAGCTTCGTTATGCGGTGAACGGCGTCAATGAGCCACTATTGAGCAACATTCAGCAGCACCTCGATAGCTTCGCATTTACCGAAACAAGCCGCCTCGCCGCGCGCCGCTTTGACGATTTGCGCATGACGGCGGAAGAGCGGGTTCGCGCAGCGTTAAAACCCTACGGCTACTACCAACCGGAAATCCTGAGCAGCGTGCGCGAGGTTGGCGACGAGACCTGGGAGATGCGTCTGCAAATTCAGTCAGGACCACCGCTCAGCGTTGCGGAAGCAAACATCAGCGTCACAGGTGCGGGAGCTGACAACGGCGAATTACGCACCTGGCGCCGCGGCTGGCCGCTACAGAAAGGCGCAGTGCTCAACCAGTTAAGCTGGGAGGAACAAAAAAAGGCGGCGCTGGCAGTGGCCGAAGCGCAAGGATTCCTTTCGTCAAAATTTGTTGAACAACGGATTGCCATCGACCTGGCGGCCAACACGGCGGCGTTGACGCTCACGCTAGATACCGGACCGCAAGCTTTTTTCGGCGAAATCGAATATCAGCAGGATATCCTGCACCCCTGGGTGTTGGATAATGTCCCGCGCTTTTATCCCGGCAAAGCCTACAGTGCGGAATTGCTGGAACAATTTCGACTGGACTTGTGGCGCACTGGCTATTTCTCGGATATCGAAGTTCGCGAGGATCGGCAGCTCAAAGATTCGCCGCCCGTTGTAGATCTGCAGGCGGTACTGCAAAGCGACAGGCGGGACACCTACCAGGGAACGCTGGGGTTTGGTACTGACACCGGTATCCGCCTGCAGGGTTTGTGGAGCCGTCATCGATTGTCACGGCGCGGTGACCGAATTGATCTCGGCACCGGTTACCGGGAGTTTGACGACGAGACCTCGATTCGTGCGGATTACCGCGTTCCCCGCAAAACCGCCAAGCGGCAATATTGGGTTGCTTCTGCCAGCCTGCGATCGGAGAACCAGGATCTTGAGTTCAAACGCAATGCGTTTGACGAGAGCTTCGTCCAGCTCGCGAATGGCCAGGTGGACGATATCGAGGCACGCATTGGCCGGCTGCAAATACGAGATCGTAAGCAGGGCTTTCAGCAAATATTCGAGACAGTGTTTGTCGAGCTGGTGCGCGGAACTTTTGACTATCAGCCGGGCGCCGACGCGGATCCTGGCGTCCTCGCCGCTTCACAGGATCCACGCTTTGCCGGAATTTTTAAGGACACCGTCAACACCATCGCGTTAGGAATCGAGTGGGATTGGCCGACGGTGCGGGGGCAGGGATTTGCAACTGAAGGACACCATGAACAGGCCAGGATTTTAACCGCCAATAGTGCCTGGGGTTCGGCGCGCGACTTTTCGCAGATTTATCTATCGAGCCGGCGCGGCTACCTGATCGGCGAGCGCTTCAAATTCTTGCTGCGCGCGGAAGTCGGGTACAGCAATGCCGACGTCAAAAAACTGTCAGGAAGTATCGCCGACGAGCCCTTCAGTCTGTCTGTAACGGAGCTGCCGGATACCTATCGTTTCAAGGCTGGCGGCGGGTCCAGCGTGCGCGGCTACGACTTTGATGGCCTTAGCGACAATGATATTGGTTCCAACAACATTGTTACCGGCAGTGCCGAGATAGAAATGAAAGTTGCGGAGCGTTGGTCGATCGCCGGCTTTGCAGATATCGGCAACGCATTCAACGACTGGGATACGGCTGAGCTGCGCAAGGGCGTTGGTTTTGGCGTGCGCTGGTATTCGATTGCCGGCGCCGTGCGGGTCGATTTCGCGAGAGGCCTGGATATCGAAGGCAAGCCCTGGAGCATTCATTTCACGATGGGGTCGCCGCTGCTGTGATAAAGCCTGCGTTGCGCTACCTGTCGATCACGGCCGCTGCGTTAGTAATCTGCGTCGTTGCGCTGACGTTTTGGTTGCTGCGGACTGATGCGGGCGCCGCGTGGCTGTGGGCGCGCGCCGTCAACGCGTTACCCGACACCATTTCAGCAGCATCATTGAGCGGCAACCTGCGGCAGGGCATCGTCTTGCAAGAAGTTTACTACCGCGACAGCAGTGTGGATGTGCGCGCCAGTACATTGTCACTGGCGCTGGATCCTGATTGGTGGGGTTGGACCCTTGAAGTGACCAGCCTGCACGCGGACGGTGTCAATGTGCAGCTGCTTGCGACCGGTGACGAAGGCGAGACAGGTGCGGCAAACATCGACGACGTGCTGTCGTCGTTGCAATTGCCAATCGGGCTGAGTGTGGACGACGTGCTGCTGGAAAACGTCGTGTTGCTGGCGCCAGAAGGTGCAGAGATTTTGGCGTTTGACTCCCTTACATTTGTTGCGACGTGGGATGAATCGCTGACAATCGACCGTTTGAGGTATTCGAGCCAGGACATGCGCGTAACCGGTGCTGCGAGCCTCGCACTCGAAGAGCCATACAAACTTAGCGTGGCAAGCGAGGTCAATAGCAATGCCGCGCGCATTGCGTGGCTCCCTGCAACTCTGCGAGTGCAACTTGCCGGCAATTTGCAAAAGCTTATCGTGGCAGTTAACGGTGCTGAGCCGGCACTCAAGGTCAGCGGACAAATAACCGACGTGCCCGGCAATGCAAACCTCAACTTGCTGATAGAGTCCGGCCGCTTCGATTTGCCGCGGGAAACTTCGGATTCGGGGCTGCACCTGACCGATCTTGTCCTGCGGCTATCAGGAAACTTTGATGACTACGCAGCACAACTCGACACGCAGGTGAACACTGAGCTTGCAGCGCCCGTTGAGGTTACCGCGACGGTCTCGGGCGATTTGCAGTCGCTAACTGTCGAGCAACTGGTGCTGTCATCGAGCGACATCGACGCAACTGCGACGGGCGCGATTTCCTGGGGAGGAAAGTTTGCGGCCTCGGCATTGCTCACGGTGCAGCGCTTCGACCCTCAGCGCTGGTTGCCCACGTGGCCTGAAGCACAGTTCGTCAGCGGGCTGTCCGAGTTTAGTTATCTCGATGGACGACTCGAAGTTGACCGTCTCGAGGTCGTTCACAGCGACAGTGATGCAACCATAGCCGGCACCGGCAACGTCAATACGCTCGACGGTAATCTCGACATTGACCTGACCTGGCAAGACCTTCAGTGGCCGCTGCCTCCCGCGAGCGCCGAGATTGACAGTCAGACGGCGACGCTAAACCTGCAAGGAAAAACCAATGACTGGACGCTGCAAGGTCAGGTTGCGCTTGGCGCCAGGGACTTGCCGGAGGGGCGTTTTGAGATTGAGGGCGAGGGCGATCTCGATTCACTGGCTATCGCTATCAAAGACAGCGCGGTGCTGGGCGGTCATGTCGTTGGCCAGCTGGTTTTCGACAGACGCGCAGGCGGACGCTGGTCAGCCGAGCTTGCGTCAACCGATACACGCATTACGCCGCTGGTGCCCGCATGGCCAGGGCAGGTAAGCGCAAATTTCACTGCCAGCGGCGTACTGGAGCCATTCGAGCTAGATGTAAATATTGCCGCCTTAACGGGCGACGTGCGCGGCCGCGAGGTGTCAGCCAGCGGACGTATGCGGTTGACGACCGACATGCTGCGTTTCAACAATTTGCAAATTCAGTCCAACTCTTCACGCTTGCAGCTTGACGGGGATTGGCAAGATTCAGACGGTGTTACTTTTTCGCTGGCAAGTGCGTCGCTGACCGACCTGGTACCAGGCGCCGTTGGCAGCGTGCAGGCGGACGGCGTTCTAAAGGCCGGCGATGAATGGCCGCTACTGTCCGTGACGATGACCGGCGAGGACCTCGGCTACGAGCAGTTCCATGCGGCGCAGCTGGCTATCCGCAATGAGTCTGACGCCACTGGCGAGCCGTTTGCACTTTTGATCGAGGCGCAAGAACTCGTTGTCGCAAATTATGCAATGAATGCCGCAACACTGGCGTTACGCGGTGCGCCGGCGGCGCATCAGCTTGAGTTCGGGATGCAAAGGGAGGACGGATCATTAAATTTGGCATTGCAGGGCGGCGTCGATGAATCGCAGCCACTCGAAGCCACGATGTGGCGGGGGGATATCGAGAATCTGCAGTTTCAAGGTCGCGACGATCTTGTTCTGGCGCTGCGTGATAGCGCAGCGCTGGAGATCGGACAAAACTCGGCAATGCTCGGTCAAAGTTGTATTGACGTCAGCGGGGGTGGAGAGCTCTGTCTGAGTGGCCAACTCTTGTCTCCCGAGCAATACCGGGCGAGCTTCGCGCTTACGGAACTCCCGCTCGATTTGCTGCGCTCTTTCACCAGTACGAATCTAAAGTTTGACCAGGTGCTTAGCGGGACGATGGAGGTGGCAACCGGGCCGCGCGGCCGGCCCTCCGGTACAGGGCGTATCGACATTACACCGGGCCAGATACTGAATGTTATTGACGATAGTCTCACGCTGAGGACGCGCGCAGGCTTCGTGTCGTTTGAGTTGCAGGACGGCCAGCTATTGGCGGGTGAAGTGAGTCTGCCGTTTTCGGACGCCGCTGAAATTGCAGGTGAGTTTCGGGTCGCCGATGTCGCTCAGGGACAGGCAAGCCCGATCAAAGGAAACCTGACGGCCGTTGTGCGCGATCTTGGCGTCGGCGCTCGCATTCTGCCGCAGATCAAGGAAGCGGGCGGCAGTCTGGACGCGGATATCAGTATAGACGGCACGCTAGGCACGCCGAATTTCGCTGGCGGTCTTGCCGTCCGCGACGGCCGTGTAATGTACGAGCCGCTCGGACTGAGCCTCGAAAATATCCAGCTAAGCAGCAAAGTGCTTGCGGGCAACCGTGTAGAACTCACATCCACATTCGATGCGGGCGAAGGCAGCGGGCGCATCAGCAGCAGTGCCGATTACCTGCAAGGCCTCAGCGGCGGTTTTGAGGTGTCTTTGGCGGGTGAAAATCTGTCCATCGTTGACTTGCCTGATTTGCGGGTCGTTATAAATCCCGAGATAGAGCTGGGTATCCGCGGCAATGACATTCAGATTAATGGTCAAGTCGTCGTGCCGACGGCGCGCGTCGCGTCCATTGCGTTCATTAACAGCGGTGTCAGCGAGAGCGAAGATGTGGTGTACGTTGGGCCGGTGCAGCCCGTCAGCGCCGCCAGCGAAGAACCGGCGTCGCCGTTGAATTTCGGTGGGAGCATAGCGCTCGAGCTGGGCGATGACGTTGCGATAGATCTTGACGTCGCGGAAGCGCGCGTTCGCGGTAAGACGACCTATCAATGGGAAGGCCCGGCGCTTCCGTCAGCCACCGGCAACTTTGCTGTTAGCGGCAAATTCGAAGCATACGGCCAGCTCCTTGAGATAACAGAGGGCACGATCCGCTACGCCAACGCACCTGCCAGCAATCCGCAGCTGCGGATTCGCGCAGAGCGCGAAATTTTCGGCAATTCACAGGTGCGCCGCGCGGGCGTTTTCGTCAGCGGTACCGCGCAGCGCCCGAAACTTGAGGTCTACACGACGCCCACTACCTCGCCGGATCGCGCGTTGACCTTGCTCGCGACCGGCAGCGACTTCAACTATGACCAGGGGGTCGGTGCCCTAGATGTTGGTACGTACATTGCGCCGAAACTCTATGCAAGTTACGGCATTGGACTGTTTGATCGCGAAAACGTCATCAGCGTGCGCTATGACCTTACAAAGGGTTTCGGCATCAAGGCGACGTCAGGCAGACAGGCAGCAGGTGTTGATATCAGCTACACCATCGAGCGTTAACGCCGCTGCCGTTCGCGCGTCTGCTGCGGTACAGTAGCGCGATGAATCTTGATCGCCTGCCTGCGGATGCGGTCCTCGCTGCCAACCGCATATCTCCCTATATTCGCCAGACGCCACTGGAGCACTCGCCCTATTTCAGTGAGCAGACGGGAGCCAATGTATGGCTGAAACTGGAGAACCTGCAGTTAACCGGATCTTTCAAATTGCGTGGCGCCTTCAACAAGTTGCTCTCACTGACCGCTGACCAGCGCGGCCAGGGCGCCGTCGCTGCCTCTAGCGGTAACCACGGAGCGGCTGTTGCCTGGGCAATGGCGCAACTCAAGGTTGCAGGCATGATCTTCGTGCCCGAACAGACATCAAGCGTAAAAGTCGAAGCTATTCGCCGCGCAGGTGTCACCGTGGAATTCTTCGGGCACGATGGGCTCGACACGGAACTGCATGCACGTGAATACGCTCATGCGAAAGGCATGCATTACCTGTCGCCTTACAATGACGCTGCCGTCATCGCCGGGCAAGGTTCCTGCGGCGTAGAAATTGCTCGCCAGTTAAACAAAGTGGATGCCCTCGTCGTTGCGGTAGGTGGCGGCGGTCTCGTCAGCGGGGCTGGTGCGTTTTTGCGTTCCGCCTACCCGAATCTCCAAATTATCGCCTGCCAACCGGTCGCCTCGGCAGTGATGGCGGAGTCGATACAAAATGGCAAAATACTTGACCTGCCAAGTGCGCCGACCCTGTCAGATGGTACGGCGGGCGGCATTGAGCCGGGCGCCATCACGTTCGAGTTGTGTCAACAGCTGGTCAGTCAGTTTGTCTTGATATCTGAAGAGCAAATCGCTGCAGCAATGCGGGATTTTATCGATGCCCACCACATGTTGCTGGAAGGCGCGGCCGGCGTGGCGCTGGCTGGCCTGCGCAAGAAGGCGACCGAGCTGCGCGGCAAGAGCGTCGTGGTTATCGTCTGCGGTGCCAACATCAGCCGCGAGAGCCTGAAAAAAATCCTCTAGGCAACGATGCGGCCGTGCTGTTGCAACGCCGCATCACCGCGGAGGCCTGATTGGCAGGACCCCGCTGCCGGTTAGCAAGGGTGCTTTCTGGCCACGCACAGTCGTATACTGGCCTCATCAGCAGCCCGGTGTTGCGGTGGACTCGCGGTCAGGCGCTTCAGATCGGATGCGCCTTCCAGGTACCGTCAAACCGCAGTCTGGGTGTCCAGAAAATTTACAGGGGTCTATAGATGAAGCTTGTCCAGCACCTCCTCGACGTAAAAGGCCGAGAAGTTACGACGATTTCGCCGGATGCCACGGTACTCGATGCCGTCAGACTCATGGCGGAAAAATCCATCGGCGCACTGGTCATACTTGACGGTGAAAAACTACAGGGCATGGTCAGCGAACGCGACTATGCCCGCAAAGTGATCCTGAAAGGCCTTGCATCGGATGACATACCGGTTAGCGCCATCATGCGTCAGGACCCTGCGGTCGCCAGCAGCGGGAGTACGATTCAGGAGTGCATGAGCATGGTGACAGAGGGCCGGGTTCGGCATCTGCCGGTGGTCGACGATGGCAAGGTAACCGGCATCATTTCGATCGGTGACCTCGTCAAGGCGATCATTGCGGACCAGCAGGCTGAGATCGAGCAGCTGGGCCAGTATATCAGCGGCTAAAGTCGCAGCTCCCGGTTGAATTTTTTCCTGTTCGTGCAGTCATAGACAGTAGAGTGGCCGGTATGGCGGGACCGCTCGGGGGCCGGACAGACGGCCTCCTGCATCGCACTATGAAATGCCGCCAAAATGGATGCCCAACACGCGCGAACGGCAATGCGCGAGTGAGTATCGGAAACGTAGAGAGAGTCACATGCGCCGCGCTGTAGCATTGCTTTTGTTCACATTTTTCGCACCTGCCTGTTGGGCGCAGGGCGCCGATCGTATGAAGAACGACATGGGCCCAAAAACCGTGATCGGCACGAGCAACCCAGATTTGCAGGATGGCGCCAATGCACTGCTGATGGGTGACGGAGAGAAAGGCGTCAGGCTTACGCTGGACGCGCTGAAGGTCGCCCGGGGTCCGCGCGAAGAAGAAGCGGCCCTCTCGAATTTGTGCGCAGGCTATATATTGCTGGAAAAGTTTGTCGAAGCAATTAAGTATTGTGAGTTGTTAATTGCGCGCAACGGCGACAACTGGCGGGCTTACAACAATCGCGCCGTAATCTACATAAAGACCGGGCAGTACGCGAAAGCGGAGCAGGACTTGTTGCGCGGTGAAGAACTGCGCCCCGGTGCCCACACGCTGAAAGTGGCGCGCGCCATGTACATGGATGCGGTGTACCCGGTGGCGGCTGAAGTTACGGTGGATGACAGCGATTCGTCAAAGAGCAATGCGAATCAGTAAGCACAATCTGCTGTATCTGATTGCTGCGACAATTGTGATGCTTTTGATGGTGCCGACGGCGCTGGCCGACGATGTAGTCGTTACGAACCCGTACATCCTGGATACTTCCACCGACCGCACGCCCTTGATCACTACTTTTCCCCGGTATCCGCGGATTGCGCGTCGCGATCGTATCGAAGGTGATGCAACCGTTTGTTTCCGGATAAGCAGTGACGGGCGCATCCGCCGAGCGCGATTACGTTCAGCAACGCATCCCATTTTCAAACGCGCGGCGTTGCGCGCCATTCGTGCGTCGAGCTTCGAGCCGCTCGCACCTAATCAGGTGCTGGCGACGGCGCTGACCTGCAGAACCTTTCGCTTTCGTCTGAACGCGCTGCCAGCAACAGCATCGACGCAACCCTAGCGGGCGAAACCGTCGCCTGCTTGCCGGCAGGCCCCGTGCTAGTGAACGTCAGCGCGGCCGACGTAATTCGTATCAGTGCCAAACCAGATCTCACCCGCGGGTTCGAAGTAACTCATGTGACGCACCGAGCCGCCGCCACTCGGAATATCGGTGACCGAGAAAACTTCGTTCGACCGGGTGTCGAATCCCACGAGGCGGTTTGGATTCGACCCTGTTTCCACCAACCAGATCCGATCAAAACGATCGACGGCCATACCGTAGGGCCTGCTGCCAGTACCGCCCGGCAAGTCCCATTGCACAAAACTGCCGTTGTCCGGAGCATACTTTCCGAGTCGTCCCAGCGCATAGTCAACCCACCAAACGCTGCCGTCCGTCGTTGTAACCAATCGCCGAGGTCGTGCTTTCTTGTCCGGTAACGCGATGCTGGTCATCGCCATTGAATCTGGATCCACGCGCAACAGGTGATTGCTGCCAAACGCGACGGCCCAGGGTTGATCGTCGGAGTTGACGACAATACCGTACGGCCGTGCTCTGCGGATGGGCACTTCCAGGAGGCTGACCTTGCCGCTTTCTACTTCAAGCTTGCCAATGTAGTTGTCGTGCTGTGCCGTAAACCAGATGTCACCGTGTGAATCAAAAACCAGCGTATGCGGGTCACGGGCCTTGCCATCGGGCATGTCGATGCGTTTTATCGCACCATTTTGGGGGTTCAATAATCCGATGTGCCTGTTGCGATTGCCGGCATACCAGACCATGCCTTCCTGATTGACAATGAGATTATGGGGTCCGGTGCCGGGTTCCAAATCGTAGCGGGCAAACTCTCCGGTTTCCGGAATCAGATTCGCGGCGTAATCTCCTTTCTGCCCAACAAACCAGACGCGACCGCTCTGATCGACATAAGGATCACGTGGTCGCGTGTCCTCCCAGGGCACCAGCCATTCGTCAATTACAACGGTTCTGTATTCGGCGCTGGCGTTGTGGCTCGACAATAAGAAGCTTGCTAATAAAAAAATTCGGAGAGTCATAGGTCACTCCTGCGCGATGCTTACCCGGGCTATGAAGGACCTAGTATACGCTGCGCCGCTTCCCGCATGTTGCGCCCGATCGCAATGATGCCATCATCGTGACCGGCCATAACAGCAATGCCGTTCGTGGCAAACACCGTATCAAGATAAAGGCGCCGAAAAGCCTCAGCCATTTCCGGCGTGCCGTAGCTAACCGTCGAGTCCGTCGTTGGCAGCTTGCCCAGAAACTTGCGCCAGAGTCTGGCGCTGTGCACGTGTACAACCGCGTTGATCTCGTTGCTGAGTTCGTAAAGTGTCGCGTGCGTCATGGATTCAGAGGAGGCTTTAACAGGGCCTTCGCAGCACACTTTGTTTGCTGCTGTGTCGTAAGCCGTGACCGTTGTGTAGTGCTCGGCGGCAAGCGTGTCGAGATGACCCGTTTGCGTGCCGCTGATAACAAACTGCCCGTTGTTGCTGCGGACACTGATATTGCCAAAGCCCACGCCAATATCGTGGTACTGACCGATCAGGCCTGCGTCATACAGGGGTTTGCGCCACTCGTTGAGTTCCGCGACGGCATCGGCGTCTGGCAGTTTGCCCTGTCGCCATTCAAGTTCAAACTTAATATAGCCTTCGTCAATCATGAGGCTATTCGTGCGTGCTCCGGAAACAGCCCCGCGAGACCGGCGGCGCTGGCCTCGCAGATGCCCGCTTCGGTGATGAGGCCGGTAACAAGCCGCGCCGGTGTCACGTCGAATGCGTAGTTGCTGACGGGCGTCCCGGCCGCAACGGTAACAATTTCCTGCAGTCGTTCGCCGTTTCTGCCCCAGATGTGCGTTACCTCCCGCGGGTCACGTTGCTCGATAGGAATGTCCTGCAAACCGTCGCTGCTTTCCCAGTCGATCGTCGTTGAGGGCAGCGCCACGTAGAATGGTACGTCGTTGTCGTGTGCTGCCAGCGCTTTCAGGTAGGTGCCGATCTTGTTGGCAACGTCGCCGTTACGGGTTGTCCGGTCCGTGCCCGTAATGCAGATATCGACCATCCCGTGTTGCATCAGGTGGCCGCCAGCGTTATCGACTATCAACGTGTGCGGCACGCCGCTTTGCTGCAGTTCCCAGGCCGTAAGCTGCGAGCCCTGGTTGCGCGGCCGGGTCTCGTCGACCCAAACATGAATGTCGATGCCTGCCTCGTGGGCGAGGTAGATCGGCGCGGTGGCAGTACCCCAATTGATCGTCGCGAGCGCACCGGCATTGCAATGCGTCAGAACGTTTACTCGCGCGCCATTCTTACGACGGGCAATAGCTTCCAGTAGCGTCAATCCGTGGCGGCCAATGCCGAGCGAAATTTCGACATCCTCATCGCAGATAGCTTCAGCCTCTCGACGAAATACAGCAACGAGCTCGGCGCCTTCCTGTTCGCTAACCGCCGTCAGCATGCGGGCAAGCGCCCATTGCAGGTTGACGGCGGTGGGTCGCGATGCGGCAAGCTCTTCGGCTGCTTTGCCAATATGCTCCCGGTTGCCATCGCTTTCCAGCGCAGCGAGATACAGGCTCCAGGCCGCGGTGCCGCCGATCAGAGGCGCGCCGCGCACCTGCATGTCCGCAATTGCCCGTACGCCGTCGCGGTAGCTCTTAAGGTCTGCCACGATAAACTCATGGGGCAGGCGTCGCTGGTCGATGATCTGTACGATGGCAGGATTATCGGGAGCCAGCCAAATCGTGCGAAAGTTCTTTCCCGGTTTTTGCACTATCGCTTTTCCTTCTCGTCTCGCGGTGGCTGAAAGTCGACTATTCTAGCGGTATGCAACTGCCTTTTGCGGCAGATTGTCGGTTTGAACTTACGCGCGCCACCGACTGGAAACAAACGAAGCTTACAGGTAGCTTCGAAAATCCGGTTTATCCCGACTGGTTTCAGCATGGACATGCCCCGATGCGACATCTATGTGAACATGCCATCTTCAGGCGATCGATTGCACGGTTAGCTGCCGCTTTTCTCGGTCTGTCCTGCGCCTGTGTTTTCGCGGCAACCGACGATACCTCGCTGCCGACGGGTGCAGAGCTGGAAGCGGCAGGTGCCGTCATCGGTAATATTCGCTTTGAACGGAACAATGTATTCGATCTGTCAGAGCCGGGCGAAAACAATGCGCTGTATCGACTGGCAAATCGTCTGCACGTACTGACGCGCGAAGACGTCATTCGCCAGCAGATGCTGCTACGTCCCGGCGATAGTTATTCAGTGCGCCTTGTAGAAGAGTCAGAACGAATATTGCGCGCCAACGGGTATTTTTATGATGCACGGATTCACGTTGCCGCTTACCAGGGCGGCGCAGTCGATCTTGTGGTTACGACTCGTGACGTCTGGACGCTGATTCCCGGTTTTTCGATTTCACGCAAAGGCGGTGAGAACCGGCTGCGAGCCTCCCTCTCCGAAGAAAACCTGTTCGGAAAGGGCAGGCGAGTCAAACTGGCGTTTGTTGACGACGTTGATCGCGAGTCAACGAGCCTCGAGTATGCGGATCGCAACGTCGGGGACAGCTGGTGGTCATTGCAGGCGCGTGTGGCTGACAATTCGGACGGCGATTCGCAATATTTCTCGCTACAGCGGCCTTTTTACGCACTGAATACGCACCGCTCGGTTGGCCTGAATCTGTACGCCAATGATGCGGAAACGCGTTTCTACGAGCTTGGCGACGAAGTCGCCGAGTATCGGGTTGAGAGCCGCGTTGCTACCGTGTTTTATGGCAGATCTGCAGGATTAAAGGGCGGCTGGGTCAGGCGCCTGCGCGCGGGCCTGACATTCGACGAGCACGATTTTTCCATGACCGCCACCCCGCAGTTTCCGCAATTTCTACCGGCGGATCGCAAGCTCGTTTACCCATGGATCGGGATAGAGGTGGTGGAGGACCGCTTCGAGACCACGCGCAACCACGACCAAATCGCGCGCACCGAAGATTTCTACGTGGGCCGGCGCTTTACGGCACAATTGGGGATCGCGAGTCGCGCTTTTGGCTCTGATCGAAGTGCAGTGCCATTCAGCGCCAGTGCGAGTCGCAGTTTTGGTTCGCTCGAGTCTCGCGCGTTCTTGCTTCGCAGTTCGCTACATGGCCGCCTTGAGAGTGGCGATGTTGTAAATGCCTTGTGGCAGATGGACGGCCGCTACTATCTGAAATTGTCCGACAAGTCGCTCATTTACACGACGCTGTCCGCGGCCCTTGGTGAAGACCTTGATCTCGATCAACCGCTCTCGCTGGGTGGCGATAACGGTTTGCGCGGTTATCCATTGCGTTACCAGGTGGGTGACAAGCGCGTATTGGCGACGGCGGAGTATCGGTATTTTACGAACTGGTACCCGTTCCGCCTGGTGCGTGTTGGCGGTGCCGTGTTCGCTGATGTGGGTCGTACCTTCGGTGATAATCCAGCCGGCGGCAAAAGCCTGGGTTGGCTGAAAGATGTTGGCATTGGCTTGCGCTTCATGCCGACGCGTGCGAGCGGCCGGGAGGTCGTGCATCTTGATCTTGCGTTTCCGCTCGACGGCGATCCGTCGATCGACACGCTGCAGATTCTGCTCGAATCGAAACGCAGTTTTTAATTCAGGCGCGCGCTGCTTTCAAGGTGTTCGCCATCAACAGCGCGATAGTCATGGGACCAACCCCGCCAGGCACCGGTGTAATAGCTGATGCGACTTCACTTGCCTCTGCAAATGCCACGTCACCCGTCAGCTTGCTGCGTTTTTCTCCACCGTTCTCGACGGGGACGCGATTAATGCCGACGTCAATCACCACGGCCCCCGGTTTTACCCAGTCACCTCTGATCATATTCGCACGTCCGACCGCCGCTATCAGGATATCGGCGCGCCGCGTAACTTCGGCAAGATCTTTCGTACGGCTGTGACAAATCGTCACCGTCGCGTTCGCGGCCAGCAGTAGCGAGGCCATCGGTTTGCCGACGATATTTGAGCGACCCACGACGACCGCATCCAGTCCCGACAAGTCCTTGCCGATCTGATCCTCGATCAGCAACATGCAGCCGGCGGGAGTGCACGGCACGAATGCTCGCTCGGTGTCACCCGCGGTCAGCTTGCCAATATTTATGAAATGAAAACCGTCGACGTCCTTTTGCGGCAGTATTGCCTGGGTAACGAGCTGTTCGTCGAGGTGCTGAGGCAACGGCAGCTGCACCAGGATGCCGTGTACTGCGGGGTTGGCATTCAACTCATCGATAAGTCTGAGCACCTTGTCCTGCGACGTGTCGGCGGCAAGCGCATGCTGCACCGAATAGAATCCGCATTTCTCCGCCGTGCGTTGTTTGTTGCGAACGTACACCTGGCTGGCGGGATCCTCGCCAACAATAACGACGGCGAGGCCGGGCACGATGCCTTTATCGGCATGCAACGCGGCCGTCTCTTTGGAGATGGAATGGGTGAGTGCTGCAGCGCGGGCTTTGCCATCGATCAGCGTGGCGGTCGGCATCAAGTCGGTCCTTCAGTCTTGCAGGAACGCTATGCCCCTGCGAAAAGGCGCACATGGTACTGCCACGATGGGGGGAGGTAAACCGGCAAACGTGGGAATTGACTAGGGGCTGGCAGTGACGGGCGTCCAGCGCTCGATACGCCTGTCGACGCGCGCCGTCGCGTCCTCGCTGTCGTACTGGATCGGTGAAGGCGGCGCGAGATCGGTCTGTTGCGGCTGTAGCGCGTGCGTATTGATGATACCGAACTGCCCACTCGAGGTATCGATTAGCGCGCCGATGTAAACGCCGCACGCACTGCACAGGAGAAAATCAGCGGTACGCAGCCCAAAGCGATAACGCCTTAACAGCTCTTTCCCTTCAGCTATGAAGCACAGTTCGCCGTGAGGATCCGAGGCGCTAAGCGCGTCATGTGCGCGACAAAAGCTGCACTGGCAAGCGCGTATCGCCCACTCGGCGGGAACCAAAGCCGTGCGGAATCTAAAGCCGATGGCGCCACAATGGCAGCGACCTTTGTAATCACTCATTATTTGCGCCGCATGTCCCGCACGAGAATGAGTTTCGACTGACCGTCCGCAGCGCGTTTTTCCTGCAGCTCAAACAGTTTGGTCGCGATGATTAATTCCCGCAACTTTCGATAACCGTAATTGCGTGGGTCGAATTGCGGCGATTGTTTCGCAATGTTGCTGCCAACCGGGCCCAACGTGGCCCAGCCATCGTCATCCGACGAAGCATCGATCGCGTTACGTATCAGGTTGACTAGGCGGGCATCCTGTTTTAGTTCGCCGGCACTCTTGCGCTTGATTTTTTGCGGTTCGTCTTCGCCTGCGCGCAATACCTCAGTGTAAATAAACTTGTCGCAAGCAGACACGAATGCGTCCGGGGTTTTTTGTTCGCCGAAACCGTAAACTATCAGCCCCGTCTCTCTAATTCGCGACGCCAACCGGGTGAAGTCACTGTCGCTGGAAACAATGCAGAAGCCGTCAAAGTTGCCGCTATACAGAAGGTCCATCGCGTCAATTATCATCGCACTGTCTGTGGAATTCTTGCCTTTCGTGTAGCCAAATTGCTGCATCGGCAGAATCGAGTATTCGAGCAGCGATTCTTTCCAGCGTTTCAAGCTCGGCTGTGTCCAGTCGCCATAGATGCGTTTCACGCTGGCCGTGCCGTATTTGGCAATTTCCGTCATCAGCCCTTCGACGATGGTCGGTTGTGCGTTATCCGCGTCGATCAGGACCGCTAGACGGTCCGCTGGTTCAGAGGCCACAAGGATTCTCAGTTTCTTTTTTTCGAAGAACCGGCAGTGTACCTGCAAACGCCACCGGTGGTTGTTGTACGTTGCATCTAACGCATTAGCATGCCGATCAGTACCGTGCCCCACAGCGCGGCCAGAACCAGCAGACTGGCAAGAAACAGGCGAAACCTCAGCAATACCTTGTTTGAGCCGAGATGCACGTAACTGTGCGCCAGGCGGAGCAGACTATAGAGCCATGCCAACAGGATCGGTAACGTGCCGGCCTGACCCGTGACTGACGCGATGATCACAATGACGTAAAAAAGCACGGGCGCTTCGTAAAGATTGATCAGGTGTCGTGAATAGATCTGCAGGTCTTCCGGTTCATCTGCTCCCTGATAAGCCCTGTAGTACTTGGGGTCGATTCGTCCACCACTCACGGCGGCGACGCGCTTCATGCCAAGCTGTATTTGCACGAAGAACGTAAGGGCGAACATCACAAACACCGGGTACAGTACGTTCATTTTTTACTCCTGATTACTTGTCGCGAGGCGCGACTCTCTGGCATAAAGCCATGCGGGCAATGCGCACGATAAGCCGATGCAAAGATTTAAAATAACAAATAGAAAAATCGGCGGACCGTTATTCCGGCGCCGCTCATGCAATATGGCTATCCAGAAAACAAGCGACGAGATAAGCAGGTCCGCGGTAAATCCCGCACTTGGGCCAGTGGCAAATAAAGGCGCTATGAAATCTGCGAGTCCGAAACCGACGGCATGGATGTGTTGGATAAAGAAAACGAAGGGAACGATTGCGCCGAGCAAAGCTAGAATTAGGTACAGCGTTTTCAAGTTCACTGCTCTTTCTCCCGAGGTGGCCCGTTAACTCTGCTTCGCGTAGTGATTATTTTGTTGCTTCGAAGAAATCTACCCGGCCTGTTTTCAGAGAATACTCGGCGCCTACGATTTCGAGTCCGTCGTTATGAATAAGTGGCGTGAGAATTTCCGATTGCTGCTGAATACTTCGGACAGACGCAAATACGTTGGCGCGTACCGAATTTTCCAGTAATTCATCTTCGCTGGCTCCGTCGTGATTGGCGAGCAGCGGTTCAACAGCCGGCTTGATGAAGCCGACAATCGTTCGCAGGTTGCGTGATGTCTCCCGTTGCGGATTTCGCAGCGCGCCTATCGTCGCTTCGACGGCGCCGCATCGAGAGTGTCCAAGCACGACAACCAGTCGAGTTCCAAAATTTGAAGCCGCGAACTCGATGCTGCCCAACTGTGACGGGGCCACGATATTGCCGGCAACACGAATGACAAACAGGTCACCCGGCCCAAGATCAAAAACTATCTCTGCAGGCACCCGTGCGTCGGAGCAACCGAGGATGATTGCCAACGGTGCCTGCTCCTGCGGTAGCTGCAATTCGCCAACTTCCCGTGCGCCGTCGGACTTGCCGGCGGCGCGCGCCACGAAGCGCGCATTGCCCTCGCGCAGGCGCCGTAGCGCTGTCTGCGCCGGCATCATCGCGTGAGCACGCGTCGGTGGTATTGGGAGGCTGCGTCAGTCTTTCCTGCCGTCATCATTGACTCCGACAATGCGCATAACGCGAAACAACATACCCAGAACGAGCGCAAGCGAAATACCGACACCGATGCCAATGGCAATGTTGTCGATCGCGAGTCCGGCGGCCGCGCCTATCGCAATGCCCAGCGCCATGCCAAGCGGGAATACCATAAATTTCTTATCGGGCTTGCTCATTTGACCGACAACCTGGGCCTCGACAAAGGTGTGAGACGCTAATCTGGAAGAGATACTACTATCCGCGAGCCGGACATGACAGGCGCCAGATACCATCGAATATGCAAGCTGAGCCGATTTGATGAATAATGGGCCCACTCTCAGCTCTCAACAAGGACACACGATGGCAACAGCAACTGCACGCCACATCCTGGTCGACTCGGAAGATCAATGTCAGCAGCTTAAAAATGAAATAGAGGGCGGCGCCGACTTTGCTGATGTCGCCAAGCAGCATTCGACATGCCCGTCGGGTCAGCGCGGTGGCGAGCTCGGCGAGTTTGGCCCCGGGATGATGGTCAAGGAATTTGACGCTGTGGTTTTTAGCGCCGATCTAAATAAAGTCGAAGGCCCGGTTAAGACGCAGTTCGGTTATCACCTGCTGGAAGTCACTTCGCGCAACGACTAGTGCGAAGACGCTGCGACATCTGATCCCGCAGTAAAAAAACTTTACGTTTTCAGGCGACATCCTGGCTTTTCAGATCCGGTCGCGACAGATCATGGTGCTTAACCGGTAATTCCCGAATTCGAATGCCGCTTGCATCGAATATCGCGTTGGCGAGCGCTGGTGCGATCGCCGGGGTACCCGGCTCGCCGGCGCCGCCCAGGCTCTCGCCGCTGTTTATGATATACGTCTCAATTGCCGGAGATTCATCCATGCGGAGCATCTGGTAGTCGTGAAAATTACTTTGTTGTACTGCGCCGCCGCGCACAGATATCTCGCCGTACAGCGCCGCTGTTAGTCCGTAGACGATGCCGCTTTCCATTTGTGCGCGCATGCCGTCCGGATGGATGGCAAACCCGGCGTCGACGGCGCAGACGACGCGATGTACTCGCGGTTTTCCATCGGTGATCTCCACTTCAACAACCTGTGCCACAATCGTGCCGAAGGATTTATGAACAGCGATCCCGCGGCCGAAATTTTCGGGAAGCGGCGTATCCCAGTCGGCCTTTTGCGCAGCAAGATCCAGCACGTCGCGAAACCGGGTGTTCTCGGACAACAGATCGCGGCGGTAACGATAGGGATCCCTGCCCGCGGCCACGGCCAGCTCATCAATGAAAGACTCCGTAAAAAAAGCATGCAGTGAATGATCGACACTGCGCCAGAATCCCCAGGGCACGTGAGTCTGGCTGGAGGTGAAACGTATTAACTGGTCGCTTATACCGTACGGAATGTGAGTGGCCTCGACGGGATCGTGTTTGTCAACGTAGTTGTTTTCCCACGCGAGCGGCGTACCACCAGCACCCAGCGCCGCCTTGAATCGACTGATATTCGCCTGTCGGTAAAAATCATGCCGAGTGTCTTCCTCGCGAGACCAGATGAGCTGCACGGGATAACCTGATTCGGCGGCAATACGCGCAGCCTGGATCGCATAATCCGGAAATGCACGTCGCCCGAAACCGCCGCCCAGATACTGGTTATGCACCGTGACGTTTTCTTCATCCAGTTCGAGCGCGTCCGCGACTTCTTTCGCAAAGCCGAGCGGATTCTGCGTGCCGAGCCACAGCTCGCACTCGCCATCCGCGACCTGCGCCGTGCAATTCATCGGCTCCATTGTCGCGTGTGCAAGGTAGGGTACGCGGTATTCCGCAGAAACGACCTGCGCCGCGTTCTTGATTACGGCGGCGGCATCACCGCGCTCAACGTCTATCTCGAGTGAGTTCTCGGCGAGCGCATTATCGATAGCGGTGCCAAACTGGCGAAAAATATCGTTCTGCGAAACGTTTTCGTTGCCGCTTTCTGAAAATGTAATGCTGAGTTTGCGAATTGCCTGTTCCGCCTGCCAGTAGCCCTCGGCAACGACCGCGACAGCATCGCCGAGATTTACCACGCGCAGCACACCGGGCATATCCTGCACTGATGCCGTCTCCACCTCGGCGACGTTCGCGCCAAAAACCGGCGCAGCACGTACAGCTGCATATTTCATGCCCGGCAATCGCACATCAATGCCAAAAACCGCGCTGCCGTCTACCTTGGCCGGCACGTCGAGGCGCGCAGGCGACGTGCCCATAATATTGAATTCACCCACTTCCTTGAGTCGCGGTGCCGCCGGCTCGTCGAGCTCGGCTGCCGCCATCGCAAAAGTAGCAAAAGGGGCGGCACGACCGCTGGCCTGATGCACGATCTCTCCGTCCCTTGCGTCAAGTTCATCAAGCGGTAGTTGCCAATCAGTCGCTGCGGCCTGCAATAGCATCGATCGCGCCGCGGCCCCGGCAACGCGCATGGCGTGCTGCCCCGTCGTTTTCACCGACGTGCTTCCGCCGGTAATTTGTAACCCCATCATTTTTGTCGCTGTAAGAAATACGCCGTCAATGGTATCGATCAAGAAAGTCGGGAATTGTGTTTCGCCGAGCGCATAGCCTTTGGCCAGCGCGTAATTGGCGTACTCCGCGTGTGCCGGCGCTTCCATCATCGTGACCTTGTTCCAGTCCGCGTCCATTTCGTCAGCCAACATCATTGCGAGCGAGGTGTGGACGCCCTGGCCCATTTCGGCGTGCGGAATGATCGCGGTGACGGTGTTGTCCGGCGAAAGCTTCAGCCAGATGTCGAATACGGCGTCATCGCGGTCCGCTATCAGGCCGGCGACTTTATCGCTGCGATCTCCCGGTCGAATTGCGACTCCGATAACCAGTGCGCCGCCTGCCAGCACACCGGTCGTGATAAACGCGCGTCTCGTCCACTTACCCATGACGCCGCTCCTTTGCCTCCACGGCGTCAGCTGCGACCGCCGTCGCGGCGCGCTTGATGCCTTTACGAATGCGGGGGTATGTTCCACAGCGGCACACGTTGCCGCTCATCGCCGCGTCGATCGCCGCGTCGTCAGGATTGGGATTGTTGCTGAGCAGCGCCGCCGCCGACATCAATTGGCCAGACTGGCAGTAGCCGCACTGGGGGATTTGCTCGTCAATCCATGCCTGTTGCAACGGGTGCAGCGTGTCGCCGTTCGCCAATCCTTCAATGGTGGTTATCTGCTGCTGGTCGGCAGCGCGCACAGGCGTTACGCACGAGCGGATCGCGGCCCCGTTCAAATGCACCGTGCAGGTCCCGCATTGCGCCATGCCGCAGCCGTACTTCGTGCCAATCAGTGCCAGCTGTTCGCGAATGACCCAAAGTAAGGGTGTGCTGGGGTCAACATCTACCTGATGTGTCACCCCGTTGACAGTTAACGTAAGCATGCGTGGTTATCCATTCTTGTCAGTAGACGCGGCATTTTCTGCCCCGCGGGATTCGGGCATTTTTGCGCAAAATAAGCGACAAAGACACTACGCCAAGGCACCTCGCTCGGCAAGTCTCAGCATATCGATTCGATTGGGCCGAACAGTAGCGCCTGTTTTCAGGCTAGAATCGACGACCAGTTTGCATCAATGCGAGGCTATATCCACTGAAGAGATTGTTTCGAAACCTGAAGGGCCTTGCGGCATTCAGTGTCGTTACATTGAATACGCTGTTCTGGTTTGTGCCGATCATGGTTCTGGCGTTGGTCAAGCTGCTGCTGCCATTTGCCGGAGCGCGTCGCTGGCTGACCCGGTTGCTGATGCAATGCGCGGAAAACTGGATCAGCGGCAACGCGCTGATATTTGGTGCCGCCAATGACACGCGTTGGGACATACGGGGGACTGATGGGCTCAGTGTTGAAGAGTGGTACCTCGTAATCGTCAACCACCAGTCCTGGGTGGACATTGTCATCCTGCAAACCCTGATGAACAGACGAATTCCGTTACTCAAATTTTTCATCAAGAAACAGCTGGTTTGGTTCCCGTTTCTCGGTCTGAGCTTCTGGGCCCTGGATATGCCGTTTATGCAAAGGCACTCGAAGAGTTACCTGGCAAGCCATCCGGAGAAAAAAGGCAGCGATCTGGAGGCAACGCGGCGCGCCTGCGAGAAGTTCCGCCACACGCCCACCTCGGTAATAAATTTCATCGAAGGCACACGGTTTAGCGAAGCCAAGCGAGTGCGCCGAAAATCGCCCTATCAGAATTTATTGCAACCTCGTGCGGGTGGCCTTGCACTCGCGCTGTCGAGCATGGGCGACATGTTTTCAGCGATTCTGGATGTGACTGTAATTTATCCGCACGGCGCGCCGCGGTTCTGGGAAATGGTCTGCGGCGAGGTGCCGCACGTGATTATCGACGTGCAGAAGCGCGACGTTGCCGACTGGATGATCGCAGGTGACTACGTTAACGACCGCGATCACCGCCGCAGGTTTCATCGGTGGCTTGGCGAAGTTTGGGCGGAGAAAGACGCATCTATTGAGGCCGTGATGCAGGAGTATCGATAAAGCGTTATTTGATTCGGATTGAGTGCTCGCATCAAGTACAATAACGTTACGATCCAGTGCCGGGAATATGCTCATGTCTTGTCATCGTCAATACGACACAGTTGCTTTCGATGTTCGAGACAACGCCATGATGTTGTTCTTCGCGCACACCACGAAAAGTGGCGACATCGACGACTACCTGTTGTTGATGCGCGGGCAAAGCGACGATTTTGCGCCCAAGATATACATCGAAGTCAATGAACAGCAGTTTGCCGGGCACGACCTGATTCGCGAAGCACAGATGCGAGAAAATACTCTTACCTTGCATTTGCGCGAGCCGGCAAAGGAACTTGATGGTGCCCTGGAGATCGTCTTGAGCTACGCGCCGACAGCGGAAAACAAAGCCGTCGTCGAGGCGGGCGCATTTCGCGTTCTGGGCGATTGTCTGAGCGGCGGTAACGCCTGATTTGTCGTGCTGGAACTACGCCCTCATTGCGAACGTTGCGACTGCGACCTCCCGGCAGAATCGGATGACGCCATGATCTGCAGCTTCGAGTGTACCTTCTGCCGAGATTGCGCGACTCGAGAACTGGGCGGTACCTGCCCTAATTGTGGCGGTCCGTTTGAGACGCGGCCCGTTCGTCCGGCCGAGTTGCTGCGCAAGTATCCTGCTTCCGTAAAGCGCGCAACGCGTAGCGATGGCTGAATCCAGTGCGGTTTGCTGGAGCGTCTATTTGCTGCGCTGTGCCGACGGTAGTCTGTACACCGGCATAGCCACCGACGTTCAACGCAGATTTGCAGAGCACGACAGCAGCGAGCGCGGTGCAAAGTACCTGCGTGGGCGCGGACCGCTAAGATTGGAGTTGGCCTGTGAGGTGGGCGATCGAAGTCTGGCCAGTCGCGTCGAGCACCGTATCAAGCGCCTCTCCAGGAACCGCAAAGAGGCCCTTATCGACAAGCCTCGCGAGCTCAAAAAACTTTTAGCGGACCTCTTGGGGAGGCAGTGAACTAAAAGGTCTCAATGGCTTGCCAAAAACCGGGAGCCCTACCTCGATTTTTTCATCTGGCGCCGCCGCAAACTCATTGATCCAGCCAGCCGTCACGACAATGTCGTCCACTATGGCTGGAAACAGCGCAACCTCGCCGAGCGGGAAAGTGAAATCGTCGAAATGGATTGGGTAGACCCTGCGCGCGCCCGTCGTCAACACGATTTCCCGCCAATACTCCTCCGCGTAAGCTTTGCCCTGTGTGGCGAGGCCCGCAATGCTGAGAAACACTGCATCAGCCGTCACGCCGTTCAGTTGGTCTGCGACGAAACCAGCACTGCCCTGCACGATAGCCTTCCCGGTCGGGTGTTCGATTAGCACCGTATAGGTAAAGTCGCTATGCCAGGCGCTCACAGGCGCCGGTTGCACGAGCGGTTTGGTAATTACGCCGGAAAAAATCGGGTTGCCATTGGGGAGTTGCGGAACATGACGCGATTCCAGCAGGGTTACAGTGAAGTCTCCGAAAAAGCGCGGTTCGCCTGTCTTTAAAGTCTGGTATTGATCGACCGGCACGCGGCTGCCGCGCGCTACGTTCGATGTGGAACCCGATCCGAGCACCATTGCGTCCGTGCGATTGGCAACGTGACCGGCATCCATCACGTGATCAAAATGCGAGTGCAGGGGAATGATTGCCGCGAGCCTGTCGATGTGAAATTCATCCAGCGCACGATTGATCGTGGCGTAGTCAGATTCAAGCGGTTGAAACAGCAGAAGGTCATGCAATTTCGGGCGCGAAAACGTCGCGTCCGTCAAAATTTGCGTCTCGCCATCATCAAACAGCAGGGTACTGATGCCCAGCCAGGTGACCGTGACCTGCTCGCCGTTCGCGTCCCCTGAGTCCCCTGAGTCCGCGTATGGAATAGGCAACTCCGCCAACAAAGGGCGTGTTTGCCAACGCCAGGTTATTAGCGCAACAACGGCAATGGCGAGAATCAGCAAAACGGCCGCGACCGCGAAACATCGACGCAGCAGGAGTCTCATGAAACGCGTTTTTGCGTCATCTTGCCCGGTCTTTTCCGGCAATCATGCCGGTTGACCGACTGCCATGCGCGCGAGATGTCCGGTCAGGGGCGCCAGGTAGTTGCCAAGCGCATAACCGATTAGCGCCATCAGAATCGACACGGGGACGAGGCTTGGGCGATGAAAGGCGGCGACAATAGGTGCCGATGCCGCCGCGCCGATGTTTGCGGCAGAGGCAATCGCCGCGCTGTGTACGTCGACTCGAAATATGCGGGCACCGAGAAGACAAAACGCCCCGTGAATAAATATCCAGACGAAAGCGCCGAGCAGGAATGCCGGCGCCTGTGCAAACCCTTCTATCGATGCACGTGCACCCATGCCGGCGACGAAAACATATATAAGCGCAGTTCCCAACGCCGTTGCACTTGGCAGCTGCGATACGCGCGTGACCGAGAGCGACAACGCTATGCTCGTGATCAGCAGGATTCGCCAGGTAGAAAGCGTGAGTACGTTCTGCAATGACGGGTAGGCGTTTTGCATCCACGCGTACAGGAATCCGGCAACGCTGCTGGAAATCCACGTGACGACGATAGCAATTGCACCGAGGTAAATGTAGTCGCGCATTTCCGGAAGGCGCTCAACGTTTATGGCTTCGGCGGATGCCCGGTCCATCTGGTGCAGCCGGTCTTCCGGAACCTTTGACCAGCGATTAAATCGATCAGCGAAGTTTTTTGAAGCGAGCAGAATCGGGAGCCACACGATGTAAATGACATTGTCAGCGAGCACCGCCAGCCCAAATTGTTCGGGCGGCGTACCCAGCATTTCGGCGCTCGCTGCCATGTTGCCTGTCCCGCCAATCCAGCTGCCGGCGAGTGCGCCGAAGCCCTTCCACGCGTCGGGCGCCAGCCATTGGTGAACTGCAACATAGGACACAACGCCACCGACCATTACGCCCACCGTACCCATGAGCATGACCAGCACGCCTTTACCCATAATGCTAATGGCGGCGGGAACGTTCACCTTGATCAGCATCAAAACGATAAATGCAGGCAATGCGTAGCTGCTCAAACCCCCGTAAACCGGCGAGTTGTGTGGAATGACGTCGAAATTGTTCAAGAACACCGGAGTTGCGTAGATAAAAAGTAACGGCGGGACGTACTGGAAAAATTTAAGCTGCGTACTTTGTTCCACTGCAAACCAGAAGGCAGCGACTGCGCACAAGACCGCAAGGACTCCGATGGGAGAGCTGATCAGAATTTCCGAATCCATGAACCGGGCACCGTTTAACTACCAGGGCTCGGAGTATAGCGAAATCGCAGATGGTTCGAACGTTGCGGCTAACTGAAACTTAGCTGAGCCTCGAAATCACGGAGCGTTGCCGTGTCAGTAAGGGCGGCACACTGCAATTTCGACCAGGCAGCGTCAAGCTTCGTCGCGGGGTCATGCAGCGTTTGTAGCTTGTTAAACCATGCTTGCAGCTCTGCGGCGTGAATAACATTGTCCGGCAACGCATCCGGCAAGCGCACCCTGCCGGTGAACACAATGACACTAAACACGGGAATGTCCGGGAGCGCTTTGCGAAGTGCAGCCGCGCGGCCTTCGTTCTGGATTATTGGGTTCAAAAACTGCTTTGGTTGGGGGCCACCGAACATGAGCCACTGTGGATCCCCCGAGTCCGCTGAGATTTTCCCAGTCGCAGTGACAGCGCGAACGCAGACGATACCGACTGGCGCTAAAACCGCGTAATCGATTCGCGTTAAACCGTCATACGATCCGGGCAAAATACAATTATGTATGTGATCAAGCTGCATGGCATGCAGCGTGTCAGGAATTATTTGCCTAGAGACCCTGGTGCTGGCTCGATCCCTGTAGCGAAGTAAAAAATGCCTGGCCAGAATTGCCGCGAGCAAAGTTGCGATAAGCACAGTCATCGCAATTGACGTGCTACTTTTCCCGGCGAAGGGGTCAAATCCCGCTGCGCTCGCCGATGGCATAAATTGACATAATGCCGTGGCAAAACACGGCAAAAAAAACTGAAGGCGGCGCGATACGAACATGCTGAGAGCCTAGCGACATCGAGAGTTGCTGTCGTCGCAATGGATCACGTTTCTTGTAGAGACCCGCGTTCGTCGGGATAAGCAAAATAGTACCCGTCTAATTCACGCACACGCATCTCGACGTTGAACGCGGCCTGCAGGTTGTCGCGCGTCAGCACGGTTTCGCGGCTACCGTCGGCGACGATACGGCCATCACGCAACAAAATTACGCGCCGAATTGCCGGTGGGATTTCATGAACGGCATGGGTAACCAGTACGATACTTATGCCTGCGCTCACCAGGTCTCGTACTCTTGCCAGGTAGTCAAAACTGGCGGCGAGGTCAAGACCGCTGGTCGGTTCGTCCAGAATCAAAGTTTGCGGGTCATGCACCAAGGCGCGGGCCAGCAGGCAGCGGCGTTGCTGCCCCGTCGACATATTGGCAAGCGGCGTATCGGCCAGTTCGCCCACGCCAAGGTCGGTCAGGGCGGCGCGCGCCTTCTTGATCTGGTCCTTGCTGACCCGGCGTGCCAGTAAACCGTGCACGCCAACGCTCGATAGATAGCCGGACACAACAACCTGCAGGCCGCGGGTCTTGTCGCGGTAGCGATTTTGCAGATCCTGTGACACAAGACCAATGTGCGAGCGCAAGTCCCAAACGTTCCAGTTCTCGCGACCCAGAATTCGAACCCAGGATCCATCTGCCGCGACCGGATAGATTTCCCGGTTAACAAGCTTCAGCAAGGTGGTCTTGCCCGCGCCATTGGGGCCGAGTATTGCAACCTGTTCATGTTGTCCGATGGACAGGCTGAAATCTCGGAAAACGCAGGTCGAACCGCGCCATATTGTGGCGCGGTGAATATCGATCAGTGGTTTCTCATGATCGCTGGCATTCATTTGAAGAGATCCCTGTGCGGCACTTTGCGCCTATCGCCAGCCGGCTGGCCTGCAGGCCACGCGCTATCGTCTCTTCGCAAGGCACCGGCCTATATCCAAAGGGTCCGCACGCGCACCACAGCAGCTTTTGGTTCTGGCCGGTTTTTCTACCCGGCGACACCCGGTATCGACTGACATCGTACAATATGTGCTGTCGGCGCGTGTCTGATAACGGAGTGAATTGTGCATAATGGCATTTGGGTTGCAGGCGCTATTGTTCTATTGGTGATTGTGTATGTCCTGGCGAAGGTCATTTATTACGCTCGCCTGAGCCGCCGCCAGTGGCAGGATGTCGACCAAACCAAGCTCCGCGAGTGGCAGGATGATGACGATTGGTAAAGCGTTAGGTGCTGCCGGCGGTTTTTTTCTTTACACTTGGCCCCACCTGTAGGCTCCGGGTGCGAAAATGGCGCGCCCGCTGCGGAGAAATTGATGTTGGAATCGTTTAGTCGTCGACTTTTGGCCTGCTCTGCCTGTCTTTGGGTGTGCCTGCTGGCCGCCTGCGGTGGTACTGACGATCCCGGCCGCGAAAACGTCGATGCCATGACGCGCGAACATGCCGGCGACAATGGCAGGCCCAGTGCTGCTGGTGATACGGCACCGCTGACGGATGTCATTGGGGAGACCCTGCCGTACGCGGAGGTCGACAACCACCTGGTCTACGGTTATTTCGTGTTTCCGATCGACATGGTCGAGCCCCTGCCCGCCGTCATCATGATTCATGAGTGGTGGGGACTGAACGACGGGCTGCGCGCTATGGCCGACCGTCTGGCGGGTGAAGGCTACATCGTGCTTGCCGTCGATCTGTTTCAAGGACAAACGGCTGAGAACCCGGACGGCGCGCGGAGATTGATGCTGGAGGTTCTCGAGAATCAGAACTTCGCAGAAGAGAACATACAACAGGCTTATGACTTCCTGCTGAATACTGCCAACGCACCTTCAGTCGCTTCGCTTGGCTGGTGTTTCGGTGGTGGCTGGTCGCTCAATACGGCCCTGATGTTTCCCGACAGCTTGTCCGCCGCAGTCATGTATTACGGCCAGGTAACCTCTGACGAGGAACAGCTGCAAGACCTCAACGTGCCGATACTGGGAATTTTCGCTGAGCAGGACCGTGGCATTCCCGTATCTTCCGTCGAAGATTTTGAAGGAGCGCTGCAGAGGTTAAGGAAAAACTTTACGATACGGATTTACCCGGAAGTTGGCCATGCCTTTGCCAATCCGAGCGGCAATAGCTATAACGCTGCGGCTGCCGCCGACGCCTGGCAACTCACGCTGGATTTTCTGGCGCAGCACTTGCGCAGTCCAGCCCCGAGTACGTAGCCACCCACTATTCTCCTGGCGTCCGCGCCAGCGTTTCGTCACAAAAAAGAGCTACCGCCAGCGTTCGAGATTGGTAAATCGTGCGTTCAGTGTCCCCATCAGCGCAAATCAATGCGGCCTGCAAGGACAGTGCAGAAGAATGCTTAATTGCCATTTCCGAATATTCGGCCGAGCCTTGCCCTTTTGTTATTTGCCCACTCGTTTTTTTGCCACCCGCATTTTCCATAATTTCACAGAAGCCCGATACTGGCAGCGGTGCCAACTGCGTGGCCGGCACTGCGAGACTCGCTTGCAGGAACCCGTGCTCGTCAAGCGCGTCACCGTCCAGGACTTTGCGGCTATCAGCAATATTTAAGGTCATCGCCCGCGGCTCCCAGCCGCTGCTGCAGCGCGGCTCCAGCAGAAATTGATACTCAAGGTCAGGCAGCTCGATAAATTGCCGGCCCTCACTGTGCCGGGCAATAGCGACTTTTGGCGTCGTCGCCGTTATCGTCAGCGTTGACTGAGACGGGTCCGCAGCGGCAATGGCCACCAGAATAAGCGTCAACGGCATGAACGTTCGGAATTTCATTGGTCCAAGGCTACGATACAGCGCAAGAAATACAAGCACGGGTTGCGCGTCGCGGCAAGTTGCGCCAACGGTGCAAACGCAGCGTGAAGAGGATTTTCGGTGAAAGCAGCTTTTGGCATGACTTACCGGTTTGCACGACGCGTTGTTATTGGCATCGTCGGTGCAACGGTCTTGCTGGCCGGCGTCATCATGATTGTTACTCCGGGGCCTGCCTTCGTCGTCATTCCGGTCGGGCTGGCCATACTGGGCCTTGAATTTGCCTGGGCGCGTCGCTGGCTGCACAAGGTTCGCGAACGCATCAGCGCTGAGGCATCAAAGCGCCGCAGCAAGAATGCAGCGTCCTACCGCGGTGAATCCTGAATAAAGAAAGGGAGCCAGGCATGCCGCGCAGCGCGCGAATACCTGGCTCCCTAATGTTCGCGGCATGAGGGGACATGCCGCCGGACGTTTCGCCCGTTGCAACGCCTTGAGGCGTTGCGCTGTCGGGGCGCGCGCTGGGCATTCAGGGGGGGGACTGCCGCAGCGGCTTTTGCCACCGATAGTTTTCTTACATCAAACTCGACTAGTCGCCTGACACTGGCGTCGATACCCGTGCCGGGAGATCGACGTCAAGATCGAGTCGCGTTGCTGCGGTGATCCGGGCCAGGGCGTCGGTGAGGGCTTCGCGATTGGCAACTTCGGCTTGCTCGCGCGTTTCCTGCTGCGGCACGGCGTCCGCGTCACTGTCGCTGACTGGCTCGGCATACGCACCCGCGGCGCCGAGTACTAACGATGCGAGAGCGGCTGCTTGCCACTTCGCGATCAACTTAATCTTCATAACTGCATCCTCTGCAAACCCTGGGACACTCCGTCGTCAGGGAAAATACCAAGTATCTTGCTGAGCTCTAATGCAGGGTCCATGCCAACATTCGAAATATAATAAAAACAATAGCTTAGAAAAAAACCAAGCTTACGGTATTTCGTAATTTACGAAATACCGTTATAGACTTCTACGAATTCTCGTATACCATGCCTGCATGGCCAGTACTGACTACCAATGGTTGTTTCGCCGAGCTCCGGCCATGGTCACGTCTATTGGGGAAGACGGCCGCTACCGGGATATCAGTGACGCTTTTCTCGACCGCCTCGGCTTCTCCCGCAAAGAAATGGTTGGCCAACCGCCGTCTCGTTTCGTGACCGAAGAAAGTGCGCAACGCATCGACAAGGAGTTCCGTCCTGCGTTGCGCCGCACCGGCCGACTAAAAGACAAGCCCATAGCCTTCGTCGCGAAAGACGGCGAGATTGTGCACTGCCTCACAGATTCCATTGTCGAAACCGGCCGCAAGGGTGCTGCCGTGCGCACGATCGCGATGTACCGAGAGCTCGACATCCAGGCGCAGGCCAACCTCAAGTATCGCCAGCTCTATCGGGCGACTCCAGCCATGCTGCACACCGTCGACGCCAGCGGCCGGATTATTACAGTGACAGATCATTGGTTGAGAAAAATGGGCTACACACGGGAAGAAGTTGTAGGCCGACCCGTCACTGATTTTTTTAGCAAGGCAGATCGCGAGCGCCTTTCAAGTGGCAAACTGAAAGACCTCCTGAGCACAGGTACGTTTGAGAATCAGGCTCGCCAGTTGGTGACGCATGACGGGCAGGTTCTCGAACTGCTGGTATCAGCGACTGCCGTGCGAGATTCGGCGGGTCGCGTGCAGCGGCTGCTGGTCGCCTCAAAAGACGTGACGGAACGCAACCGTGCTGAACGCGCCCTGCGCGACACACTCGCGGAAAATGCGCGCTTACGGGAAGAGCTGGAACGTGAACGCGATTACCTGCGCGAAGAGGTCAACGTCGCAATGGATTTCGGTCGTATTGTCGGCCGCAGTCCGGCCCTGAAGTACATGCTTTCACAGGTTGATGCGGTGGCGCAGACGCCGGCGAGCGTTCTGATCCTGGGCGAATCCGGGGTAGGCAAGGAGCTGGTCGCGCACGCTATCCACGCGCGCAGCTCACGCGCCGACGCGCCACTGGTAAAGGTGAATTGCGCATCTATTCCGAAGGAATTATTTGAAAGCGAGTTTTTTGGCCACGTCAAAGGCGCGTTTACCGGTGCCCATCGAGACCGCGTCGGACGCTTCCAGCTCGCGGATGGTGGAACGATATTTCTCGACGAGGTTGGCGAAATTCCCATCGAGCTGCAGGGCAAGTTGCTACGGGTTCTGCAAGAAAGCGAATTTGAACGAGTCGGCGATGACATCACGCGCTCAGTTGATGTGCGGGTTATCGCCGCGACCAATCGTGACCTCGAGGAGCTGGTGGTAAACGGCGAGTTCCGTGAAGATTTGTACTATCGACTTAGCGTGTTTCCCATTAGCGTGCCACCGCTACGGCGGCGGCAGGAGGATTTGCCGCAGCTGGCCCAGCATTTTCTGGATAAGGCCTGCACGGAGTTTGGTCGGACGAAGCTCAAACTCACCAACCGCCAGGTTGCGGCAATAACGGCATATGACTGGCCCGGCAACGTGCGTGAGCTCAAAAATGTCATCGAGCGCGCTGTCATACTCGCGAAAGATGAGACACTGCGACTCGAGCTTTCCATGCCCGACTCAAAGCCGGACAGTGACGCTGTCGGTGTGGCACCGGCCGGGGATGACTCAGCATTCTTGAACGAGATTGAAATGCGCCAGTTTCAAAAAGAAAACCTGCGAAAGGCTTTGCAAAAAAGCAACTGGCGAGTCTCCGGAAAAGGCGGCGCCGCTGATTTGCTGGGCTTACGACCAACAACGCTAGCCGATCGCATAAAATCTTTCGAACTTAAGCGGCCCGGCTAGCTTTGCAGGGCACTGATAGCATGACGACGGTCCGACATTTGAATGGTTTAAGGGTGCTCGCCGCGTTCTGCAGCTCGATCTTGTTGTTGGCTGCGCCGGTAAACGCAAACGAGGAATTGCCAGCCGAGGTGCAGGCGGTCCTTGCGCACCGCAATATTCCGGACGATCGCGTCAGCATGCAGGTTCACAACCTGACGCAACGCAAGACAATCCTGGCTTTTAACGCGGATGTCGCCCGCAACCCGGCATCGACCATGAAATTGCTCACGACGCTGGTGGCGCTCGATACGCTTGGACCGACTTTCACCTGGAATACCGAGGTATTCCTATTGGGTGAGCTCCGCGACGGCATGCTTCATGGCGATATATTGTTGAAGGGATACGGTGACCCTTACCTCGTGACGGAGCGTTTATGGCAGCTGCAACGTCAGCTGCGCGCACTCGGCGTCAACCACATCGACGGCAACCTGTTGCTCGATGACAGCTGGTTTGAGCAAGGCGATTACGATCCGGGCGCCTTTGACCGGGAACCACTGCGTGCCTACAACGTCGCGCCGAACGCGCTGATGACAAACTACAAGGTCTTGCGTTATCAGTTCACGCCCGCGGGTGACAAGGTAAATATCTCCCATGAGCCGCCATTGACAAACGTCGCCATCGTGAATCGGCTGAGGGTTGCACCCGGCGCATGCAGGGGCTACCAACGCGGCATTCGGATCGATGCAGATGATGACAATGGCCGGTTTGAATTCTCGGGCAAATTTCCCGCCGGGTGCCGTAAATATTCGATGGACCGTGCGGCACTCGATCACAATGCCTATACATACGGCCTTTTCAAATCACTTTGGTCGGAATCCGGCGGCAGCATAACCGGTACCTACAGGAACGCACGGGCGCCCACTGATGTTGAACCCGATCTCGTTTTCGAATCGTTACCGTTGGCGGACGTGATCACAAAGGTTAACAAGCACAGCAACAATGTCATGGCCCGACAGCTCCTGTTGACGCTGGCTGCGGAGTTGCGTGGCCCGCCGGGTACAGAAGCAGAAGGGCGTGCGATTATCGAAGACTGGTTGCAAACTCGCGGCATGGATTTTCCGGAACTGAAGCTCGCCAACGGTGCGGGGCTTTCCCGTGATGCGCGAATCACGGCGCGCCACCTGACCGCGTTGCTGAGTTACGGTTTCGCTAACCGGTATATGCCGGAATTTATTGCGTCACTGCCGTTATCTGGAATGGACGGCACCTTATCGAAGCGATTAGACAGCGCGCGGCTGCGGGGCATGGCGCATATGAAAACAGGCTCGCTTGACCACGTCAGTGCAATTGGTGGCTATACGCAGGCACGTTCTGGCGACCGGTTTTCGGTTGTCGTGCTAATCAACTACACCAATGTGCATCGTGGTATCGGTGACGAGGTGCAGGAAGCTTTATTGAATTGGGTGCAGGATCACTGAACACGGTCACGGCAGCACAGCGCGCAACAATGACTGGCATCTAGTACACTGCGCCCGTTAAATTCGTAGACACCATGACTCGCCGAGTGCGCCGAGGGGCCAAAAATGCGACTGATACTGCTGGTTTTTTTGATTTTTTCCACAGCGCAGCTAATGGCACAAACAGAAACGGCTTACGTCACCGATACACTTCGCCTTGGCTTGCATCGGGCTGCAGATACCAATGATCGCGCCTTCCAGATGCTCGAGAGCGGGCAACAAATGACAATTCTGGAGCGCAACCGAAACTATGCCCTGATTCGTTTGCCAGAGGGTACCCAGGGATACGTCAAGGCCGCCTACCTGGTAACGGAAAAACCTGCCAAGTTGATCGTTGCGGAAGCGCAGGCGGAAGCGGCGCGTTTGCAGCAGGAACTTGTCGACTTGCAACAATCGTTTGCTCAGCCCGCGGCAACCATTGCCGCACTCGAACAAGATCTGCAATCAAGCAACGCCGCTTTGGAAACAAGTGATCAAACAATTTCTGAGCTGAACATAGTCGTCGATGATTACAGCAAGCGTTTCGAGCAATACAAAAACAGTTTGCCTCTGCGCTGGGTAGGTGGGGCGACCGCTGTTTGCCTCTTGGCAGGGTTCTTGGGTGGCTTGTGGTGGACGGATTACCGTAGCCGCAAGCGTCACGGTGGTATCCGTATTTATTGACAGGCGCGTTCAGATAGTCCGCTTCGTTGCCTGTTAACCTCAGGCCATTTGCGAGGGCGTCGCCGCCGGGCGGCTTTCCTCCAGCTCACGCGCGGTGACAAAATTTGCCAGCGAACGTATTTGATCCACCTCTCGCATCACTAATCTCGCCCGCTCGACAATCTTCTCGCCAACTGCGGTTGTGCCGACGAGACATTTTCCCTTGCGCTCAAATAATTTCGTGCCGAGTTCTTCCTCCAACAACTTCAGTTGCTTACTGACTCCGGGTTGCGAGGTATAAAGACGCTCCGCTGCGGCAGTAATATTCAGTCCGTTATCAACGATCGCCAGTAAATACTTCAGCTGTTGCAGTTTCATATTAAACCGTCCGCTTAAAGCTTTGCCCCAAGCAGCAATAGACCATTCGACAGGACAAATGTTTCATCTGAGCGCCACCATTTGGCGTACAGTTGACTACTATAAAGCGACACTTTGCGTGGCGAAGTCAGGGGGGAACAATGATCTACGACAGTATTCTGGAGACGATTGGCGATACACCAGTAGTCAGGTTGCAGCGACTGGCGCCGGCCCACGTGCGGATGTACGTGAAGGTGGAATCGTTCAATCCTATGGCATCAGTGAAGGATCGGCTGGCACTTGCCATTATTACCGATGCCGAGCAGCGCGGTGCGCTCCAGCCCGGACAAACGGTCATTGAAGCCACCTCTGGAAATACCGGTATCGCACTGGCCATGGTATGTGCCGCCCGCGGCTATCCGTTTGTGGCCGTGATGGCAGAATCGTTCTCGGTCGAGCGCCGCAAGATCATGCGCGGCCTGGGTGCAAAAGTAATACTGACGCCGGCCGCCGAGCGCGGCAGCGGCATGGTCAAAAAAGCCGCTGCGCTTGCCGAACAACACGGTTGGTTCCTGGCGCGCCAGTTTGAAAACCCGGCGAATCCCGCTTACCACCGAAATACTACCGGCCCTGAAATTCTCAAGGATTTCGCCGGCCGGCGCCTCGACTACTGGGTAACCGGTTACGGTACCGGCGGAACGATGACCGGCGCGGGCGAAATTCTGAAAGCAGCCCGGCCAGACATTCGCATCGTTGCGACCGAGCCAGCCGGCGCAGCACTGCTGGCCGGTGATGACTGGCATCCGCACAAGATCCAGGGCTGGACGCCTGATTTCATTCCGGCTGTATTGAATCGCGATATTTTTGATGAACTCGTGCCAGTTTCGGACGATGAAAGTATCGCCACGGCTCGTCGGCTGGGTGCGGAGGAGGGAATATTCGTCGGAATCTCAGCAGGCGGTACGGTAGCTGCCGCGCTGCATGTGGCCGCCAAAGCAGCGAAAGGCTCCGTGCTGTTGGCGATGTTGCCAGATACCGGCGAGCGTTACCTGACCACGCCTTTGTTCGAGGGCGTAAACGACGGTTCGGACGACGACTGGCTGGCGGGCCAGGAGTCGTAAACACCCAAAACCACTCCGTAGACTTAAATAGCTAATTCAAAAGGAGATTTCAAAGCAATTTCCCCGATAAGTGGGAGGTCTATCACAGCTTCGCCGCCGGGCGTTATGGCAATGTCCCTTTAGTTTCCGATGCCTGAAGGAGTCAGGTGCAGTCACCAGAGCATTGATCCAGCATGACGGCCAATCTTCATA
>JABDKF010000018.1 GCA_013003155.1 Woeseia sp. | reverse complement strand
CGCTGCCTCAGGCGGTCGAGGGCTGGATTGAGAAAGCAATTGCCGTAGCATTGATTGTCGTGATGACGGTCGTGCATTCGGGCAGCCGGCGTAATAGTGGCGGAATGCAGTGGCTCTTTACCGTGTTTAAGGTCGCCGTGATCGTCGTATTTTGTATTGCGGCGTTGCTATTTGTTGATGAACCGCAGCCGCTCGCCTTCGTGCCAGTTAGCGGCGACGCACAATTGCTTACCAGCGGCGCGTTCGCCATTTCCCTAATATACGTTAGCTATGCCTACACCGGCTGGAACGCAGCAACGTATTTGAGTAGTGAGCTCGACGATCCGCAGCGCGATCTCCCGCGGATCCTGTTCATTGGCACCGCCGTGGTCACACTGCTGTACGTCGCATTGAACTATGTATTCCTGCGTGTCGCCGCGATGGATGCGATGACCGGCAAGATTGAGATCGGCTTCATCGCAGCGGAAGCAGCATTCGGCAGGGCGGGTGGGCAGTTCGCCGGGATTGCGCTGGCCCTATTGCTGATATCTACGGTGAGCGCCATGACGCTCGCGGGGCCGCGCGTACTGCAGGTCATCGGCGAGGATTTTTCTATACTGAAGATGTTGTCGCGCACCAATAACGACGGCTTGCCGTATTTTGCGATTCGCACCCAATCATTTATTGCAATTCTGTTTATCCTGACGTCCGGTTTCGAGTCGATACTCGTATTTGCGGGCTTTACGCTGGCATTAAACAGTTTTGTGACAGTATTCGGGGTCTTCGTGTTGCGCTGGCGACAGCCGGAGTTGCCGCGACCCTACCGAACGTTCGCGTATCCCCTGACGCCGATCATCTACCTGATGTTGACTGGCTGGACACTCGGCTTCGTGCTTTACAACCGTCCCGCGGAGGGTCTGTTCGGGCTCGCCCTGATCGGCTCCGGCGCGCTTATGTTTTGGGTATCCGCACGCTGGGCACGAAACGTCGCGGCCTAGCTGCGCTAAAAACGTGTAGAAAGCAGAACCCTCAAACTATACTGTCTACGGCAAGCCGTAATTCGCACATCTTTTTTTCAATTTTCGCGTAGGCACGCGATCTAGCCGCTGACTTTGGGAATGCCAAGATGAAAGGGTTGAACTAATCTAATCGCGCGGCAGATTCGGGAACGTAATCTCCAGCATGTATTCTGCTGCTGCGCTCACCGTCATGTCCGATAATTCCGGGTTACCACCTCTTGCGGGCATTTTAAAATAGCCGTCCTTCGCATGTTCCATCAGCACTGCCTGCCAGAGCGGCGAACGCGTTTCCCAATCTGCAGGGTTGCGGGTAACCGGCGCGCCATCAACGCCCGTTTCATGACAGCTTGCGCAGGTATGTTCGTAGGCTTCGCGCCCGGTCATCGCCAATGTATCAACAACGGACGGCGCTGGTTCAGACGCGTTCGTCACAGACTGTTCCACCGGTGCTACGTTGTCACGATCAACCGTACACGCAACGAGGCACAGTGAGCCGATGAGAAAAAGTGGATTACTTTTCATTACGGGCTACCTCTCTGTAGTGTGTGAGATGGATCGCAACCTTGCTGCGGCCAATTCGTTCGAACTAGCGTCGCAATCGCCCACCATATAAGGAGTCGGAACCGCCGGTCCCGACCCCCATGGCCGACATTGAAGATAATCCTCCCATCAACCTGCGCCGGAGATCTCGACCTTCTTACCCCCAACAAAGTCCTTTCTCTTACCCTTCGTCTTCGGGGCTTCGATCTGGAGCATACCTTTCTCGAATTTCGCGTCGATTCTGGCAACATCAACATCAGCCGGTAACTGTATCTGTCGATATACCTCGTTGCCCTGGAATTCACTCCAGCAGACCTTGGTGCCTTCCTTATACTCAGACTTCTCGCTTTGGTTTTTGCGACTTGCCTTGACGATCAGTTCGTTTGGCGTCGCAGTAACCGTGATGTCTTCGGCTTCGAAGCCGGCCAAGGCGACTTTGACATCAAACTCATCGTCTTTCTCGACAAGTTCAGATGTGGGCCAACAGATCTCGCGTTCTGCGATAAGCCAGTCGTTCAGGTCGCCGCCCTCATTAAAGCCCCGGTTGGCAAAAAGATTGAAGGCGCGAACCCGAATTCGGTCAGCGATGTCGTTGAGCTCTTCGAAAATCGGCAGCTTGCTGTCTTCCGGAGAAGACACTTTCTCTATGTTTACTTTAGACATGGGTTCCTCCATTGGGCTCAAAAGCGAAAAACTCCCGTGCATTGCGGCGTGGGCCCGAGTTTTTGCTTTTGTTCTCCACCGACCGATCCACGTGGTCAGTTCGCTGTTCGGTAACCTATCCGTCTTGGCGACATACCGCGAACTACTCCACGATTACAGCATGCAACGCGGCTCACCCAATAGGAATACGTAGAAACCCTAGCGTGTCCTTCCCTAAGCGATTCATTAGAACTTCATCAGGCTTTACCTTTTCGCAGCCCGTAATCTTACTCTTCATCAGACGACAGGCTTTCAGGGCTCAAGAGGAGGAGTGGATGAAGTCGAACATGTTTGTAGTCCAAGACACCAAAGTCAGAAAAGGCAGGCCAACCCGTTTGCTTTTGAGTCAACTTGTCGTTGCCAGGCGCGTGACTTTTCGCCCTTATAATCGCAAGATAAAGTGCAGGTGACGGGCGGGCCATGAGTTTACGCACTCATAACAATCGATTTGCGCTGGTCTGCTTAATTGCATTCGGCATCGTCTTCCTGTTGCTTGCGATAAAACCTTCTCACCGTGACGACTGGTTGCTCGAGAACGTGATTGTGTTTCTCAGTGTGCCAGCATTGTTGCTGATGCACTGGCATCTGCCGTTGTCGAGGATTTCTTACGGTCTGATACTCGCGTTTCTCTGCACACACGAAGTTGGTTCCCACTACACCTATTCGGAAGTGCCGTACGATCGCTGGATGACGAGTCTGTTCGGTACCGGGCTGAACGACATGCTGGGCTGGGACCGCAACCACTACGATCGAATTGTGCACTTCTTGTGGGGGCTGTTCTTAACCTACCCGATTCGCGA
>JABDKF010000015.1 GCA_013003155.1 Woeseia sp. | reverse complement strand
GCGCAGAATCGGAAGGATCAATTCATCTCGAGCGAGCTTTTCGTGTTGGCTGCGCTCGATGACAAATCGCCATTGTCGAAAGTATTGAAACAAGCGGGCGCCATTCACGGCGCCGTTGAAAAATCGATTGACGAGCTGCGCGGTGGTCAACAGGTCAACGATCCGAATGCCGAAGACACGCGTCAGGCTTTGGAGAAATACACCATCGACCTGACCGAGCGTGCTGAGCAAGGCAAGCTCGATCCGATCATCGGTCGCGATGAAGAAATTCGGCGAACGATCCAGATTTTGCAGCGGCGTACCAAGAATAACCCTGTTCTGATCGGCGAGCCCGGCGTCGGCAAGACCGCCATTATTGAGGGTCTCGCGCAGCGAATTGTTAACAATGAAATTCCCGAAGGCTTGCGCAACAAGCGAATTCTTTCGCTGGACATGGGGTCGTTGATAGCTGGCGCCAAGTTTCGCGGCGAATTCGAAGAACGGCTGAAAGCCGTGCTGCACGACCTCTCGAAACAGGAAGGACAGATAATTCTGTTTATCGACGAGCTGCACACGATGGTTGGCGCCGGCAAAGCGGAAGGATCAATGGATGCGGGCAACATGTTAAAGCCGGCACTTGCACGCGGCGAACTGCATTGCGTTGGTGCGACCACCCTCGACGAGTACCGCCAGTACCTGGAGAAAGACGCTGCGTTGGAACGCCGTTTTCAAAAAGTGCTGGTCGAAGAGCCCACGGTCGAGGACACCATCGCAATACTGCGTGGTTTGAAAGAGCGCTACGAAGTGCATCACGGCGTCGAGATCACCGACCCGGCAATCGTTGCGGCAGCGACGCTATCGCATCGCTATATTGCAGATCGACAGTTGCCGGACAAAGCAATCGACCTGATTGACGAAGCCGCGTCACGCATTCGCATCGAGATCGATTCGAAGCCAGAAGCAATGGATCGACTGGAGCGCCGCATTATTCAGTTAAAGATTGAACGAGAGGCTTTGAAAAAGGAATCCGATGATGCCTCGAAAAAGCGCCTGATTGATCTCAACGAGCAGCTCGATGATCTCGAGAAACAGTATTCTGATCTCGACGAAATCTGGAAATCCGAAAAGAGCGCAATGCAGGGCACAACGCACATAAAAGAAGAAATTGAGCGTGCGCGACTGGAGCTTGAAACGGCGCATCGTGCGAGCGATCTCACGCGCATGTCTGAACTGCAATACGGCAAGATTCCCGAACTTGAAAAGCAACTCGAGCTCGCCATGCAGGCGGAAGGTGGCGAAACCACCCTGCTGCGTAACAACGTAACGGAGGAGGAGGTTGCAGAGATTGTATCGCGCTGGACCGGTATTCCCGTTTCGAAAATGCTTGAGGGCGAGAAAGACAAGCTGCTGCAGATGGAATCCGTTGTGCAGCAGCGCGTTGTGGGTCAGCAGGAAGCTGTCACTGCCGTGGCAAATGCAATCCGCCGCTCTCGGGCCGGTCTGTCGGATCCGAAAAGACCCATTGGCTCCTTTATGTTTCTTGGCCCGACGGGCGTCGGCAAGACGGAACTCACAAAAGCGCTGGCGGAATTTCTGTTTGATACCGATGAAGCCATGGTGCGCATCGACATGTCCGAGTTCATGGAGAAACACTCGGTGGCGCGGCTGATTGGCGCGCCTCCGGGCTACGTCGGCTATGAAGAAGGCGGCTATCTGACCGAAGCCGTGCGTCGTCGCCCGTACTCGGTAATCCTGCTCGACGAAGTTGAGAAAGCGCATGCCGACGTATTCAACGTGTTGCTGCAGGTGCTTGACGATGGTCGGCTTACCGATGGCCAGGGTCGCACTGTAGATTTTCGCAACACGGTAATCGTCATGACTTCAAACCTCGGTTCGCAAATGATCCAGGAATTGTCAGGGGACGAAAATTACGATGCGATGAAGAGTTCGGTCATGGAAATTGTCGGACAACATTTTCGCCCGGAGTTTATCAACCGGGTTGACGACGTGGTCGTGTTCCACCCGTTAAGTCGCGACCATATCCGCAAGATTGTCGACATCCAGCTTGGCTTCCTGCACCAGCGGCTCGCTGAACGCGATATGCAGATTACGTTGTCAGAGGCAGCGCGCGACAAGCTGGCGGATGCCGGTTTCGATCCGGTGTATGGTGCGCGACCCCTGAAACGCGCCATTCAGCAGCAGGTTGAAAATCCCCTGGCCCAGCAAATTTTGCAAGGCCGCTTCAAGCCGGGCGACACCATTGAGGTTGGCGTTCAGGACGATCTCCTGGAATTTCAGAATGCGGCGTAATTGCCCTATAATCGACGCGCCGCTGCAAGCCTGCCTCGGCAACTACCTCAGCGGAGAATAATGCATGCCAATCTATGAGTATGCGTGCAACAACTGTAAGCACACGCTTGACGCGCTACAGAAAATGAGTGACGAGCCGCTGACCGAATGCCCGGAGTGCGGCAAGTCGCAGCTGAAACGCCTGATTTCGGCACCTCGCTTTCGTTTAAAAGGAGCGGGTTGGTACGAAACGGACTTCAAGAAAGACAATCAGCGCAATGTACTGAAGAGCGATAGCGAGCCGGCCAAGAGCGATTCTGATGCCGGCAAGAAGTCCGATAAAAAGCCTGACAAGAAAGTAGAAAAAAAGGAACCGTCATCGCCAACGTCGAAGACAAAATCCAAAACAGACTCCTGACCGCGATGGCATTCGCGACGGCATTTGCGATCTACCGATGAAAGGATTCCGGCGCTATTTTGTTGCGGGTCTGCTGGTCTGGCTGCCCTTGGCCGTAACGTTCCTGTTGCTGCGGTTTGTTATTGGTCTGATGGACAACACGCTGAGCCTGCTGCCAGAGCAGTACCGGCCGGAAACACTGCTCGGTTACGACATTCCGGGATTCGGCCTCGTCTTGAGCGTCCTCGTTATTTTTGCTACGGGCGTGCTTGCCGCCAACATCGTAGGGCGCGGCATGGTCGGCCTTTGGGAGTCGGTGCTGCAACGCATTCCGATCGTTCGCTCCATTTACACGGCCTCCAAGAACTTTGCTGAGGTCGTGTTTTCGGACTCCGGCCAGTCCTTCAAGAAAGTCTTGCTAATTGAGTATCCGCGCAAGGGTGTTTATAGCCTCGCGTTCCAGACGGCGACCAGCCTCGGCGAAGTACAGGAACGCACCGGCGACGACGTAATTTGCTGCTTCGTGCCTACGACACCCAACCCGACTTCGGGTTACATCATCGCGATCGCAAAAGATGAAGTCATCGAGCTCGACATGACGGTCGACCAGGCGCTCAAGATGATCATTTCCCTGGGCGTAGTCGTGCCCACATGGCCGACCGACCAGGTTGAGGAACTTACCGCCGAGGTGCCGCCGAAATCTTCCCGCGAGAACGCTCCAAAAGACTGATTTTGCGTTGATTCCGCCCCCCGGCATCCTTGCAGACCCGACCCGCAGGCCGTACCATTCGGCCTCTTTTTTTGCGCCAGCCTACGGATAAATTATGCGAAGCCACTATTGCGGACATGTCGACGAATCTCTGATCGGACAAGAGGTTACAGTCGCAGGCTGGGTCCACAGGCGACGCGATCACGGTGGCGTTATATTTATCGATCTGCGAGATCGGGAAGGCCTGCTACAGGTCGTGTTTGATCCGGACCGGCCTGAAATGTTCAGTGAGGCCGAACGCATTCGCGGCGAATACGTGTTGTTGGTTAAAGGTGTCGTGCGGGATCGCCCCGAAGGGACGATCAATCCGAACATGAAGACTGGCAAGGTAGAAGTTCTCGCGAAAGAATTAACGACGCTTGCCGATGCAGAAACGCCGCCGTTTCACCATGACGAAACCGCGAACGAAGAGCTGCGCCTGAGATATCGTTATCTCGACCTGCGACGCGAGGGCATGATGCACAACCTGCGTTTGCGACACAGCGTGACGCGCGCCATGCGTAATTTCCTCGATAGCGAGGGCTTTGTCGACGTCGAAACGCCGATGTTGACGCGGGCGACGCCGGAGGGGGCGCGTGACTACATCGTCCCGAGTCGTACTCACGCCGGCAAGTTCTTTGCATTGCCGCAATCGCCGCAAATCTTCAAACAGCTGCTAATGATGTCCGGGCTTGATCGTTACTACCAGATCGTGCGTTGTTTTCGTGACGAGGACTTGCGCGCTGACCGTCAGCCCGAATTTACGCAGCTGGATATTGAACTCAGTTTCGTCGATGAAGATGCTGTTATGGAGACCATGGAAGAGCTGGCTCGCAATCTCTTCAAGACCGTTATGGATATTGAGCTGCCGTCGCCCTTCCCGCGCATGCCTTACGCGGAAGCGATGCAGCGGTTCGGTTCCGACAAGCCCGACCTGCGTATCGACCTCGAGCTGATCGAGGTTGCTGACCTGATGCAGAGCGTCGACTTTAAAGTGTTTGCAGGTCCGGCAAAGGACAAAGAGGGGCGGGTTGCGGCGCTGTGCGTGCCGGGCGGCGCGAGCCTGAGTCGCAAAGAAATTGATGACTACACAAGCTTCGTCGGTCGCTTTGGAGCCAAAGGTCTTGCTTATATCAAAGTAAATGACGCCAGCAGCGGGCGCGACGGCTTGCAATCGCCTATCCTGAAATTTCTGCCGGACGCTGCTGTCAGCGGCATCGTGGAGCGCACCAGGGCCGCCGCTGGCGATCTCATTTTTTTCGGCGCGGACAAGGCGAATGTTGTCAATGACGCGCTTGGCGCGCTGCGCGTTAAAGTGGCACAGGATCGTGATTTAGTGAGTGATCGGTGGGCGCCCCTGTGGGTTGTCGACTTTCCGATGTTCGAGAAAGACAAAACAACGGGGCGCTGGACGTCATTGCATCATCCATTCACTGCGCCGAGCACTACGGATCCCGCCGAGCTCAAGGCAAATCCCGGTGACATTTTGTCGCGCGCTTATGACATGGTCCTCAATGGATCGGAAGTGGGCGGTGGTTCCATTCGTATCCATGACCAGGCTATGCAGGCCGCGGTATTTGAACTGCTGTCGATCAGTGGTGAGGAAGCCGAAGAGAAATTTGGTTTCCTGTTGCGCGCGCTGCAATACGGCTGTCCGCCGCACGGCGGCATCGCGTTCGGACTCGACCGCCTGGTCATGCTGATGGCAGGCGCCGACAGTATTCGCGATGTCATCGCTTTTCCGAAGACGCAGTCTGCGCACTGTCCGTTGACGAATGCACCGGGCGACGTGTCGGCCGAGCAGCTCAAGGAAACCGGCATCCGGCTGCGGAAAGTACCATCCGAACAGGCGTGATGGCGCGAAACGGTGGCTACGATAAGACACCGCCAACCAGTGTCCGTGCTCGTACTGGTCTATGCCACTTGCGGCAACGTCCTGCTGCTTAAACGTCACAAGCCCTTCGCATTCTGGCAGTCGGTGACGGGCAGCCTCGAAGCTGACGAGGACCACGAGAACGCCGCGCGCCGTGAGCTTGTCGAGGAAACCGGTTTGACCACCGAAGGCGAGCTGTATTTCAGTGGCAACCGGCGCGTGTTTGATATCGATCCGCGCTGGCGGCATCGGTACGCCCCCTCCGTGACGCAGAACACGGAATTCGAGTGGCGCTACCGGCTGGACAGATCACTGGCGGTGCAGATCGATTCCAGGGAACATCTTGGCTATTGCTGGATGCCGTTGGCTCAGGCAATAGACACCGCATGGTCATGGACGAACAAGGACGCACTGCGAGACCTGCGGGTCGAAGTGTGAGCGCAACGCCCGTCATTTTGCTCCACGGCATCTGGATGCCCGGCGCTGCAATGCGCTTTTTGAAACGGTGGCTTGAGAGCGACGGTCAGTTTCAGTGTCACATTCATAGCTATCCCTCGGTCAGGGCGACGCTGCAGCAGAATGCCGACCTGCTATTCGACTTTGTAAATGGGCTGCAGGTCGCAGAGTGCCACCTGGTCGGTCACAGTCTGGGCGGCGTCGTTGCGTTGCGCATGTTGGCAACACACGATGATGCACCGTCGGGCAGAGTTGTCTGCCTTGGTTCGCCCCTGTGTGGTTCGTCCGCGGCCAACGTGCTGGTAAAAACGCGCTGGGGGAAGGCGATAACCGGGGGCACACTGGCGAGTGGGGTTGTGCATGAGCCGGCGAGTGAATGGACCGGCAGCATAACTGCGTCCCGCGACGTTGGCGTTATTGCGGGCACCGTGCCTTTCGGTTTGGGCCGGATGGTTACGAAGTTTGCAGGAGACAACGACGGCACCGTGTCGGTCGAGGAAACGCGTTTGGCGGGTGCCCGAGATCACCTGTGCATTCATCTCAATCACACTGCGCTTTTAAGTTCGCAACAGGTTGCCGATCAGGTTTCAGCTTTTCTGCGAAGCGGCCGCTTCGATCGATAGGCGCTTGCGGCATCGAGGATTTTAGTGCGTCTAAACCTTGATGAGCGCCACCGCTCCCGATCCTGCCTGTTGCATTCGCAACTGTTCGCGCGTGAATTCAACCGTTATGTAAGGATTCTGGCAAAATTTCATAAAGAATCGCGCAAGAAAAAAGCCCAATTATCAGTTGCTTAGCATAAATCTCTCGAGATAAGGCGAAACACGCTTTCATAACGGGGGGTTTTTGCTTAAAAATAGACCTGCACCTTTAGAGAGGTTGCAGATAGCCGGTGTCGTGTTAACGCTAACGTCATGGCGATCTCGCAAAATATAACTAAAATATAAAAGCAGGAGCAGGTGCGTGGGGCGAGCGCTCGAAAACCGTGAGACGGAACCGGCTTATCTCGAATTCTTCGGGATGACCAGCGCGCCTTTTTCCCGCCTGACGGCGCCCTCAGAAATATTTTATTCCGATCAGTGTTACTTGTTGACGTCGCACTTGAGCAATGCGACCGAGCAGGCAGACAGTCTCGTTGTCGTCTGCGGCGCGGACGGGTCAGGTAAAACCACCTTATTGAATCAGTATATTGCCGGCCTGGACGAAGACCTCTGTTACGCAGCTTTCGATGAGACCTGCGAAGACGGTAAGCAATTTTACGGTTCGTTCCTGCAGCAGCTCGGCTTTGGTGAAGTTACTGGTTCGTTGCGCGAACTGCGACGCATTAGCCGAGAGTTTTTGATCCATCGCGGCATTGCTGGCGACGTTGTTTTGTTTTTTCTGGATAACGCACACCTCGTCAGGCCCGCTGTTCTCGAGCAGTTGCGCTGGATTGCGGAGACCCGCGTAGAAGGGAATCGAATTCTGAGTATTGTGCTTGCCGGCAATCTCAATCTGCGGCGCATCATTGACTCGCCGGCCATGAGCTCCGTCAAATTTAATAGCCACGTCAATTTCAATATCCGGGTCTACAGCGAACTCGAAACAGAAGATTATGTGCGACACCGCATGAGATTGGCCGGCGCCGCTGACGCCGTAAAATTTTCGGAACGAGCACGGTCGCTGATCTATCGGTTCACCGGCGGCATCCCAAGACTGATCAACCGTTTATGTAACGCGATTCTTACCGAAGCCTGCCAGCAGGGAACGCGCGTTATCAGCGAGCAGCTCATTCGCGGCGTAGCCGATGCTGAAGAGATTCTGCCTCACGTGGTTCCACTGAAAGGCAAAGGTCGCCGCAAGACCGATCCGGATGGTTTTGTTGATGAGCTGGATGAAAGCGGCGAGGTACGGATAACCGCTCGCGAGACGCATTCAACTACTGCAGACGACGACGAGAGCCAAGCTCGCTCGCGCAAGGCAAAAGAGCTCGAGAATCAGGTCGCGAAACTCAGTAAATCTCTGGAGGAAACTCAGGCCGAACGCACGCTGGCTTTGAGCAACGCTAAAAAACGCGAGCAGGAGGTGAAGAACCTGCACGATCAGCTTTCAAGAAAAGTCATAGAGTCGGACGAATTGGCCGTAACCGTCGCCAAGAACTCGCAGGAATTCGGCAAACTGAAGGAATCGTTGGCAGACAGTAATGAAGCACTGAGAGACAGGGAAAAAGCCACCAAAGAACTGTCCGCTGACATCAAGAATTTGCAAAAACAGATCGAGGCCAAGGACAGAGACTCCGCGAAGCTGGCGTCAACGGTCGAAAAAAACGAAGAGAAAATCGAATGGCTGACCAAAGCGTTGTCCGATGGTCAGCAAGCGCTGCAGGAAAGTGAGCAACTGGCTGACGAACTGACAGAAGACCTGCAGAAGTTAAGAAACGCCGGGACTGACGAGATCATCAGTGATCTGAGCGAGCAGCTCGAGGCGAAAGTAAAAGAATCGGAACGACTTGCCGCGACCGTCGCTGAAAATACCCGGCAAATTGACGACCTGAATCAGTCTCTGGCGGAAAGCGTCGAGACCCTGAAGGCGCGCGAGCACGCGTCGCAGACGCTTTCATCAGATGTTGAAAAGCTGCAGACGGAGCTCGCCGCCAAAGAGAAGGATTACAGCGATCTCGTAGCTACGGTCGAAAAGAATGACCAGGAAATAGAACGACTTGGTGCGGCCCTTGCAGAGAGCAAGTCAACACTCCAGGAATCCGAAGCGGTCTCGCAATCGACAACGTCCGAGATCGGGGAGTTGCAGACAGCGCTTGCGGCAAAGGATGCCGAAGCCAGCGACCTGGCGGCCACTGCCAAGCAAAATGAAGAAGAAATCGAGCGCTTGTCCGATGCATTAAAAGAGCGTGAGAAAGCCGCAGAGAAGCTGTCGGCGGACCTCGAAAAACTGGAGGCTGCCGGATCGGAAGAAATCATCAGCGACCTCCGTGAGCAGCTTGCTGCGCGAAAAGCAGAGGCCGAGGAGTTTGCGGCGACTGCTGCCGGCAATGCCGAAGAGATTGCGCGCCTGACGGAAGCTGTTGCGGATCGCGAGGCGTCGCTGAGCGCTGGTGAGGAAACGGCGACGGCGTTGACGGCAGATATCGAGAAACTTCAGGAGCAACTTGCCGCCAAGGAAGAAGAGTCCGGCGTGCCTGCCGCTGCGGTCGAACGATACGAAATGGAAATCGACCATCTCACGGAGGCGTTGTCCGAGAGTACGGCGGCCGTTCGTGCACTTGAAAAAGCCTCGGCGACAGGCGATACGGATGTCGAGAAACTGCAGCAAGAATTGGCAACCAAGGCCGAAGAAGCCGAAATCCTGGCGGACGCGGTCTTGCGACACGATGAGGATGTCCAGCGCCTGAACAAGGCGATCGAGGACGGCAAAAAAGACCTGTTGGAAAGTGAAAAGGTCGCAGAAGAGCTGGCGTCAGAACTGGAGAAACTGCAAGAGGCCGGCTCCGACGAGGTCATCAGCGACCTTCGAGCGCAGCTTGCGGCACAGGTTGAGGAGTCGGAGAAACTTGCCGCGACCATTGCCGCCAACGCCGCCGAGGCCAGCCAGCTTAAAGAGACCCTGTCAGAAAGATCGAGTGCCCTGCAGGAGGGTGAAAAAGCTGCAAAAACCCTCACCGCAGAAATCAAGGACCTCAAGCAACAACTGGCAACGAAGGACAAAGAGTCCGAAAAGCTTGCGACCACCGCCAAGAGAAACGATGAAGAAATTCAACGGTTGAAAAACGATCTGGCGGAGAGTGCCGCAGAAATTCTGCAGATCAAAGGGACTTCAAAGTCGTTTAATGCCGATTTCAAGAAAATTCAAAAGGAACTTGCGGCGAGGGGCGATGAGGCTCAGGAGCTTGCCAGTACCGTCAAGCAGAAAGATGAAGAAATCGCACAGCTCACCCTCGCCGTAACTGATGGCAGAGAGACGCTTCGCGAAAGCGAGAAAGTTGCGAAGACAATTGCAGTCGGTTTATTCAAGTTTAAGAAGCAACTTGAATTAAAGGACAGAGAATCGGAGCAACTTGCAGCCGCTGTCACTCAATACAACTCGGAAATTGAGCAGCTAACAAAGACGTTAGCGGAAAATGCGACGGCGCTTCAGCAAAAAGAAGAAACTGCAGAAAAGGCTGCAACCGAACTTAACAAGCTGCAGGAAGATTTCGCTGCCAAAGAATCAGAGTCGAGAGGCCTCGCGAGCACCATCCAGCGGAACGAAGAGGAAATCGACCGACTGACGCACGCTCTGACTGAGAAAGAGACAGCGTTTGCCGAGAAAGACGAGGCGGCGCACCTGTATGCCAGCGAACTTGGAAAGCTGCAAGAGGTGTACTCCAAAAAGGAACGAGAAGCCGAAAACCTGGCGAATAAGATCGTCGAGAATGACGCAGAAATTGAAAAGCTGACCGCAGCAGTGGCGGACGGCGCCGCGGCGCTACAGGAACGGGATGCAGCCGCGCAGGCTTATGCAACTGATCTGGAGAATTTGCAGGAGAAGTATGCTGCGAAGGAACTGGAAGCTACGGAACTTGCAAGCTCGATCAGTCAGAATCAGGAAGAAATCGATCGGTTGACCCGGGCGCTCGCCGATAGCGAGGATGCGCAGGCCAAACTCGAGAGTGATGCAGCCAGCGTCGCCGATGACTTGCGTGCACAGCTGCAGGCGCGAGAACAAGAATCCGCGGAACTGGCGGCGACAGTCGCTAGCAATGCAGAAGACCTTGCCAAGATGAGTGAAGCGCTGGCCGACAGCGAAACGGCGCAACGAGAGCGCGAAGAAACTGCGCAAACGCTGGCCGCGGACATTGAAAAGATTCAGGCAGAACTTGAAGCAAAAGACTTTGAAGCGGACAGGCTTACGCAAAACGTCAAGCAAAATGACGAGGAAATTGCGCAATTGAGCCAGGCATTGGCCGACAACAAGGAACAACTTCTTGAGCGCGAAAAAACAGCAGATCAGCTCGCCACGGAACTCGACAGACTTAAAGAATCTGAAAAACTCGCCAGCGAACTGCAGGAAACTTTGGCGACTCAGGCCGACGAACTTGAGGAGCTCAATGCTACCGTTGCGAGCAATGCCGATCAGATCGCGAGCCTGAATGAAGCCTTGGCGACCAGTAACCAGGCGCTGGAAGATAGTGAGAAGCAGTCAATCGAAATGACCAGCGCGCTGGACGAGGCAAGGCGGTCTGGGAAACGCGCATCAACAGAAATGACGAAGATCCAGGAAAGATTCACGGCTGTCGATGCTGAAAATACAGAGCTGCAGATAACAATTGACGAACTGACAGCCGGGCTGCAAAAAGACAGCAAGCAACAAGGAAACCTCGCACAGGTCGAGAAGTCGCTGGAGGATGCGCAGCAACAGTGCGTCGCCTTGACCAAGGAGCTCGACGAGTTGCAGGGTGTACACGCGTCCGTGAGCGAGAAAGACAGCCGAATCTCGGAACTGGAAGCTGAATTGGCAAAGGCGGTCAAACTGGAAGGAGAGCTCAAGCCACTGGAGGTCGCTCTGGAGGAGGCTCTACAGGAGCGCGCAGCGATGACCAGCGAACTGGCCGCACTTCAGGGCATCGAAGAATCCCTGCGGGAAAGAGACCGCCGTGTTGCCGAGCTGGAGGAAGAGTTGGCTGGAGCCGGCGAGCTTGCAGCGGACAATGAGCCACTGGAGCAGTCGCTCGAGGAGGCGCAGAAAGCGCTCGAAGAGGCGCTACAGGAACGTGATTCGCTCAAAGACGAAATCGCCGCATTGCAGGAGCGCGAAAAGACTGCCGGCGAGGGAAGCAGTGAGAGGCCCGCAGTAGAAGCCGACGACTTCGATGCAGATGACTTCGATGCAGATACAGGCTCCACAACAGCGTCATTGCCCGCTCTCAAGGACGACCAGGCCTTGCCCGCAATGCAATCAAGCACCGTCCGACCCATTCGCAAATCCAAAAAGCAGGTGGTCGCCATTGATGTTTACCGAAATGGCTTGAAGCACCAGGTTTGGGATCTGAGCCAGGGACCGTCACGCATCATGATTGGCCGGGGCGATGATTGCGAATTGCGCCTCGAAGGAAAATTTGTCAGCCGCCACCATGCGTTCGTTTTGTGCACGGGAAAAGAGTTCTACATCGAAGATCTCAACAGCTTTAACGGCACAATCGTCAACAAGAAAAAGATTACGCACCATAATCTGCGACCCGACGATAATATCGTTATCGGAGAATTCAACCTGGTGCCGCGCCTCGGCTAGTCTTTGTCCCGCAGGGATTTCAACCGGTAAAGCAATTCCAGCGCTTCGCGCGGCGATAGCGCGTCGGGTTCAGTATCATCCAGCATTTCCCCAAGCGGATCGGATTCGGCCGGCGTTGCCGACACCGCTAGCGGCAATTGCCCCTGGAGGCTGTCACCACCGCGAAACTGCTGCGCCTCCAGCGTCGCCAGATAGCCACGAGCGCGCTTGATCACTGCAGCCGGGACGCCCGCCAGAGAGGCGACCTGCAGACCATAGCTTTGATTCGCGGGACCGTCTTTGACGGCATGCAGGAACACCAGCTGCCCATTGTGTTCCGTCGCGTCGAGGTGCACGTTAATGCAACCTTCGATTTCGCTCGCCAATGCAGTCAACTCAAAATAATGCGTGGCGAACATCGTAAACGCGCGCACTTTCTCACCCATATAGTGGGCCGCAGCCCATGCAAGCGAAAGGCCATCAAAGGTGCTGGTGCCACGGCCAATCTCATCCATCAACACGAGGCTTTTCTCAGTTGCGTTGTTCAGAATGGTTGCCGTTTCAGTCATCTCGACCATGAACGTCGAACGGCCGCCGGCGAGATCATCGGATGCCCCTATGCGGGTAAATATCCGGTCGACCGGCCCTATTCGCAACGAGTTTGCGGGCACAAAACTACCGACGTGCGCGAGTATTGTGATCAGTGCCGCTTGTCGCATGTAGGTTGATTTGCCGCCCATGTTTGGCCCGGTAATAACCTGCAGGCGCGCGTCGCCGGTTAAACTCAAGTCATTGGCGACAAACGGCGTGTCGATCACCTGTTCGACAACGAGGTGCCGACCGCCACGGATTTCGATGCACGGTTCATCAACGACGACCGGCATAGTCAGGTCCAGCGCCTCCGCGCGCTCGGCAAAGCAGGTCAGCACGTCGAGTTCGGCCAAGGCGGCGGCCGTGTTCTGCAAAGTAGCTAGCTCAGCCGACAGGGCATCGAGCAACTCTTCATAAATAATCTTTTCACGAGAAAGCGCGCGTTCGCGGGCGCTCAGCACCTTGTCCTCGAACTCCTTTAGCTCCGGCGTAATGTAGCGCTCCGCGCCTTTCAGGGTTTGCCGGCGAGTGTAATTATCGGGCGCTTTGGCCGCCTGGCCCCTGGAAATTTCGATGAAATAGCCATGGACGCGGTTGTAGCCAAGTTTCAGGGTGCTGATGCCCGTGCGTTCCCGTTCCCGCACCTCGAGGTCCAGCAAATACTTATCGGCATTGGTGGCAATGGCCCGTAGCTCGTCCAGCTCTTCATCGAATCCGTCAGCGATGACGCCGCCGTCGCGAATCAGCATTGGCGGATTGTCGATGACAGCGCGTTCCAGCAATTGGCGTTGACGCGGATGTTCACCAATTTGCTTTTGCAGCGCGTCGAGTAGCGGTGTTTCTAACCCGTCGAGCGTTTTGCGTAACGCGGGAATGCGCGTGAGCGTCGCGCCGAGCTGTCTAAGGTCGCGCGGCCGCGCGGAGCGCAGTGCCACGCGCGACAGGATGCGTTCAATGTCGCCGATACCCTCAAGTTGCTCGCTTAACGTCGAAATCAGCTTTGTGGAAAGGATCGCTGCAACGCATTGAAAACGAGCACGCAGTAAATCAGCGTCGCGCAACGGTCGGTTCAGCCAGCGTCGCAACAGACGGCTGCCCATTGAGCTCTGGCAACGGTCCATCACACCCGCCAGCGTCAGTTCGTCGTGGCCGCTGAGAGAACGCTCCAGCTCAAGATTTCGGCGCGTCGGCCCGTCCATGATCAGCGCGTCGTCGTTGCGTTCAACGCGCAGCGACGTCAGGTGCGGCAACGCAATTTTTTGCGTGTCGCTCACGTACTGCAGCAGCGCGCCGGCCGCCGCAACCCCGTGCGGCGTCTCGTGCGCATCGAAGCCCTTGAGATCCTGCGTGCCAAACTGTTCGCACAGCAGGCGAGTGGCGCTGTCAGTGTCGAAGTGCCACGAGGGTCGCGGCGTTACGCGCAGCGCGTCGCGCAGCTGTTGTTCGGTGGACTGATCTTCGCTCACGATCAGCTCGGCCGGCCGCAGCCGCTCGAGTTCCGCCGCCAGCGCACTGCGATCGGCGAGTTCTGTCAATCGAAACCGGCCGCCCGATAAATCCAGCCATGCGAGCCCGAGCCGACGGCCGTCGTCGAACACCGCCGCGACCAGGTTGTCACGTTCCGCTGCCAGCAATGCTTCGTCGGTCAGCGTGCCGGGCGTCACTACCCGTACTACTTTGCGTTCCACCGGTCCTTTGCTTGTCGCCGGATCGCCGATCTGCTCACAGATCGCGACAGACTCGCCTTTGCGCACGAGCTTTGCGAGGTATCCCTCGGCCGCGTGATAGGGGACGCCGGCCATCGGAATCGGATTGCCGGCCGATTTACCTCGCGCCGTCAGCGTAATGTCGAGAATCTGGGCGGCACGCTTGGCGTCATCGTAAAAGAGCTCATAAAAGTCGCCCATACGATAGAACAGCAGCATCTCGGCATAATCCCGTTTCAGGTCGAGGTACTGCCGCATCATCGGCGTGTGGGCGGGGCTGATCTTGGCGCTCATTGGCTGCTTTCTGGTTGGCAAGAGTGTGAATTGCTTCACATTCGGGGGGACTATGCTAACGGCTGCCTCGCTGCACGTCGATCTGCTGCGAAAAACGGCCAAAAATCGGGCAAATGCCACAATTTGAGAGGCGCAGCACCTATTTTGCCGCGTCCCGGCCCTACCATCCCTTGGCTATGTCCCACGATTCTGTACAACAAATCGGGCTGTTGTTTTTTGAGGCGCTATTCCTCAGCGTGCTCCTGCTCGCATTCTTTAGGGTTCGCAACCGTTTTGGACTGGCCCCGCTGTGCGTAACTCTCGGTGCATTCCAGCATTTGCAGACCACGCTCGCCGCAGCACTGTACCTTGAAATTTTCCCTGGGATTTATGTAAGCCCCGGTTCCACCGTCTTGTTCACGGCCACGCTCGTGATGACGCTGCTCGTATATATTCGTGACGACGCCGCTGAAGCACGCTCACTCATTGTGGGCATTGTCGCTGCGAATGTGACGCTAAGCATTGTTGCGCTACTCGTCAATTTGCATCTCTCAAGCCCGCTGCTTGTCCTGATGCAGGATGTCTCCGGGCAGTTTCTGGTGCAAAATCTCTGGTCACTCCTCATCGGCACCTGCCTGTTATGTGCCGATGTAATACTGGTTATCGTCCTTTACGAATTTTTCTATCGCTTGTTGCCGCGCGCGCTGTTTGCCCGAATTGCATTATCAATAGTCTGTGTGGTGACGATTGACACCACCTTGTTTGTGTCGATTTCTTTCTACGATAGTCCAGACTTTTCAAAAATTCTGCTCGCCGGTGTGTTGGGAAAAACCGCTTTCGGCGTGTTCTATGCGTTCATTGTAAGTGCCTACCTCCGGCTGTTCCCGGTCCCAAACCTGGCCTTACCCGACGACGCAGGCGAGGGTCGCAAAGTTTTTCATATCCTTACGTACCGACAGCGTTATGAGTTGCTAAAAGACGAATTAATGCGCGAGCCCATGACCGGGCTGTTTAATCGCAAATTTTTTAACGACAATTTGCCGCGGGAACTGCGTCGCGCGCAACGCCTGGAGCATCAATTAAACGTTTTGCTGCTCGATCTCGACAATTTCAAACAAATCAATGATCGCTACGGCCACCAGGCCGGCGATGACGTCATATTGCTGATGGCACAGGCAATGCAGGAGTCGTTCCGTGCGGCCGATATTCCCTGCCGCTACGGAGGTGAGGAGTTCGCCGTTATCTTGCCGGATGCGACGACCGACAGCGCCACGATTGCCGCAAGACGGCTGCGTGAAAAATTGTCAGATCTGTGCCACGCCGCTGATTTGCCGTTACCGGCCGGGATCGTAACCTTCACGGCCGGTATAGCATCCTACCCTGCCGACGCCGATTCACCGGACGAGCTGGTGCGCATCGCCGATCAACGGCTCTACGCCGGCAAACGCGCCGGCCGTGATCGTGTCATCTCGGCAGATGCAATGCCGGCCTCATCCATGAGTCCTGCCTGAAGTTTTTCGCGACCCCGCAGGTCACCACTCATCAAAATACGGCCATGGCGGAACACGCTGCTCAATTGTAGTAGCGGTCGTCAGCCGCTGCCTGCCCATGTGCGGGGCCGAAGTCCATGCTAGCCTTTGCGATCACAGCAGTGGGCGAGCGCACGTTTGATGAAGGTTCTGCACGTTGAGACCGGCCGAAATCTTTATGGCGGCGCGCAACAGGTCCTGTGGCTGATTGACGGACTTCTGCAACAGGGTGTGCAGTCAACATTGATTTGCAGCGAAGGGTCCGCGATAGCGCAAAGCACTGCAGGGCGGGGCACGCACAGTATCGCGATACCCTGCGCCGGGGATCTCGACCTGCGATTCGGCTGGCGCCTCAAAGGCCTGATTGAGCGCGAACGACCGGACCTCGTGCACTGCCACAGTCGCCGCGGCGCCGACCTGCTGGGTGGACGCGCGGCCAACCGCGCTGGCGTACCGGCGATCGTTTCGCGGCGCGTAGACAATCACGAAGCGACGCGGCTCGCCCGGTTTCGCTATCGCCCTTACCGGAAAATCGTCGCAATCTCTGAAGCGATAGCCAAGGTGCTGATTGAAGATGGAATCTCCGCTGAGCGCATCACGGTGATCCGGAGTGCCGTGGACACGGATGGATTTGCGACGCCCCCGGATCGAGAGAGCTTCAATGCCGTGGTAGGCGCACAGGAAGGGCATCG
>JABDKF010000008.1 GCA_013003155.1 Woeseia sp. | reverse complement strand
GGTCCAGCCGTTTGTCGGAGATTTGCGCAGTGCACTTGACGCACTGCCCGAATACACCGCTTTCCAACCGCTGAATCGCGGCGCGCAGTAGGAGCAACTCGCCGGCAACGTCGTTGCCGACAGAGTCAATCAGGTCACTGTCTTCTTCAGTGTTTTGTAAGCGTTTTGTCGGCAAATCATCGTGGCTGGCATCATTGCCTCGTAGCAGGTCGATGAGGCGCGTCAATTCTTCCTGGCGCGCCAGAAGCTGACGCAAACGCGCGTCATCATCTTGGGAATTCATTGGTCTTAAGTCGTAGTAGTGCGAATATCCGTCTATTAGACCGACTTTTAACTCAAATGAAAATGAGGTGTTTTCCCTAGTGTTTGCGACTTTAGCGGGTCAAGAACAAGGGTGCGGAATTTTTTACCTGGCGTAAAATCAGTCGATCGCGTCAACCAGCCACGCGCGCGCCTCATCAAGCTCGTCGCTATCGAAGTGTCGAATATCCGCCTTGGTGAGCGGTTGCATCACATCCACCATTCTCTCGACCCAGGCCTTGTCACAGACAACGGCGGCACGACCGACTTTTCGCATGTGGCCTGCAGCCCAGCGAAGGTCTGCCCACACTACCGATGGCGGCATCTTACCGATATCACGGATTTCTTCGAGCACGTCAACGCTACCGAAGTCCTCGATCTTACTATTGATCTCCGCAATGACATCGTCGAAATCCTGGCGCGATACGTCGCCGTCGATGGTGAACTCGACAATATTGGAACTGGGAATACTTCGATAAGTAAGCATAAAGGGCTCCTCACAAAGCTGCTCGCAATTCTTGCACGTATTAAATATAAGCATGACCACAAACGGCTAGTACTGTGGCAACCACGTATATCCGCCGCTTGCCGTAGGTGTTACTACAGGATTACTGCCAATCGCCTGTTGGAGACACCCAATGAGAATTTCAATTTTCCCAATCCTCGCGACATTCCTGGTGCTGGCAGCCGGCTGCGGCCGCGACTCAATGTCGGAGATCGGCTTTAGTCTGCCAGAGGGTGATCCCGTTGCAGGCCGAGAAGCGTTTCTGTATATGCAATGTAATCAATGCCATACGGTCTATGGCGAGGATCTGCCGCCGGTGCCTCTGGCGGACCCACCGTACGTTCAACTCGGCGGCCCGGTAACGACGATCAAGACCTATGGCCAGATCGTGACCGGCATTATCAACCCGTCCCACGAGCTCGCAGAAGGTTACGCAGAGGATGTCGTGTCTGAGGATGGCGAATCCAATATGTACATATATAACCGCTATATGACCGTTCAGGAACTGATCGACATTGTAATGTTCTTGCAGCCGCACTATGACGTTGTTGTGCCGAACACGATATATCGCACCTATCCGTAATTTTGCGCGTTAGATCCGCGATCCATGAGCGCGGCCACGCGCGCCAGTCTATACTTGGGCGCTCTTAGTTCTTTTGTCAGCAAGAAAAAGGGAAGAGCCCGCCAAGTGAGTAGCTCAACTGCAGACCCTGCCGTCTTCGTCGTCGATGACGACCAGGCCATTCGCTACGCAATGGAAATGTTGCTGCGCTCCGTTAACCTGCCGCATCGGATCTTTGATTCAGGTGCCGCATTTCTGGCGCAGTACGATGCTAAATGTCGTGGCTGCCTCGTCCTTGACATTCGCATGCCTGGCATGGGCGGCCTTGAACTGCAACAAGAACTTGCGCAGCGCGGCAGCAGCCTTCCCATCATATTTATTACTGGTTTCGGCGACATCCCGATGGCGGTCGAGGCATTGCAAAACGGCGCTTTTGATTTTATTGAAAAGCCGTTTCGCGACCAGGAACTACTTGATCGCATAGGCAAAGCGATGGAAGTCGACGCCGCTCAGAGCAACAGGCAAAAGATATTGCAAGGCACCCGCGAACGGCTTGCCCGCCTCACGCCGAGGGAACGCGAGGTATTTGATCTTGTGGTCACGGGCAAGGCCAACAAGGTCATTGCGCATCAGCTGTCGGTGAGCCAACGGACGGTGGAAATTCACCGTGCACGGGTCATGGAAAAGATGGAAGCGCGGTCACTGGCCGATTTGGTCAGAATGCAGCTTGAAGCATAACCCTCAGGCGCGTTTTTTTTGCTGCTCCTCGTCCGTCGCGCAGTCCACGCACAGAGACGCGTAGGGATATGCTGCAAGGCGCTCGTTGGCAATAGGGTCTTCGCAGGACTGGCAAACTCCGTAGCTGTCATCTTCCAGTCTGGACAACGTAGCAGCGATCAAACGGCGTTCAGCGACGGCATCATTTCCCAATGCGTCAACGACCTCGCTATCTTCCAGCTCCTTGGCGCGCTCTTTGGAATCACGGTCCAGACCGCGCGTAATATTGCTGCGAATCCGGCCCAGCAGTGCATCGAGCTCTGCGCGTCTATCCTGCAGCTTGGCTCGAAGTTTCGCTTTTGCCTTTTCATCCATCGTATTCACGCCTCCCGATCCAATCGCCAATGATACTCGCATTTGGCGGTTTGGCTGGTGGCTTTTCCATGCGTAGAAACCCCTATTTGACTGCGCCCGCTGCTGCCGCGCGTGTACGTATAAACCGCGAATAGCTAGGCACCATGCCGTATTGGAGCCAAAACTTACTTTATTTATTGTTCTGGTGTGCCTTGGCTATGAGGCGCGGGATATGACTTCTAATATTGGTGACGCTATGAAAAACCTGAGCAAGATTGTTTGCGTTGTTGACCCGACGACGAAAACGCAACATGCAGTATCACGTGCGAGCTGGCTCGCCCGCCTGACGGGCGCAGAGCTCAATCTCTTTATTTGCTACTACAACGAGTATCTGAGTGGCGATCGGTTTTTTGACTCGCGTTCGCTGGCGAAGGCGCGCCAGGAAGTCGTCGATGGTCATCTGGAATACCTTGAATCACTTGCCGCACCGCTGCGAGAATCCGGACTCAATGTGACAACAACATCGACCTGGGATCATCCGTTGCACGACGGTGTTGTGCGACACGCAACGGAGTGTAATGCCAGTATGGTGGTCAAGGACACGCATTACCATTCCGGCGCAGCGCGAATCCTGCTCAGCAATACTGATTGGCAATTAATTCGCACTGTCGCGGCACCGCTTTGGCTCGTAAAGCCGCGCGAAATTTCTGATCGCCCGGTGTTCGTCGCCGCCATCGATCCGATGAACGAGCATGACAAGCCGGCAGCACTCGATGACGAGATTCTGATTACCAGCAAGATGCTGGCCGCTGCCGCGGGCGGAGACCTGCGTGCGTTTCACGCCTACGATCCGCGAATTGCCATTGCGACAGCTTCTGCCAACGCCTATCTACCGGTTTCTTTGCCGATGGACGAGATCGAGCAACAGATGCGAGAACAGCATGGCAAACGCTTTAACAGTATTGTGGCTTATCACGGGATTCGGGAGGACCATGCACACTTGATCTCTGGCCGCACATTCGAAGAGTTGCCGGCATTGGCCATAGAGCAGAAAGCGGATGTCGTCGTCATGGGTGCGGTCGCCCGCAATCGCTGGAAGCGGCTGTTCGTGGGCGCAACAGCCGAGCGGACACTTGATCATCTGCCCTGCGACATGTTGATCATTAAGCCGGACTGGTTCAAGACTCCGGCGGATATACTGCACCACGACGAGGAAGCGGCGTAGCGATAGTACTTTTCAATGGCGATTTAAAGGCCCGGACGAATGCGTCCGGGCTTTTTTTTGAAGAATCCTTTATCCGTGTCGTCCGATTGTTACGGCACTCAGTAGCTCGCCGTTAGCATCAACCAGAATTTTCGAGTGTCACTAAACGCAGGATCGTCTGCATTAAAAACCGCTGTTTTCAACAACAAAGAATAACGTTCAGCAAATTTATAAGCGGCCGACACATCGAGTTCCGAACCCCAGTCACCGCCACCGTCTGCAGCACCAAACTGGTGCCAGGTTGCCGACAGTTTCCACGGCGCTGGATTGACGTCGACAGTCACAAACACGTCGTCGACACCGGCATCGGGCGTATTGAGAAATTGGTCAGACCAGCCCTGGAAGGCATGTAGCGTCGCGAGCGGTGTGCGAAAGGCCTTTCCTCCGGCATCGCGATCGCCGCCCAGTGACTCGACGCCGATGCTCGCCGACACGATGTCGGTCAACGGCATCGCCGCATCGAAGCGATAGTACGCGGCACGATAATCAACGGGCGCGTGGGCAACATCGGACTGACTGGCATACTCACCGCCAACCGATACCCGGCGCTCTCCAACGGGAACAGTACCTGCCACGCGCGCACCGAAGGTCAGCGTCGAGAACGCGGCGACATCATCGTCGTCAATGCGATAAGCGTACGCGGTCAGCGTCCAGGTTTCCGGCAACGACAGCTTCGCGTTGAGCAAATGTGTGTTGCTGTCGTTACGACCGACCGGTGACGCGTCACCGAAGATTCGGTTAACGCGGGTCAAATAAGAATAGTGAATACTTGTGTTCTGCATCCCGGTGAATTTCAGCGTCGCGCCGTCATAGGTTTGCTCGTTCTGGCGCCAGCCAACGCCGCCAATAAACCGTTGATTATCCAAAAGAATTCGTTGCCGCCCGAGGCGCAAGGCGGTGTCCTGTATGCCATTGAAATCAACGAACAACTGATTCAGGTCCGCGCCATCCGGATCCGCCACCACCGGGAATTGCGTGCGCCCCGGGCTCGTCCCTCCGCCACTGTTGTAGTCACAAACCAGCAGCTCGGCAACGTAATCGAACTCGATGAAACCCTGAAAATCGAAAAAGGGCAAAGTTTCGTAGTTGAGACGCAATCGCAGTGTAGACGCCTCTGCAGTATTGACAAAACTATCCTGATCTACGTGCTCATAGCGATAGCGCAGGTCGACACCGATGTTGCCGTTGCTAACAGCCGTCGCAAACGAATGCGGCGGTGCATCTTGCGCGTGCCCACATGCCAGAAACACGGCGGACAACACGCAACAAGCCAACACCAAGCGGCGTGTTGCGCGATTCCGCGCTCCCCGACCCGAACGATCAATAGACGTCATTGACCGTATTGTAGATATTGAATTTGCCGGTCGGCGTGACGATCTCAGGTCCCTTGATAACGTGTTTTAGCTTGCGCGTCTTGTCATCGACGATGACAATCGCCGACTCTTCTTTCTGGCCACTCCACACCGAGAACCAGACTTCGTCGCCGGCCATGTTGAACTCCGGCTGCACAATTCGTTTCGGTCCTGGACCCAGTTCTGCCCACGCGCCGATCGGTAGCACTTCAAACCCCTTCTCAAGATTGTCGACGTCGAATACCGCAACGCTTTGCGAAATTCCCTCGTCCGGATTCAGCGGCGCGTCCACCCACAGGTTTCGCGACTTCGGATGCGATTTGACGAAGAGCGAACCGCCGCCCATGCCCTGCAACACCCGCACGACTTTCCAGGCATTGTCAGGATGACCTTCGGGATCAGTGCCGAGAAACGTGACGTTGGCGTTGCCGAGCGCACTTGTTACCCAGACCGGCCCGTATTTCGGGTCGTCAATGTTCGCACCGCGGCCCGGATGCGGGATTTTTTCGACGTCAACGAGCGCCGCAAGTTTACGGTTGCGCGAATCTACGATAGCGATCTTGTCCGACTGGTTGGCGGCCGTCATGAAGTAGCGCTTCGAGCGATCCCAGCCGCCGTCATGCAGAAACCTTGCAGCTTCAATATCGGTGACGCTGAGTGCATCAATATCCTCGTAGTTCACCAGCAGGATGTGGCCCGTCTCTTTGACGTTGACAATAAATTCGGGGTGCTCGTGCGATGCTACGATGGCTGCGACGCGCGGTTCCGGGTGATACTCCTGCGTATCGACAGTCATGCCGCGCGTCGAAACGATCTTTTTCGGCTCGAGCGTGTCGCCATCCATGATCGTGAACTGCGGCGGCCAGTACGCGCCTGCAATCGCGAGTTTGTCCTCATAGCCGCGATACTTGGACGTCTCTACCGAACGCGCTTCCAGGCCCACCTTGATTTCCGCAACGATCGTCGGCGTTTTTGTCCATAGGTCGATCATGTCGACTTTCCCGTCACGCCCGATCGTGAACACGTAGCGACCGGATGCGCTGGGACGGGAAATGTGCACCGCGTAACCAGTCGGCAGAATACCGACGATGTCTTTCGTGTCGCCATCGATGATCGCGACCTGGCCGGCGTCGCGCAGCGTGATCGCAAAATAGTTGTCGGTGTTGCGCTTGTGCTGCGGTTTGGTCGGACGCTGCTCGGGCGGCACCAGCAATTTCCAGCTCGCCCGCATGTCGGCCATGCCGAACTCCGGCGGCT
>JABDKF010000005.1 GCA_013003155.1 Woeseia sp. | reverse complement strand
TGCTTGCTGCATGTTGTTGGCGACGGCGACCGAGTAAAATTCGCCGACGGAATTCTCGCCGCGCAATATGCAGCTTGGGTATTTCCAGGTGATAGCCGAACCGGTTTCCACCTGCGTCCAGGAAATTTTCGAGTTGGCGCCACGGCAGTCGCCGCGCTTCGTCACGAAGTTATAGATTCCGCCTTTGCCGTTTTCATCGCCCGGATACCAGTTCTGCACCGTCGAGTACTTGATCTGCGCATCTTTCAGCGCAACAAGCTCGACCACGGCCGCATGCAATTGATTTTCATCACGCATCGGCGCCGTACATCCTTCGAGGTAGCTGACGTGGCTGCCTTCGTCAGCAACGATCAAGGTGCGTTCAAACTGGCCGGTGTTCGCTGCATTGATGCGGAAGTAGGTCGATAATTCCATCGGGCAACGCACGCCTTTCGGGATATAGACAAACGAGCCATCGCTAAACACAGCAGAATTGAGTGTTGCGAAAAAATTGTCGCGATAAGGTACAACGGAGCCGAGGTATTTTTTAACGATCTCGGGATGATTCAGCACGGCTTCTGAAAACGAGCAGAAAATGACGCCGGCTTCAGCTAGTTTCGCTTTGAACGTCGTCGCAACGGACACGCTGTCGAACACCGCATCGACGGCGACACCGGCCAGCCGGGCGCGCTCGTGCAAGGGAATGCCCAGCTTGTCATAAGTCTCAAGCAGCTTCGGATCCACCTCGTCGAGGCTTTTCGGACGATCCGCGTCCGATTTCGGCGCAGAAAAATAGGAAATCGCCTGGTAGTCGATTTTCGGGTAGTGCACGTGAGCCCATTCAGGCTCGGTCATCGTTTGCCAGTGCCTGAAGGCCTTCAGGCGCCACTCCAGCATGAACTCGGGCTCATTTTTGCGCGCAGAAATGGCACGTACTACCTCTTCTGTCAGCCCGGGTGGCAGGCTGTCAGAGTCGATATCCGTAATGAAGCCGTGCCGATAGCGGCGATTGACCAGGGATTCGATTTCAGTGGATTCAGTAGACACTATTTATCTTTCCGCTCAACGTTTATCGGGGTTCCAACAAAATTAAAAAGGGGGGTTGGCGCATTCGCGCGCTTCAAGTCATCAAGGCTTACGTCCTGCAAGGCGCGTCGAATGGCCACGTTAATTCGCTGCCACGCATTGCCGACGTTGCATACGGCCTCAATGCCGCAGTGGCTATCGTCGCCACTGCACTCTGTGATAGAAACCGGTCCCTCCAATGCATCAATAACCTCGGCGGCGCTGATATCGGCCGCTTCACGCGCCAGCCGATAGCCGCCCTGCGCACCGCGCGTCGATTTCACGAGGCCCGCTTTCGCGAGGTTCTTTAACAGTTTGCTCACCGTGGGTAGCCCAACCCCGGTGGCCGCGGCGATTTCCGAGGCGCTTGCCTGGGCGCTTTCCAGCTGTGCGAGGTGCCCGAGCACGACCGTGCCATAGTCGGTCAACTTGCTGATTCGCAACATTGAAATGCTCCGCCGTGAAAAAGGGGACTATTTTAGTCCTAATTAGCCGCGATTGCCAGTCCGGGCGCGGCTTGCAGGCGCGGTACGAGGGCGAAGTTTGCTATGCTACGGCGCCTGCGATGGCGGCCTGCGCGGCAGCCTCGGGCTTAACCATAAATAAGAATCGGGAGACGGGTGCATGGACCTCAAACAATTGAAGGCGGTTGCCAAGGCGATGGTCGGAAACAGCAAAGGCATTCTTGCCGCAGACGAGAGCGGCGGGACCATAAAGAAGCGTTTCGACACAATCGACACGGAGTCCACTGAGGAAAATCGGCGCCGTTATCGCGAGATGCTTTTCACTACGCCCGGTGCGGCTGACTATATCGGCGGCGTCATCCTTTTTGACGAGACGATTCGCCAAAAAACCAGCGACGGAGTGCCGTTCCCGAAGTACCTGGCTGATCTCGGCATCGTTCCCGGTATTAAAGTCGATAAAGGTGCACACGACCTGGCGGGTTTTACGGGCGAGAAAATTACCGAAGGTCTCGACGGCCTGGCGGCGCGCATGGCCGAATACTATGACCTGGGTGCCCGGTTCGCTAAATGGCGTGCGGTTATCAATATCGGCAAGAATATTCCCAGCGATTTTTGTCTGCGTGCCAACGCCCACGCGCTTGCTCGCTATGCCGCGATTTGTCAGCAGGCCAATATTGTGCCGATCGTCGAGCCTGAAGTGATAATGGACGGTGATCACAGTATCGAGCGTTGCGAAGAGGTGACCGACCAGGCGCTTGATCACCTGTTTGCGGAACTGGCTGCACACAAGGTGGCACTCGAGGGCATCGTATTGAAACCCAACATGGTGATATCCGGCACCGACGCGTCGAATCGAGCCGGCCCGCAGGAAGTTGCGGACGCGACGCTGCGCTGTTTGAAAGCCCACGTGCCCGCCGAGGTTCCTGGCATCGCTTTCTTGTCCGGTGGGCAGTCTTCCGAAGAGGCGACCGAACACCTTAGTCTGATGAATGCGGCCGGCAAGCTGCCGTGGGAGCTGTCGTTTTCCTATGGCCGGGCTTTGCAGGCGGCGTCGCTTGACGCATGGCGCGGCAAGGAAGCCAATTACAAGGCGGGTCAGGAGGCTTTTATCAAACGTGCCAAACTGAATAGCCTGGCGCACCAGGGTAAATACGAAAGCTCCATGGAGGCCGCAGCCTGAATTACGCTGCGGGATTTCCGGCAGTTTTGCATGGGTGACTCCTCCAACGACGCCTTAATTGAGATACACGATCTCGATTACAAACGCGGCCAGAAGCAGATATTCAAAGGTCTGAATATCTCGATTGCGCGCGGGCAGGTCACAGCGATCATGGGGCCGAGCGGCACGGGTAAGACCACGCTATTGCGCCTGATTACGCGGCAACTCGTGCCTGATCGCGGCTGTGTGCTTGTCGACGGCGTGGATATCTCGAAGCTCAACGAGCACGACCTGTTCGAGCTTCGCAAACGCTTCGGCATGCTTTTTCAAAACGGCGCACTGCTGACGGACCTTAGTGTCTTTGAGAACGTTGCATTTCCGCTGCGTGAACATACCCGGCTCACGAACCGTCTGATTCGCCATATCGTGTTGACCAAACTGCACGCCGTCGGCCTGCGCGGGGCCGCCGACATGATGCCCTCCGAATTGTCCGGCGGTATGGCCCGCCGCGTAGCGCTCGCCCGCGCCATGGTCATGGATCCGGAGATACTGATTTACGACGAACCGTTCGTCGGCCTCGATCCGATTTCAATGGGCGTAATCGTGCGGCTCGTGCGCAGAATGAACGATGCGCTGGGAATCTCCAGCATCATCGTGAGTCACGACGTGCAGGAGGTGTCGACGGTGGCCGACATCAGCTACCTCATCTCCGATGGCAAGGTTGCCGCGTCCGGCAGTCCGGATGAGCTAAGCAATACCTCGTCTGACCTCGTCAAGCAATTCATGCACGGCATGGCAGATGGACCCGTCGCGTTTCACTATTCAGCACCCAATTACGCCGAGCAGCTGCTCGGTCGCGATGCAGACTGAGTCGCCGCATGCTCCGTGAAATTTACGATCAGTTTGTAGAGTTCCTGCAGACCTTCGGCGCACTGACGCTGTTTTTTCTGCAGCTTCTGAAAAATACTCCAACCGTTGTTGTACGGCGCGGCCGGCTTGTGGTGCACCAGGTCTATAACGCGGGCGCCCTGTCGCTGGTCATCATCATGATTTGCGGATTGTTTGTCGGCGGCGTGCTCGGCCTGCAGGGATACTCAAATCTTGCGCGCTTCAATGCCGAGGACTCTGTTGGCACCTTTGCCGCGTTTTCACTGCTGAAAGAGCTGGGCCCTGTTATTACCGCACTGTTGTTCGCGGGCCGCGCGGGGACAGCGCTTGCCTCTGAGATCGGCTTGATGCGCGCAACCGACCAGTTATCGGCGATGGAACTAATGGCTACCAATCCGGTGCGTCGGGTCCTGGTGCCGCGATTCCTCGGTGGCGTTATTTCGATGCCCTTGCTGGCGGCTATTTTCAGCGTGGTAGGCATGTTCGGTGCCCACGTCGTCGGCGTTAACCTGCTGGGCGTGGACGCCGGTGCTTTTTGGCAGCAGATTCAGAATTCTATTGATAAAGCCGATGTGTATGAAGGCATTATCAAGAGCTTCGTGTTTGGCGTGGTTGCCAGTTTGCTTGCCGTCTGGGAGGGCTATAATGCGATCCCGACAGCCGAGGGCGTTGGCCGGGCTACCACCCGCACGGTCGTGATCACCGCGATCTGTGTTTTGATACTCGACTTTATGATTACCGCTTTAGCTATTTAGGGCACAGACACCCTGAAGGACTGATCATGCAACAGACTCGATCCGTGGAACTTGGCACCGGCCTTTTTGTCTTGTTGGGGGTGGGAGCATTGTTTTTCCTGACCACCCAGACCACCGGCAGCGACGCGTTTTCCGGCCGCGAAACTTTCGAGGTAACGGCAAGATTTGAGAACGTCGGCAGCTTGAAACCGCGAGCTCCGGTCGCCATGTCCGGCGTTACCATTGGTCGGGTGAAGGCAGTACGCTTTGATCCGCAGCGGCTGAATGCCGAGGTCACATTCGAGATTGACAAGCAGTACAGTGCGATTCCGGACGACTCCGATGCCAGCGTGCTGACGTCGGGCCTGCTGGGCAGTCAATACCTTGGCCTGGCGCCGGGCGGGTCGGATATGTACCTGGAGGATGGCAGCGAGATCCAGTTTACGCAGTCTGCGGTCGTACTTGAAAACCTGATCAGTAAATACTTGTTTAGTAGTGGTGGAAGTGATGAATAGTCGTACGTCGGCAGCGAGCCTGCTGCGGAAATTTGCATTGCTCAGTTTTATGGGCCTGGTTGCGATGTCGGCATTGGCGGAGTCGCCGGTGACGGTCATCGAACAGGGTGCGCAAGAGCTGGGCGAAAAGCTTGAGGGTCGCCGTGACGAGCTAAAGAACGACAAGACTGCGCTGTATGCATTGATCGACGAGATGTTGCTGCCACGCTTTGACCGGGAGTACGCGGCGCGGCTGGTTTTGGGCCGGCACTGGCGTTCCGCGAGCGAGCCCCAGCAGCAGCGATTTATAGCCGCCTTCTACCAGGCTTTGTTACGACGCTATGCTGACGGTGTGCTCGAGTACGACTCCAGCCGCGTCGAAATCATGCCTTATCGGGGTGACGATCAAGAAAAGCGCACGACCGTTCGCACAACGGTGACGCTCGATGACGGTACCAAGGTTCCGGTCAACTATGCGCTGGTGCGGCGTGACACGGGCTGGCTGATGTTCGACGTTACGATCGAGGGAATTTCCTACGTGCGTAATTTCCGCGCCGAGATGAATTCGGAAATTCAGGCGAAAGGCCTGGAGTCTGTGATTAAGCGCCTCGAATCCGAAGCTGAAATCTCAGAGGTGTCGTGAGCGACTTCGAGTTCAAGGATTTGGGAGAAGGCAATTTTGCGCTGTCCGGCGTGATGGGTTTTGCCACCGCCGACCAGATTCTTAAAGAAAGTGAATCGCATTTCGAAGAACACACGCGTCTTGAGGTCGATCTCGGCGGAGTGACTGAAACCGACTCTGCCGGCCTTGCCTTGTTACTAGAGTGGATAACCTGGGCGAATCACACGGTGCGTGAGATCAGGTTCAAGAATACGCCCGAGAAAATAACCGCCATCGCGCGCACTACGGAAGTCGAAGGCCTGTTGAAGCGGGGCGAACGATGGTCCGGATTTATAGAAGCGCCAACCGCTACCGAAGATGTGCCAGCTGGCTAGGCCTATTCATCCAGAAAGTCATCGTAAAAGTCATCGTCAACGGGCGGATCGCCGTCATGTATCTTGTAGTTGCGATTCTGCAGGTAAGACTCACGCAACGTGATGTACCGGTCATTCGAGCTTTCAAGGAAACCTTCTGCCTTCAGTATCCGTGAACGGGTGTCGATCAGGCGCAGAATGCGCAGCTTGTCGCGAACTGATGAATTCTCGTACCAGAATAGCGGGTTGCTCATAATGTCGAGCGGTGTCATCAGCGCATCGCGAACGGTGCTCGGACCAAACAGCGGGATTACAAAATAGGGGCCGTCACTCACGCCCCACACGGCCAGCGTTTGGCCGAAATCCTCGTCGTGTTGCGCGAGCCCCATGCCCGTGCCGACGTCAAACAATCCGCCGATCCCGATCGTGCTGTTTAAAATCAATCTGCCAATGTCGCTGAACCCAGCGCGTCCCTTGCCCTGCAGAAAATTATTGAGCGCAACTGCGGGCGTTCCGAGATTGTCGAAAAAATTGCTGACGCCGCGGCGCGCGAACGTTGGCAGGATCTTGTTATAGCCTTTGGCGAGAGGCTTCAAGGTCGCCCTGTCAAACGTTGTGTTGAACGCTTCAATTTGCCGGTTCATCGGCTCCCAGGGATCGGACGCAGCGCGCTGGTCGGGTGGTGCCGCAGGGCCGGTGGTGGCGCAGCCGTTCAGCACGGCACTCACCAGAAGCGTTGCGATCAACTTGCTGACGTTATTCTTGATCATTCTTGCGCCTGTTATGTGCCGTCGATTAACGGCGTGAGACGTTCTTTGTTTATCGTGTCAGGATCGAGCGGGCCGCGAGCGACGCATTTGCTGCAACTGTTCCTCCGTCATGTAGCCTTGCACGTGATCGATGCGCGCTTCAAACCGGATACGCTGGATTTCCTGCAGCTCCGGCACATCGAGCGCCTGGCGTAGAAAATTAACGCCGCCGACGAGGTCGCCAATCATAAACCGGTATTCTGCCAGGTAATAGAGTGACTCGGCCGTGTCGCCCGCCTCACTGGCCGCACGTGCGATGAGGCGGACCTGGGCAGGCGTTGGCGGCTCGTTATTCAACAGGTCCAGAAGCAAGTCATGGGCGCGTTCGGCCTCGCCCAATTGCAGCAGCGCCTCGGCGTAGTGAACCACGAGCGGCACGTTGCGCGGAAACAGCGCGAGGCCGCGTTCGAAAGTTGCAAGCGTTCCGGCGAAGTTCTCCAGCGCTAGCTGCGCCTGTCCCTGGCCGATGTGGTAGGCGATGACGCCCTGATCCTTATTGACCAACTCTTCAAAAATTCGTAGCGCGTCGTTATTTCGTCCATCGCGCAGGTAGGCCAGCGCACGACCATAACGATCGGCGTCGGACTGGTCCTCGTAATCCTGTCGCTCGAAGTAGCTGACAGCCTCGCCCACGCGCTCAAAACTTGCGACGGCCGCACGTGCCTTCGCAATGCCGTAGCTCTGGCTGTCCTGCGTTGTTACCGCCGGGTAGTCGCGTGCTCGCCCGCGCGCTTCCGCGATTCGCGCGCTGCTGACCGGGTGGGTGCGCAGAAATTCGGGCACGCGAAATTCCACCGGCCGCGAACTGCGAGAAATCACTTCAAAAAAAGACGCCATACCGTCCGGGTTGAAGCCCGCCTGGGCGAGTGCGGATATGCCGACGCGATCAGCTTCGTATTCGTTCGCACGCGTAAAATTGATCTGCTGCTGCATGGCATTGCCCTGCGCCACGGCAATCGCTCCCTGTACGGCATCGCCGCTACCACCGGCAGCACCCGCCAGAATGGCGCCGAGCATGATGGCGGTATTAATGATGCTCTGGCGCTGGTTAGCGTGAATTGATCTTGCTATATGGCGCTGGGTGACGTGCGCTACTTCGTGTGCCAGCACACCGGCCAGTTCATCTTCCGTGCGGGTCGCCTGCAGCAATCCGGTGTGAACACCAATGTAGCCGCCGGGCAATGCGAACGCGTTGATGCTCGGGTCTTCTACGACAAAAAATGAAAACTGGTATTCGCCGTCGCTGGCCTGCGCTGCGATGCGATGGCCGATCTCGTTGACGTACTCGTTGAGCAGCGGATCGTCGACGACCCGACCCGTTGCGCGAAGCTGCGCCATGATGGCAGCGCCCAGCTGCGCTTCCGCGGATTTTGGCAAAACCGCATCGGCAGGGCTGCCGATGTCGGGCAGGTTGACTCCGTCATTCGCAGCGTACGCCGCGCCCGGCGCAAACAGCGCCAGGGCACACAACCAAACGCCAACACCTAACAATCTACTGGTCACGTTTACGCCTTGAGATAATGACATTTCAGTGGACTCGGTCCCGGCCTGCATGTTCCCGATCATACCTTGCCGCAGCAATTCGACCGATACTTTATTGGTTCTTTAACATTAAAAAACTTTCGTAAGTATCTATAATTAATACAGAAAAAACTAGAGTTCTTTGACTTTTTGCAACACCTCGTCAGCGTGACCCTTTACCCGGACTTTGCGCCATTCGGCACGCAGCTTGCCGTCTTCGTCGATCAGGAACGTGCTCCGCTCGATCCCCATGAATTTCTTGCCGTACAGGCTTTTCTGCTGGATCACGTCGAACTTGCGACATACCGCCTCGTTCTCGTCAGACAGTAATTCGAACGGAAACCGGTGCTTTGCCTTAAATTTTTCATGGCTGGCGATGCTGTCGCGTGACACGCCGAAAATGACCGTGTTCTGTCGCTTGAACTTGGCATTAAGATCCCGAAAGTCCTGGCCCTCGGTCGTGCAGCCGGGCGTGGCGTCCTTTGGATAAAAATACAGAACGACGTTTTTGCCGCGCAGCGCCTTCAGGCGGAATGCCTGGTCGCTCGTTGCCGGGCATTGAAAATCACCGACGACGCGATTCATACGGGGTGCACTCACGCTGGTCTCCTCCTTAACAAAGAAAACGGAATGGCCAAGACTAAAAGCTCAGGATTTAACGGGTTCTATCAGCCCGTCGAGATTCAACTGATCGCACATCTCGAGGAATTCCTCGCGCAGCTGTGACAAGAGTACCGAGGCGGGCACATTGACATTCATCTGCACGGCGAACATCGGCGACCCGCTATGCGCGGCAGCGTAGCTGCGAGTTGCCATATCGGCAATTTCGATCTTGCGGCTGGCGAAAAAATGGGCAAGCTGGAAGACGATGCCGGGCTGGTCAAGGGCGACGACGTCGACCGCGTAGGGCATGCTCTTTTCGTTGTTGTCCCGTGCGGTCGTTTTCTTGATGGAGATGGTGAGGTCACGCTCTTTGCTCAGCTTGTCGAGATTGGACTCGAGCTTGCCTAGCGTGTGCCAGTTGCCGGATACCAGTAGCAGCATGGCGAACTCGGTGCCGAGTGCGGTCATGCGGCTTTCTTCGATATTGCCGCCGGAATCGAGGATGACCTTGGATAAGTCATTCACAACGCCAGCGCGGTCCGTACCAATGGCAGATAAAACAATCAGTTGAGTCATTTTTCTCGGTTTTTTATCAATTAAGGACAATGCGGCAAAGTACGTTGGCACGCGCGCCTTGCCAGCGCCGGGAGTGAACAGTACCATCGCCGCCTGATTTCTGGCGAGGAGTAATTGTGTTCACAGGCAGCCTGGTGGCGATGGCCACGCCGTTCAATGCAGAAGACCGCGTGGATTTTGCTGCCGTAGAACGCCTCGTCGAATTTCACGTGCGCGAGGGCAGCAGCGGTCTCGTCGTTGCCGGGACGACCGGTGAGTCGGCCACGTTAAAAAAGGGCGAGCATGCCGCGCTGATTCGCCACACGGTCGACGTATCGGCGGGGCGCCTGCCGGTGATCGCAGGCACGGGTTCGAACTCGACCTCGCAAACTATTGATCTATCCCTGGAAGTTGCGGACTGCGGTATTGACGCCTACCTGATGGTAGTGCCGTACTACAACAAACCGGTGCAGGAGGGCATGTACCAGCATTTCCGCACGATCGCTGATCGGGTGGACAAGCCGATCATGTTGTACAACGTGCCGGGGCGTACGGTGGCAGATATGTTGCCAGAAACGGTCGCACGCCTTGCCGAGCACCCACGGATCTTCGGGATAAAGGAAGCGACCGGCGACTTGCAGCGTCTGCACGATATAAGAAACCGGGTGCCCGACGACTTTATGCTCTACAGCGGTGACGATTTCACGACGCGGGACTTTATCGAGCAAGGCGGGCACGGGGTCGTGACGGTCAGCGGCAACGTTGCACCGGGCCTGATGGCGGGTCTCTGCGCTGCAGCAGCGGCCGGCCGCAAAGATGAGGCGCTATCGATCGACGAGAAACTGCAGCCATTGAACACGGCCCTGTTTCTCGAGTCGAACCCTATTCCGGTAAAATGGGCTTTGGCGCAAATGGGCCTCATTGGTCCACATATTCGCTTACCATTGACGCCCTTTAACCAGCGGTACCACGAGCAAATGACCAGCGCGATGATAACGGCCGGTATCGGTCGAAAGGACACACGATGAGCAGCCCTGCACGTTGGCTTTGCCTTTTGGGGAGTTGTGTTGTTCTTGCCGGATGTGGAGGCACAGATCACTGCGTCAAGCCGAAGCTTTATCAGCAGGCTGTGGTCGGGACGCATATTGAAGCACCGTCGGACCTCGATCCCCTGGCGCCGGAACGCGAAGTCCCGGTCCCGAAAGCATCACCGCAAGCACCGCCGCCGCCAGGTACCTGCATAGACGCACCACCGACCCTGCGGACCGGTTCGTCGGACAGCTAACGTGAAAAAAATTCGGAGAGGTGGCTGAGTGGCTTAAGGCGCTCGCTTGGAAAGCGAGTGTACGCTTATACCGTACCGGGGGTTCGAATCCCCCCCTCTCCGCCATAACCAAAGCGGCCTCTCTGCGTGCCTTTAATTCTTACCGCGTTCGCCCAAAACCGAAGCTTGCTACCAATCATAGTTCTCCGCAACGACTACCGCCGTTTCCGCCCTTTCAACATCCACCCAAAACGCGTGGACCGCACGCAGAAATGGTAGGTAGCAAGGACGATGGGGACCACGACAGCGAGTGTCAGCAGGTATTTGATAACGGCCGGCAAGGCGGTGGCCGATAGCGCGCCTGCGACGGCGATGAGTATCGGCAGATGGATCAGATATATCCAGTAAGACGCGTCGCTTATGTATTGCCCGAGCGGCGAGGGGCGATGGTCAAA
>JABDKF010000001.1 GCA_013003155.1 Woeseia sp. | reverse complement strand
AACACGGTAAAGAGCCACTGCATTCCGCCACTATTACGCCGGCTGCCCGAATGCACGACCGTCATCACGACAATCAATGCTACGGCAATTGCTTTCTCAATCCAGCCCTCGACCGCCTGAGGCAGCGCCGATGTCGCGTAAGCCGCAAACGTCATCGCGGCAAGCGCCGTGGGTGCAGCGAAACCGATCGTTGCCGATATCCAGCCAGAAACAAAACCAAAACCGGGGTGATAAATGCGCGTGAGGAAATTGTACTCACCGCCCGAGCGTGGTAACGCCGCACCGAGCTCGGCGTAGGTCATGGCGCCACACAAGGCGACCAGCCCACCAACCACCCACAGCGCCAATAACACAAAGCCGGAGCGCAATTCGAGCAACTGGAAGCCGAGGCTTGTGAATACGCCGGTGCCCACCATGTTGGCAATCACGACCGCGATAACGGTCGTGTAAGCGAAGGTCTTCTTTGTTGGCGCCGTCATGACGCTGACAATACACCAAGAGCGCGCGGACCAAGAGGCTAAAGAACAACTTGCGGCATCGGGTTTTTAGCGCGACCAGCGGCATTCGGCACCTGACGAAATATCAGTCATGCCATTTTGGCTAGCTTTGATTAGTGCGGGATGCCTGTACCGTCTGAACGGCAGTTGATCGATAGCCAGGCGGATGGCCAGGAGATAATGACTTAGCCGCGCAGTCCCTGGCGGACCCCGTCAATGGCTTCTGCGTGCTCATCGAGAGTTACCGCGCTTTCACCTTTATCCGCGATGCCGAGTCGCTGCAACAGCGGATATTCGCCGGCATCCAATGCGTCGCCGGAAGTTTCGTGCTGCAGAAGCAGCCGCGCTGCCGAAAGTACTTCGGCCAACGAGGCAGTCTCGCGCAGCGGCGGATCCGTATCGAGCTGCGATTCCAGTGCAACGACCAATTCTTCCGGCATGCCCCAGTTTTCGGCTATTGCTTTGGCGATAGCCGGGTGCCAGTCGGCGAGGATGGTATCCAGCTCAGCGTAGTCAATCGCCCCGTACTCTTCGGACTTCAAAAAGATATACAGCCGACCGATCACACTGAGTAAGCCGGTCAACAGCGCCTCGTCGGCACTCAGTTTCGTGTATTTTTTTGCTATCACGTAGCAACGCGCTGCGAGCTCAACGCTTTCCTGCCAGATGCTTTTCAGATTCTCGCGCGATGCAGCGGATAGCCCATCGTTACGCTCTGCCTGGCGCAGCGCGAATCCAATCACCGAGCCCTGGACCATTTTGTAGCCCATCCGGATCACAGCCTGGCGCACGTCGGTAATTTCGCTGGTTCCGCGCAACGCGGAAGAGTTCGAAAGTTGCAGCACTCGCGCCGCCAAAACCGGGTCTGAGCTGATTATTTGAATAATTTCATCGATATCGACTTCAGCAGCCTGAAACGCCTGCTGAATACGGACTACCGAGTCCGGAAACATCGGTAATTCAAGGTTGCCTCTGTTTAGATCGCCGGCGAGTTGTTGTACGAAACCCGCCGCGGTTTGCATTGCTTCAGCAGACATATTGCCGTTTCCCAGTGCTATTAGAATCCATTGGTCTATTTATCGGCATCGGTGGAAAAAAATTGAGCGTTAGTTTGGAAGGAATTCTCTAAAAATGGGGCCTGGTCCCTGTTTCCGGCAGCCCGTTTGCTATCCTTCCCAGGGTGCGCTGGCTGGCCCGCCGGACGGCGCGAAGCCCTTGTTTTTGCTGTGACAGGCCGGTTCGTGGAGAACTTTGATGGCGCTAAAGAGAGCGTTGGTCGTCGACGACTCCAAAGTCGCACGATTAACCCTGAAAAAGCAGCTGGAAAAATACCATCTGAACGTGGAGGTGGCGGAATCGGGCGAGGCGGCAATTGAGTTACTGAAGACTCACATGGTCGATGTGATTTTCATGGACCACATTATGCCGGGCATGGACGGCCTCGAGGCCGTCGCCCTTATCAAGCGCAATCCACTGACCGCGACCATCCCCGTCATGATGTACACCTCAAAAGAGGGCGAGGTGTATGTCAGCGAAGCCCGTGCGCTCGGAGCCGTCGGCGTATTGCCAAAACAGGTTCAGCCCGGCGTGTTGTTCGGCATGCTGTTGAAGCTCGGGCTGGTCAGAGATCGTCGCAGCGCCTCAAGCGACGACGTCGCCGAAATTCCTGCAACAAGCGTCCCCGATCGGCGGCAGCGAGACCCTGAGTCGGCGCCTGCCGGGTTCGAGGTTTCCGCTCTTATGACACGCATACTGGAAGACCAGCACAGCGAATTGCGATCAGAAATACGTAGCAGCTATGCAGAGTTCGCCAAGCAGGTAGCGGACGAAGTGCAAGAACAGCTGCGTGAGCATCACGAACTTGAAAGAATGGAAGACGACCTCGCGCGTCAGCGCAGTTCGGGCTGGCAAATTTTGAGCGGGGTGCTCGCGATTGCGGCTATGCTATTTCTCGCGTTGTTCGTGCAGGTAAGGTCAGAGCGTGAAGCCGCGTACAAGGAGCTCGGCGATTTGGCCGCCTATCTCGAACGAGTGCCGCCAGCTAACACGGCGCCGGTAGAATCCGCGGAAAATGATCGTAATATAGCAACGCCTGAAGAAACCTATCGCAAGCTGCTTGATCCGCTGATCTGGTCCATGAACGAATCGAGTGCAGTGCCCTTTGAAGATCGCCCCTTCGATGACATCGGTGTTGATCAAGTCACCGGCCTGCTGTGGCGACTCTCGGAAGCAGGGTTTCAGGGAACGCTGCGCATCGATTCCCACCTCGGCGAATTTTGCCTCGTGAGCGACGCTGCCGGCATCTATCAGCTACAAGACCCTGAGGCGCCTTTTACGTCATGTTCTTTCATCGGTCACCCGCTGGACGATTCCCGACAGTTGAGCGACCGGCAAACGCCAAGCTTCGAAACCTTTCGTAACACCTCGCCGTTACTCGCAGACTCGGGCATAGAGCTCGACATTGTTGTTAGGGACAGAAGTAATTCCTATCCGCGCGTGCCGTATCCGGACGATCCCGTTACTGCCGGTGAATGGAATAACGTCGCGGCACAGAACAATCGGCTGGAATATTCCTTGCTCGAGTAACGATTGCGGCACTACGCCGGCTGGCGCGACTTGTTGGAACCGACACCGTTTAGTCGTAAGGTAGTCGGGTGACGCCTGAGCAAACCACCCTCTTCGCGCTGTTGTTTTTCGTGTTTGTGTTTCTGATTTGGGGACGCTGGCGATACGATCTGGTCGCGTTTGTTGCGCTATTGGTCGCCTTGCTGACCGGCGTTGTGCCAAAAGAAGAGGCATTCTCCGGTTTCGGGCACCCGGCGACTGTCATTATTGCGCTGGTACTGATCGTCAGCCGCGGTCTCTCGAATTCCGGCGTCATCGAGTTGCTCGGGCGCTTCGTTGTCGATTCGACGCGCAAACTCGCCACCCATATTGGCGTCATGTCTGCGCTCGCCGCCTCGCTGTCCGCGCTGATGAACAATGTCGCAGCACTTGCATTGCTGATGCCGCTGGACCTGCAGGCGGCGAAAAAGTCGGGACGCAGTCCATCGTTGTCCCTGATGCCTCTGTCATTCGCCTCGATTCTCGGCGGCATGATCACGCTGATCGGTACGCCGCCCAACATCGTCGTTGCCGAGTATAGAAACGACGCGCTCGGCGAGAGTTTCAAGATGTTTGACTTCGCACCGGTTGGTCTGGCGTGCGCAGTCGTCGGCGTTGCCTACGTCGCGTTGCTCGGCTGGCGCCTGTTGCCGGCAGGGGTCTCCAAGCACGATGCCGTCAAAGAGACGTTCGAGCTTGCGGATTACATCACCGAGGTTCGGGTCTCGGAGGGCTCGTCGATTATCGGCAAACGCGTTCGCGACCTCGATGACCTAACCGAGAAAGGCGATGTGCAAATAATCGGGCTAACGCGAAACGGCCAGCGCATGCCGGGTGCCGCGCGCATTATCGAGATTCGCGCCGGCGATATTCTCGTGCTCGAGGCAAGCCCTGACAGTCTTGAAGAAGCGCTGGGCAGCCTGAAGCTTGAGTACCTGGGCAAGGGCAAAGGGATGCTTGACGAAAAAGACCTGGCCCTTGCCGAAGTCGTCGTTCCGGAATCTTCAAGTCTCGCGGGACGGTCGGCCAGGATGGCGCGCCTTTTGTACCGTTACGGCGTGACGCTGGTCGGCGTATCACGCCAGGGCAAACGTTTTAGCGATCACGTCGGCAAACTGACGCTCGAGCCAGGCGACGTGCTGCTGCTGCTCGGCTCCGACGAGCGCATGCAGGAAGTGATCGGCCAGTTAGGATTACTGCCACTAGTGGACCGGGGACATCGGGTGATTCAGCGCAACAAGGTCTGGATTGCCGTCGGCACGTTTGCGGCGGCGATTGTCATCGCAAGCCTGGGCTTTGTTTATTTACCTATAGCGCTGGGCTGCGTAGCGGCACTGTATGTCGGCCTCAACATCGTGCCGATCCGGGAAGTTTACGACTCGATCGAGTGGCCGGTGATCGTGCTGTTGGGTTCCATGATCCCGATCGGCAGCGCATTGCAGTCGACCGGCGGCACGGCCTTAATCGCGGACGGCATCGTATCTATCTCCTTTGGAATGTCGGCCGTTTTCGTGCTTGCTTTGCTGGTCGCCGTTACGATGACGCTTTCAGACGTGATGAACAACACCGCAACAGCCGTAATCGCAGCGCCGGTTGCCATCGATCTCGCGAACCAACTCAACGTAAATCCCGATTCGTTCCTGATGGGCGTCGCAGTGGCAGCATCCTGCGCCTTCCTGACGCCGATAGGCCACAAGAACAACACGCTCATCATGGGCCCGGGCGGCTATCGCTTCGGCGACTACTGGCGCATGGGCCTGCCGCTGGAGATCCTGGTTGTCGTGGTGTCGATACCGATGATCGTGCTCGTCTGGCCGCTGGCTTTGTAACCGGGGACAGGCCACGGTTTTCTGTTAACAGGGGACAGACCACGGTTTTCTTCTTCACTGATTACCAGCAGGGCTCGCAAGTGTGAGAAAACCGTGGTCTGTCCCCCTGGTTTCGCCAGCAGGGCTCGCAAGTGTGAGAAACCCGTGGTCTGTCCCCCTGGTTTCGCCACGGTCAACTACACTTATAGAGCTACAAAGACAGCGGCAGCTCCGCCATTCGGCGGAAGGAGGTTAGCGCCATGCCAAAGTTTATCGATGAGCATTCCATGAAACCGTTTACGGCGGGTCAGCTGCGCGAATTGCAGAATGCACCGCCCGACGAGTTTGGGGTCACGCACCATGACATTTTATTCAGTGAGAAGGACGATAAGATTTATTGTGTGCTGGATGCCCCGAACCCCGAAGCCGTCTCGAAGCATCATGCGAAGGCCGGCATCACCTGTGACTACATCCACGAAGTGAGTTCAACACGCAAGTGACGGCCGCCCCGTTGTCGGGGCCAGCGTAAGTAGTGCCGGAATCCGACGCAACGGGAACGGAATTAACCGCGTAACCGGGGACAGACCACGGTTTTCTCGTACCTGCGAGCTCTGATCGTAATCGGCTAACTAGAAAACCGTGGTCTGTCCCCGGTTATACAATTAACAGGAAAAGGGATCCGACCCCATAAAAAAAGGCCGGGCAATGCCCGGCCTTCAATCCATTTTCTTTCACCTTTTGCGAATCCGGCTGGTGTCGCTTCAGCGACACCAGCCGTCTTCGTTTCAAGCCTTATTGATACTCCTCGTCACTGCGGACGTCGATTTCGCCATAGGTGATAGTCTGCTTACTGTATTCGTAAAGCAGCGCACCGCTCATGTCGTATATCTTGATACCGAACTGGTCGGTTTCCGTCACGTCAACTTCGAATGTACAGGCGATCTTGTCGTCGTCCTCGAACTCGTACTCGCAAATTCCGGTGACGGTAGCGTCGCCCCCATTTATTGACTGGGCATTCGGCGTACCGCGAACCTTGCGCGTCGGTCCATCCGTGTCGAAGTACAGCTTGCCGTCCACGTGCGGACTGCCATCGGGGTTTGCACCCTTCTGCTTGGTCTCGATCGTGAACTTGTCGGAATCGCTGTCATCGTTCGGATCATTTCCGTCATTTAACTTGCCACTGCCCTTGACTCTGCAGTCGTGGTAGTCGCTGTCCGTGTCGTTGGAACACTCGTTTTCGCCACCATTGTCCTGATTAATCGTGATGGTTACAGTCGCCGTGTTCGACGTTGCTCCTTCCGAATCGGTCACGTAGTACGTGAACGTATCAGAGGTCGCCATGTCGCCACCGTGGGTATAGGTGACCGTGCCGTCCATTTGAACAACTGCGCTGCCACTCATTCCATTCGACACAATCGTGACCGTCAGATCACCTGAAAGGTCGCTGTCGTCCGTGTCATTCAGCCGCACATCGTAGTTGACTGAACCACTCGCATTGACCTCAATCGCAGGTGCCATTCCAGGATCGTCGTTTGCTACCGGGGCTTCATTGCCGCCGCCAGTGTCCTGATTGATCGTGATGGTTACAGTCGCCGTGTTCGACGTTGCTCCTTCCGAATCGGTCACGTAGTACGTGAACGTATCAGAGGTCGCCATGTCGCCGCCGTGGGTATAGGTGACCGTGCCGTCCATTTGAACAACCGCGCTGCCACTCATTCCATTCGACACAATCGTGACCGTCAGATCACCTGAAAGGTCGCTGTCGTCCGTGTCATTCAGCCGTACATCGTAGTTGACTGAACCACTCGCATTGACCGCAATCGCAGGAGACATTCCAGGATCGTCGTTTGCTACCGGAGCAGCATTAACTTCGCAACCGCTGGTGCACTCAACCGTGCCATCTGCTGCAAACACCTGCAGCTCCGCGATGTGCACTTCGTCATGACGTGGAGCCAGGACTTCATCTGCACCAAGCAGCGGAATCGGCACATCACTGAATACGCGAGTATCACGACAGTCAGTAACGTTGGCCAGATCGTTGTCATGATCAGCTGTATTCGGGTTGCCGTCGTCATGGAACGCCGGGTTACCCGTGCACTGGTTGTTCATTGCGACGATCCGCACGTGGGAAGCCAATCTCGGCTCGCCTTCGAAGCTGCGGATGATCATCTCGGGTGACACGGGACGCGGGTTGTGACCCGGGAACGCGTCGGGACCACTCGTGATCCAGGGCTGGAACAGTACGCCATTGGTCGACGTCTCCACCCGGAATTCGCGAAGTGCCACGAAGCGGTTGTGACCACGCACCAGGGCGCTGACCTGCACCCGATTGATCGTGTGCGCACCGCCTGCAAGGTCAACCACAACTGTTGGCTGGCCCACATTGATGGCAACGTTATCGGGTGCCTTGTCCCAGGCAGTTGCCTCGGTATCGTCGATCAGAGCAATGAAGTCCGAACCGGCGCCGCTGGCAAGACCACCCATAGCTTCGGATGCGTAGTTGGTCGGCATCGTGATCGTGAGGGTTTTGTCGTCGGTAGCAGCAAACGTCTGCCTGAAGCGGAAATGACCGAAGCCGTCCGCCCGGACAAGGAACTCATATTCGCCAGGGGCGAATGAAGCGTTCTCATCGCGGTTGATCTCGAGCGCCGCACCAGGATGGGTATCGGCAACCGGTGAGACGTCGGCTTCGAAGTGGCCAACATAGATATCTGCACCGATCGGGGTACCGTTTTCGTCGACTACCGCAAACGTGATTTCGGCATTGTCAGATACCCGAGAAGAAAAATCAGGTACAGGATCTGCTGTGCCGTTGCCTTTCGCGTCTGCCAGGTCACCCATACCGCGTTGCGCGAACGCCTTCCACAGTTCGACCTGGTTGCTTTCGTCAACACCGAAGTTGCCGACCGGGCCAAAGCGCATCAAGTCGGCTGCCAAATACGCATCGCGCGCATCCAGCATCGTCGGTGCAGGGCTGACCATCAGCAGCATTGCGTCAAACACGATCTGGATCCAGCGGCGATTACCCGGGCAATTTGCCGGATTGATGACGCCGTCTGCACAGGCTTTCTGCAGGTCTATCCAATCCTGCGAGCCTTCCGGCGGATAGTCAGGTGCGTACTTGCTCACGAGCTCGGCGCGAACCGAGAAGTTTGTTGCGCTGTAGATTTCGCCGTCAGCGTGAACCTGCGGTCCGGTCAGGTCGTAACCCATGTTGCTGAAGTTCAGCGGGTTAACAGGTGTGCCCATCCACGGGCCACTGCCTGTGGTTGACGTTCCGGGCTCCGGAAATGCACCGGTACGCGGGTAGCTCATGTTGTAGTTACGAATGGCGCGTTCACCGTTGCCGGTAGCGTAGCCACCTACGGAGAACTTGTTCTCGCCACCAACGGGTACGTAGTCGTACTCGTTAAGGACTTCCATACCGACAAAGTCGCCAAAGCTTTCGCCCATAGCGCCGGCGTGGTGTCCACTGCGGCCATCACCGCGGCCGATCATACGGTTTTCAATCATGTGGCCGTATTCGTGGCCGATGATCGCCATGTCGTAGTCGCCATCTTTGCAAGGCGCGTAGAACGCACCAGCCAGCGGCTGCCACAGGTACATGTTGGTGATCGGCGAAATGCCGTCCTGCAGCGTGATCATGTTGGCGTTGTCGCGGCCGAGGTAGCTCGGGAAACCGCCGCCAAAACCGCCTGCCTGGGCATTACCGAATACCGGGTCATTTTCCAGGGTGCCGGCGCTGTTGTTGCCGAAGTTGGAGCTCTGTGCGTTCCAGCGACGCTCGGTGAAGCCCAGACCGTAGGACCAGTCGTGCATGCGGTTGTGCATGGCGAACAGGTTCGTGACTGCCTCATCGGCGTCCGGACCACCGACTCCGCCGTTGGCAGCATCTGCTGCAAACGATGTTTGATCACAAACTGCAACAGCCCATGCATCGTTGAATTCAAAGCTGTAGTCGCGATCGGTCGCTGTCGGCTGATAAGGAACCGAGGGCGTCAGAGGGCTCGCAGACAGGGATGCAAACGCATTGTTGCCGCGAGTCGTAAAGGTCGGCGTGTTGGTTTTCGCGTCATAGTCCCAGGGCACTCGCGCGAAGATGTTGCCAACTTCAGCATCGCAGCCTGCTACGGATTCCCAGCACCAGAGCTTACGATTATCCGTGCCACCTTCAGCGAAGCTCGCGTATTCCGGATTTGCCGGGAAGACGTTCCATTTCGGCGGATAGGCTGAAACGGGTGCGTCACCAGAGCCAACGTCGAAGAAACTGATTTCTCCAAAATGTTCGTTATTGATCCAGGCGACGCCGTCAACATAGTCGCAAACCTCAACCTGGTAGGTACCAACGCCATCGTCGCCCGGCGTATAAGCGTTCGCTTCAGGACTGAAACCTGTGTCCTGGCTGGAGACGAGTGCGCCGTCCCGGTACAACCCAATCGTGGCATCGTCAGCGAACAGTACCGCTGAACCGGAATAGGCGACTGTGCCAACGCCTGGAGCGGTAACTTCATATTCCGGGCTTAGAGCACAAGCTCCGTCCACATTGTCGGCAAAAGAGCCGGTAAATACATTTGCGGGACCGGGATGGGCCTCTTCAACGATGTCCTTGCGCATCCAGACCGTGCCGTCCTGCGCGTCAACGTAGTGCACGTATGCCTGCGGCATCGTGTTTACGTCTTTCAGGTAGACCGTCTCGTAAACCGGACGTACGCCGTTGTTCGGCGTTGGCATGGCACGCAAACGTGCACGCTGCGGCTCTCCAAAGCCGCTGACGTTGAAAGTGGTCCATTCGCCATCGATCTTGGTCGTAACGATGTCGCTGATCTGGATCGCGGCACCGATGTTCTCGGTAGCTTTGACAAGCGCTTCAGCGGCGGTCAGCGCAATGCTTCCGCTCACGCTGGCATCGCCTGTTGTTGAGGCCGACGCGTAGCCGATGTTCCAGCCGTCAGCTGCATTACCAACTATACCGATCGTCAGAGATCCGCCTTCAACAGCGCGCATGCCGTCAATTTCCTGCTGGAAAGAGACTGCATAAACCTGGCTGTGCGGGAAGGCTTCGTCGCTCATGACCTTCAGGCCATCGACGGACGAGAGCCGGAACAGCGCTTTGTTCGCGTCAACCCAATTGCGTGCAACCGTGGTTGCATCGGGACCGCTCAGGCCCGTCGCCAGGTAATCGCCGTACTTGATCAGCGATGACGGCGTACCGAACTGTGTCCAGCGGGCGTTGGCGCCCATCGAAGAAACCATGCCGAGCTGAGTTGCATTGGGCTCTACCGAGCCCTGCCGCGCGTCAAAGTCGCCGAACATACTGGCGTTTGCTAATGGCATGAAAATCATCGCCGTGGTGGCGACGACGGCAGACGTCCACTTGGAGCGGATCGAACTGCGCCAGTTATTTTCCGGTGTACGCATTGTCTTAATCTCCAGAATCTTTATGTAGATCCAAATCGTGCAAATGGTGGATCCAGCCCCCACGGGGGGATGAAAGTGGGGCGAGTTTGC
>JABDKF010000342.1 GCA_013003155.1 Woeseia sp. | reverse complement strand
TGATTATTGCGGGCACGGTGGTCGGTGCCGCCGGCACGCTGCTGACACAGTTGATGGCGAAGGCGATGAACCGATCGCTGGGCAACGTGCTGTTCGCTGGCTTCGGCGACACCGGCGGTGTTGCAGCCGAGGGGCCAGACGGCAGCATGAAGGCGATCGAGGCCACCGACGTTGGCGTGATGATGGCCTTCGCGAACAAGGTGTTGATCGTTCCTGGGTACGGCATGGCAGTAGCGCAGGCGCAGCACAAGGTCTGGGAACTCGCGCAACTGCTGATCAGCCGCGACGTGGACGTGAAGTTTGCCATTCACCCGGTCGCCGGACGTATGCCCGGTCACATGAACGTGCTGCTCGCCGAAGCCGGCGTGCCCTACGACATCATCTACGATGAGAACGAGATCAATTCGGAGTTCGCGACGGCGGATGTCGCCCTCGTTATCGGTGCCAACGATGTCGTGAATCCGAGCGCACGCAGCGATCCATCGAGTCCTATTTTTGGCATGCCCATTCTCAATGCGGACAAGGCGAAGAACTGCATCGTGATCAAACGCGGCCAGGGCACCGGCTTTTCCGGCATCGAGAATGCGCTGTTCTTTCTCGATAACACGCGCATGCTCTACGGTGACGGCCAGGCGATGGCGTCCGAGCTCATCAGCGCGGTAAAAGAACTCTAGCGGTCAGGCCTACCGTTGGGCAGGCAGCTTGTGCCTGCTCGACGGCGTGCGTGCGGCTTGCGGCCGCGCACGGCAAGGCAAGCGGCTCTACTGACGTGTCGACCGGTCGCGTGCGCGCTGCCGTTGCCTGGCGCGATCTCGCATACGCTCGCGTATTCGCTGGCGCTGCTCTGGTGTCATGCGTCGGTACCGGTCGCGCAGTTTGCTGCGCTGTTCCGGCGTCAGGCCACGAAATCGCTGGAAGTTCTTACGGATGCGCACTCGTTCGTCAAGCGGTAGCGCCCTGAACTGCTGGTAACGTTCACGAATCGCGTTGCGCTGCTCATCAGACAACTGTCGCCACTGCTGAAATCGCTGCCGTGCCGCCAGCCGCTCCCTGGCAGACATTGCTCCCCAGCGTTCAGCACCGGCCATCAGCTTCTGCCGGCGCTCCGGATCAAGTGACGCCCAGCGCTCCGCGTACGGTCCCAGCATCTGCTTTTGCTGGTCTGTCAGCCCATCCCACTCGGGTGCAGCGTCCTGCGCGCCGGCGAGCGCTGAGAATGTGACCAGCAGTGCAGCAAGCAATGCGTTCTTGCAACTAACGTTCATCATCCGACTCCTGCGATTCCTCGCCCTCTGCTGCGGCGCTATCTGTCGATTCTTGCACCGCAACTTCGTCTTCTTCATCAAACAGCATCCAGTCTTCATCCGAGTCTTCCCAACTGCCGAGGTACTCCAGCAACGCGAGGTCCGGCAGTTCGTCCGCGCCGATCGCTGGTGCCGACGACACCGCGACACAGCCCGTTAGCACTGCGAGGACGAGGCCGACGCTGCTGCCGGTCTGCTCAGCCGACATTTTCATCCGTCGTGGCGTTAATCATTTCTTCGCCCTCATCGAGCCAGCTGTAGAACTCCAGGTCTTCAAGCATTTCGAGCTCTGCTTCGTCCAGCAAAATTTCAAAGTCAGTGGCCATCGTCGGCGCTGTGAAATCAGGCACGCTCAATGCATCCGACTGTTGCTTGCCGTCCCACATGGCAATGGCAATCGTAGCGACTGCCGCGGCAGCGCCGAGGGGTAACCATTTGCTCATGATCACGCGGCGACCTTCCGTTGCCGCGAGCGCCCGCTGCCGAGCCTGATTCAGGCGCGACCGCGTTTGGCCATCAAGTCCGGCAACGCTCTCGTCAAACAGCCGGGCGGCGCGTTGTTTGAGCACTTCGTCATCCGACCGGGGCAACTGCTCATCTTGTTTATTCATTCCCAGTGTTCTCCAAGCTTGTCCCGCAGCGCATGCACTGCACGCGAATAATGCGTTTTGACGCTACCGTCCGAGCAGCCCATTGCGGCTGCAGTGGCGGCAACATTTAGTCCTTCAAACGTGCGCAGCATAAATGCTTCTCTTTGACGCATCGGCAACGCGCGCAGCGCCTTCTCCAGACTTGCCATCGCCGCGCGGTTGTCGAGCAATTCTTCCGGCGTGCGTCCGGCAGGATCAGGCGCGGCAGCGACCGGATCGTAATCCTCAACGGAATTTCGTCCGCTGAAAAATACCAGCACCCGTTGCTTGACTATGCGGCGACGGTGCCAGTCGCGCACGCCATTCTGCAAAATCCGGTAAAACAACGGAGTCCATTCTTCGCTGTCGCGCGTCCCGTATTTTTGCGCAAGTTTGATCATCGCATCCTGCACCAGGTCCAGCGCCTCGTCGCGATCCCGCAGCGAAATTTCCGCAATACGCAGCGCGCGCCCTTCGACGTCTTTCAAAAATCCGTTGAGTGCCTGTTGCCGTTGCAGAATCTCGGACCGGGTTACGCGCGCTTCTCCCGACGATACCGCAAAACTGCCTGACAGCACGCTCACAGACCACGCCCGGGACAGGCCAATTTGATCCCTGCTGCTTTCATCTTCACTCCGTGATGATGTGTAATACGCGGGCTGGCGGACCCGCCCGGGTGCCGCATGAAATGCCGGCGTCAGGAATATAACGCGCTGGAGGCCGATTGGTTGACAGCGCCTGATGCCCCGGCGAACATCATATAAGCTATGGATTTAAAAGATTTTTTTGGCGCACCTACCCCCCTTCGCGGCAGCGCCGTGAGGCGAACATGAGCAGTCACGCGATATTGCGCGTCGCCGTCAACGTGCCGCTCTCCCGGCTGTTTGACTACCTGCCGCCGCCGGGCGTGTCGCCGCTGGATATTCACCCCGGCATGCGCCTGACGGTCCCGTTCGGCCGGCGCCGCCAAACCGCGCTGGTAATGGACGTCGCGAGCCACAGCGAACTGCCGGCAAACAAACTGAAAGCCGCCAGCGCCGTGCTTGACGAAGAAATGCTGCTGTCCGCAGACGATCTTTGGCTCATTCGCTTCACCAGCGAGTACTACCACCACCCCATTGGCGAAGTCGCGGCTGCAGCCATGCCCGCATTGCTGCGGCAGGGACGCTCGCTTAAAGAACTGACAGAACGGGTTTCGATAAGCGCTGCGGGTAAAGCGATTGAGATTGCGGCGCTCGCACGTCGTGCGCCGCGACAGGCCGAGGTGCTCGCGTTACTGCAGGACGCGGGCTCATTGTCTGCGGACGAGCTCGACGCGCGACTCCCGCACTGGCGACGCACCAGGAAGGCGCTGCTGGACAAAAGTGCGGTTTCCGTCGAGGAGGTCGCCGCAGAAATTCGCGAAGCGGAACGCAACACGCCGGAACCGGGACCCAAATTGAATGCCGAGCAATCCTCCGCGCTTGCGGCGATGCGCGAGACTGATGGCTTCGACGTAACGTTGCTTGATGGCATCACCGGCAGCGGCAAGACCGAAGTGTATCTGCATCGTATGCAGGACATGCTTGATGCGGGACGCCAGGTTCTCGTGCTGGTGCCGGAGATAGGCCTGACGCCGCAGTTTGTAAGACGCCTGCAGCGGCGTCTCGGCATCGAGCCGCTGCTGCTGCATTCAGCCTTGACCGATGCTGCACGCCTGACAGCCTGGCGCAGTGCGCGTGATGGCAGCGCACCGCTCTTGCTCGGCACGCGTTCAGCAATTTTTACGCCGCTCGCAAAGCCGGGTCTCATCGTTATCGATGAGGAACACGACAGCTCGTACAAGCAGCAGGAAGGTCTGCGCTACTCTGCTCGGGATCTGGCGGTCGCACGCGCTAAACAGCTCGACGTTCCGGTCATTCTGGGTAGCGCGACGCCGTCACTCGAAACCTACAAGCGCTGCCAGGACGGCGCGTATCGTCACCAGGTGCTGGGCGCCCGCGCCGGTGCCGCAACGCCGCCGCTTGTCAGGCTCGTCGATCTCGCCAGGTATCCCGCAGACGATGGCTTGTCTGCACCGCTGCAAAACGCCATAGAACGACACTTGAACAATGCAGGACAGGTATTAATTTTCCTGAACCGGCGGGGTTTCGCGCCGACACTGATCTGTTCGGGCTGCGGCAAGATTGCCGAGTGCGAGCGTTGTGACGCGCGCATGACGGTGCATGCCGGCTCTAACCGGCTGGCCTGCCACCATTGCGGCGCAAGCCGGCCGCTCGATGCAAGTTGCAGTGATTGCGGCAATCCCTGCCGGCCGCTGGGCCAGGGCACGGAACGCATCGAGAGCACGCTCGCCGCACGTTTCGGCGCGGACCACGTAACCCGTATCGACAGTGACAGTACCCGACTGAAAGGCACATTGGACGATGCGCTCGCGCGCGCGGCCAGCGGTGAGGCACGCATCCTGGTCGGCACTCAAATGCTGTCGAAGGGGCATCACTTTCCGCATCTCACGCTGGTCGGGGTCATTAACGCGGACCAGGGGCT
>JABDKF010000338.1 GCA_013003155.1 Woeseia sp. | reverse complement strand
TCGCGACGAACTTTACTGGAACGTAACGGGAAACGGCTGGGCTTTTCCGATCGAGAAGGCGACGGCGACCGTGCGTTTCGATTTTGGTCTGGACGCGGCGGACACCGGAGCCGATGCCTGGACCGGTACACAGCAATCACGCGCTAAAGACTTCGACGTTACCGTTCGCAGCGGCGAAGTGCGCTTTGCAACGACGGCCCCGCTGGCTCGCCAGGAAGGCCTGACTATCCTTGTTGACTGGCCGAAAGGGTACGTAGCCGAGCCGACGGACTGGCAACGATTTATCTGGTTATTGCAGGATAATCGCGAGTTGCTGTTCGCACTCAGCGGGCTGGCACTGATCCTCGCCTACTATCTTGTCGTCTGGCATCGTTACGGTCGTGATCCGGTGCCGGGTGTCAGCTTTACACGCTATGAGCCGCCGGAGGGATTCTCGCCGGCATCGCTGCGTTTTATCTGGAAGATGGGCTACGACAGCAAGGCGTTTACAGCTGCCACCGTCAATCTTGCAGTAAAAGGTCGCCTCAGAATCGATGAAAGTGGCGGACGTTATTCGCTAATCAAGACGGCACCGGCGTCAAGCGAGGTGCCGCTGGCGCGCGGCGAACAGGAGCTCCTTGACGAGCTTTTTTCGGACGTCAACGGGCTTCTGCTGGATAGCGAGAACCACGCAGTACTCAGCGCGGCACGTCAGGCGCACAGGCGATCCCTTAAACGGGATTATCGTCAGCGCTATTTCCGGACAAACGGTGGGATGAATATCCCGGCGGCCATCCTGTTCGTGGTTACCCTGGTCGTGGTTTTTTCCGGCGGCCAACCGCCGCCAGCGGTTTTCGTGATTATTGCGCTGATCGTGATCACCTTGGTGGTGTTCGCCTATTTGTTGAAAAAGCCAACGGGGATCGGTCGACGTGTGCTGGATGATACAGAGGGTTTTCGCGAGTACCTCGAGATTGCCGAAAAGGATGAGCTTAATCTGCGCAACCCACCCGAGAAAACGCCAGCGCTCTTCGAGTCCTATTTGCCTTACGCGCTCGCACTCGGCGTAGAGCAGCAATGGGCGGAGCGCTTCAGTCAGCTTTTTGACAGCCTGCGCGGTGCGGACGGTCAACCTTATCAGCCAAAGTGGTTTAACGGCTCCTGGAACACGTTTAATTTGGGCTCGCAGACGGCAGGCCTGACGAGCGGGCTTAATTCTGCAATCAGCTCATCAATGACCGCGCCAGGGTCGTCGTCTGGCGGAGGCGGTGGCGGTTTTTCCGGCGGAGGTGGTGGCGGCGGCGGAGGTGGTGGCTGGTGAACGATCGGCTTTTGAACGACACTCTTAAGCTTCGGTCGTAATAGTGGCCTGTAAACAGGAAACTGAATTTTGACGGAACACGTTTTCAAGCGCCGCCCGGTACAGGACGACAGCACAATACCGACAGTGATATTTGTGCTGCTGGTGATCAATGGCCTCGTCTATGCCGGCCAGCAGTATTTGCCAGGCCAGCTTCTTTATTATTTTGCCTTGTGGCCAACTGCATCTCAGCTGCCGCAGGGTCCGCCGTTCGAGGTCTGGCAACTCCTGACTTACGGCTTTCTGCACGGCAATCCGACCCATATTCTTTTCAACATGTTCGGCCTGTGGATGTTCGGGCGCGATATCGAGAGGGTGCTCGGCGCAAAGCAGTTCGCGATCTACTATCTTACCTGCGTCGCCGGCGCCGCGGTTATACAGCTTATTGTGGCACAGGTGCAGGGTGGGATTTATCCAACGGTTGGCGCCTCAGGCGGCGTCTTTGGACTTTTGCTTGCGTACGCGATGTTTTTTCCGGACCGCACGGTGATGTTGCTGTTCCCGCCTATCCCGATGCGCGCAAAATACTTCGTCTTGTTTTATGGCTTGATGGAACTCTATCTCGGCGTCAGCGGACGCTCGCCGGGCGTTGCCAATTTTGCCCACCTTGGCGGCATGCTGTTCGGTTTCGGCTTGCTGCGGTATTGGCGCAGCCAGCGTTCACGCTGAGCGCGGAGGCTGACTATGAAACGTAGCAGACGTCAGTTTCTGCACGATATCGGCGCCAGCGGTGGAGTGATCTGCATGCCGGCCTTTCTCGCCGGCTGCGGTGTCATGCCCGCCACCGATTTTGGCGCTGCGCCGCCCGCGAACCCGTTCCTGGAATGGTTTGGCGTCGATGAGTTGCTGTTGGCCCGCGTCATGTCCGAACTGACGGCACGCGGCGCGACTCATGCAGATATCTACCTGCAGCACCGGCGAGAACACCGCTTGCGTCTGCGGGACGGCGTTAAAGGCGCGCCGGACATTACGATGGAGCAGGGCGCTGGTCTGCGCGTCATCGTCAACGGAGAAACGGGTTTTGCGAGCACCGAAGACCTGAGCCTGCAAGGGCTAATCGTAGCCGCGCGGCAGGCGGCGCAGCGGGCCGCGGGTGCGGCCGCGGTCTCGCCGGCCGAATTTTTGTCGGTGAAAGGATCAAATTTTTATCCGGTGGCAACGGACTGGTCTAGCCTTGGAATCGAGCGTCGCTGGCCGATTCTCGAACGGCTCGCTGCAAGCGGCTACGCCGCAGATCCGTCAGTCAGCGACGTGGCGGTTGATTGGCAAGACTCCGACGAACGGATCCTGATCGCGACGTTGGATGGCCAGATTTTTTTAGATGAACGGCCGCTTACGCGTATCAGCGCCCAGGTCAAAGCGCAGCGTGGTACCGACGTGCAGGCAGGTTTCGCCAGTATTTCTGCGCGGCAGGATGTTCACTGGTATGACGATGCGCGGATTGACGCGCTTGCCCGCACCGCTGCGGACAGGGCGCTCATCCGCTTTGAGGCCAAACAACCGCCGCTCGGCGCTATGCCCGTCTTGCTGGCGGCCGGCAGCAGCGGCATTGTGCTGCACGAGGCGTTGGGCCACGCGCTGGAGGCTGACTTTGGTGCCAGGGGCAGTGGAGCCTACGCCGGTCTGTTGGGGCAGGCGGTTGCGTCGCCGCTGGTCTCTGTCATTGACGATGCGACGATGTTTCATCAGCGCGGGGCACTTAACGTTGATGATGAAGGCGAGAGAGGACGGCAAAACGTCCTGATCGATCGGGGCGTATTACGCACCTACCTGCATGACCGGTTGTCGGCGTCCGCGATCGGCGTATCGCCGACCGGTTCCGGCCGTCGTGAGTCTTACCGTTTCATGCCAATGCCGCGCATGACCTGTACACGTATCGAAAGCGGCAGCGAGACGCGGGATGACCTGCTTGCCGCAGTCGAGCGGGGCGTCTGGGCGAAGACCTATTCGAACGGTCGTGTCGATCCGGTAACAGGTGACTTTTCTTTTCTTATCAAAAACGGTTGGTTCGTGGAGCGCGGCAGAGCCAGCTATCCTGTTCGCGATGTGCGGCTCACGGGCAACGGCCCGGATATGCTCCGCAACGTGCAGCGTCTCGCAAATGATGGTCGTATGGACGAAGCCGGCTGGACCTGTGGCAAGCGCGGGCAACGCGTACCGGTATCCCACGGAATGCCCACGGCACTGGTGACTGGCCTGCGCATCGAGTCCTGATGCCGCGTTTAGCCGTTGCGATAAATATAGCTGTAAGCGTTGATGGCGGGCACGCCGCCGAGGTGCGCGTACAGCACGTTTGAGCCTTTTGGAAAATAGCCCTTACGCACCAGGTCGATCATGCCCTGCATCGATTTACCTTCGTAAACCGGGTCTGTCATCATGCCTTCCAGTCGTGCCGACAGTCGAATGGCCTCATTGGTTTCTGCCGATGGCAAGCCGTACGCGGGGTATGCATAGTCCTCGAGTAAAGTGAGATCCGCTTCAGTAATTTCCCTCCCCAGTTCTACGAGTGCCGCTGTATTTTGCGCAATACTCATGACCTGCGCGCGCGTCTGGGCCGGCGTGCCTGACGCATCAACGCCGATAACCCGGGATGCGCGACCATCTTTGGCGAAGCCAACGAGCATGCCGGCATGGGTTGAGCCTGTTACGGTGCACACTACAACGTAGTCGAAATGCACCCCCAGCTCCGCTTCCTGCGCACGAACTTCCTCCGCAAAGCCGACGAAGCCGAGGCCCCCGTATTTATGGACCGATGCGCCGGCGGGAATCGCGTAGGGTTTGCCGCCGCGATCCTTTATGTCCTCCAGCGCCGCTTCCCAACTGGCGCGAATGCCGATGTCGAAGCCCTCATCGACGAGTTCGACTTCGGCACCCATGACCCGGGACATAAGGATGTTGCCGACCCGGTCATAAACCGCGTCGGAATACGGCACCCAGCTTTCCTGCACGAGACGGCATTTCATGCCGAGTTTTGCGGCAACCGCAGCGACCTGCCGCGTATGATTGGACTGCACGCCGCCAATTGTGACCAGCGTATCGGCCCCCTGTGAAAGCGCGTCAGGAATGATGTACTCAAGCTTGCGAAGCTTGTTGCCGCCGAAGGCGAGGCCGGAATTGCAGTCCTCGCGTTTCGCAAACAGCGAGACGTCTCCGCCAAGGTGTGCGGACAGGCGGTCGAGTTTTTCGATAGGTGACGGACCAAACGTTAACGGATAGCGTTCAAATTTTTGCAGCATGCAGATCACCAGCAATTGCGACTACGCTTAGCGTAGCATGTAGGATTCCGTTGAAGTCACGGGCCCGGGAGAACAGAGCATGGCGGTGCAGACTTGAAGATTTGGGTTGACGCGGACGCGTGTCCCGTCGTTATCAAAGAGATCCTGTTTCGAGCCGCCGAGCGGACCCAAACTTTGTTGACTCTCATCGCCAACCACGCGATCCGTGTGCCGAGATCGAACTACATCAAAACGGTTCAGGTGCCGTCCGGCTTCGATGTCGCAGATAAGGAGATCGTGGACCGCATTGCCGCGGGTGACATCGTGGTTACCGCCGATATCCCGCTGGCGGCAGACGTTATCGGCAAAAGCGCCCATGCGCTGAATCCGCGGGGGGAGCTGTATACTGCCGAGACCATCGGCGCTCGCCTAAACATGCGGGATTTCATGGACACTTTGCGGGCTAGCGGTATCGACACCGGCGGCCCACCAGCCATCAGCCAAAGTGATCGGCATGCGTTCGCTACCAATCTGGATCGCTTGCTGGCAAAAAGCTCGTGATCATTTTGCACAGTATCGTCAGCAATCCACCCAGATTTTTTCCAACACGCAGTCAGCTGCGTCTCTTAAGAAACGGAAGGAGTTAAGCAATGGACGACAGAGAAACCGGCACACTTGCAGCGCTGCCCGCTATTATCACCTACCTGATCAACGAACGGCGTCCCGCACACGACGATACGAACGATCCGAAGTGGCGGACCCTGTTTGAAGACGCAAACTATTTCGCTGAACGATTTGGGGCCGTGTACGCGCGCGCTCAGCGGGACTGATCGCGCACATTTCGCGCCAGCGCTCGCGGCCAACTGGTGGCGAGCCGAGAAAGACCAACAAATGGAGGGCACCGCAATGGCGGACACTGAGGGCAAGATAGATCAACGCGTGTTTGATCTGTACGACGAGTACTGTCACGGGCGGATCGACCGCCGCGAATTCCTGCAGCGGGCGGCGGCAATTACTGTATACGGGGTTTCAGCGTTGTGGATGGCCCAGGCTTTATTGCCTCGTTACGCCGAGGCACAAACCATTTCCTTCACCGATCCACGCATTACCGGCAACTACGTTGAGTATCCATCCCCGGGCGGCACCTCGGGCGAAATGCGTGGCTACCTCGTGAAGCCCGACGGCGATGGGCCGTACCCTGCGGTACTCGTCATGCACGAGAATCGCGGCCTCAATCCCCACATCGAAGACGTTGCGCGACGCGCGGCCGTTGCCGGATTTCTGGCGTTAGCACCCGATGGCCTTGCGCCGGTCGGCGGATATCCCGGCAACGATGACGATGGCCGCAAGCTGCAACGCAGTCTTGACCCTCAGAAACTCGACCAGGATATGGTGAACAGCGCGCGCTTCCTGAAAAATCACGAGCTCTCCACCGGCATGCTTGGCGCTACCGGGTTTTGTTGGGGTGGCGGCATGGCCAACCGCCTTGCAGTGACCCTCGGTAATGAACTTGCGGCCGCCGTGCCGTTCTATGGTGCGGCACCGGCTGCCGGAGATGTTGCCAATATCAAGGCCGCCATGCTGGTAATTCACGCGGGCACTGACCCGCGTATCAATGCGCTGTGGCCCGACTATGAAGCGGCCCTGAAAGCCAACGGTATTAACTACCAGATGGAAATGTACGCAGGCACGTTGCACGGCTTTCATAATAATTCGACGCCGCGCTACAACGAAGTCGCCGCCAAACTTGCATGGAACCGCACCGTTGGATTTTTTCGACAGAGCCTCTCGGCTTAGGTTGTCAGATCTCGCGGGGAATTTACCAGGCAAAGTGTTGTTCAGCGACTGCCGTCAAGGTTGCGCTTTCAGTGAGGGTAACGTACTCGCATTACGCGAACGATGTTGAGGGGTTTTAACCGGCCCGGTCTCGCCTGCATATCCAGCACAAAAAAAAGCCACGTCCCGCAGGACGTGGCTTTCTATAGCCGGCTATAGCTAGCCAGTATTTCCTACCGGGATCAGAACTTCAGACCCAGCGCACGGATCACGTCGATGGTGACGTACTTGTCACCTGACGAGAGACCCTTCTGCTGAGCGAAGCACTGTGCGGCTTTCAGCGTGCACTGACCCATGATGCCGTCAATCTGGCACTCATTCTGGTTCGGTCCACAGCGGCAGCAGCCCGTCTCGTTCAGAGATGCCTGCAGCTTGCTGACGTTTTCGCGGGTCATGTTGACTTCACACAGAACCGGACGCCATTCGCTACGCTCTTCGCTTACCTTGTTCTTGCGGGTAATGGTTTCATACTCTGCAGCGATTGGAATGCGACGCTCACTGGAAGGTTGTACCAGCTTCGTAACAGTTACGTCGCCGTAGACAGCCGGAATCGCGACTTCACGGGTGGTCGCAGGGCGAACCTGCTTCGTCACGTCAACCGTGCGGTATTCAGCAGGAATCGTGATTTCGCGCGTTGTTGCCGGCGTTTTCAGAACAGTTTTCTCAACCATCTTGTACTCGGCAGGCTTCTCAACCGTGCGAGTTGTTGCCGGCTTGCGCAGGACCTGCTTTGAAATGGTCTTGTACGTCGCCGGGATCTCGACCAGGCACATCAGATCGCCGGTGTCTTCAACGCGGGTCTCCAGTACCTTGTAGTCGCCGAAGCGCTCAATTGTTTGCGACGCGCTGGCCATTGCAACACCGGTGCCGGTGCCCCGGCCGGTGCCGCGCTTCCACTCGGTGCGAGCAGGCTGATCGAGCACACGCTCGGTCACTGTTTCGTACACAGCGGGAACTTCAATGACTTCCTTCGACGCAGGGCGAACCATCACACGCTCTTCAATGGTCTCGTAAACAGCCGGAACAACTTCCAGTCTGGACGTTGCAGGCTTGACCAGAACACGCTCTTTGACCGTCTCGTATTTAGCAGGAACAACTTCGAGTTTCGTTGCTGCTTCCTTAACCAGGCGGGACTCATTAACCGTGTTGTAACGGGCCGGGATAATCTCGATACGCTCTGACGCTTCGCGCTTTAACACACGCTCGGACAGGGTTTCGAACTTAGCCGGAATGATGACGCGCGCATAGCACTCGCCTGCTTTCGGGTTCGGCGGAAAGGTGCCGCTGTTGTCGCCGCCGCTGCTCATCTGCGATGAGGAAGAAGACGCAGACTGCATGTTCTTGCGAGCTTCCTCGAGACGCATTCTTTCAGCTTTGAGCTGCGCTTCGGTCTGCGACAAAGCCGCTTCACGACGTGCGAGCTCTGCTTTTTGCGAAGCGATCTCAGTAGCCGTTCCGCTCGAAGACGAGCTCTTGTAACCCGTATCACTGCTTGCGCAGCCACCGAGTACAAAAGTCGCGAGAGCAACAGTTGCACTTACTAGTATCTTTCTGTTCATCAGGTTTTTCCTCCCTAAAGGGTTTTCTGGTGCAATTTCTCGCGACTTGGCGATTGTTGCGACGTTATTTCTTGACAGTGTGATTTCTAAGGTCCGACTCAGGCCCTGCTTCCTGCTGCAAACAGCGATGGTGAACCTGAGCCCCCAAGTCGATGCGCGCATACTAGCGGCAAGCGCTTGCGGGACAGCCGTTCGTAACAATGTTTAACAGGGAAAGCTCGAAAGGGCTTCATGCCATAAGCGCACGCGATTGGCGCCAAGAATAGAAGGGCTGGTCAATGCCTTCGACAACTAAGACGCCGGGCATGCCAGAGGAGTCGATCTTGCAGGGCAAGCCTCGGCAGGCGATTGGGTTAGCTATGCCTGACGCAGGCCACGGACTGACGGCTAAAAGGCGACCAAACGGCTGATTGAAGCCAGTTATCGACCACAGCGGAAAATAATAGTGCGGCGTGAGTCGGAAAATCTACCGCATGGAAATGGTGGGCCCGCCAGGACTCGAACCTGGGACCAAGAGATTATGAGTCTCCTGCTCTAACCAACTGAGCTACAGGCCCGCAATCGGTGCGGCAGTTTAGCAGAATCGTTTGACACGGAGCGAGCCCGTTCAGCAATGACTCAGCAACCGGGGGTGCTACAAAAAAGCCGGGCAGGGCCCGGCTTTTTCCTGTCGACATAAATTATTTCAGTCTTCCAGCAGGAAGCTCCTGAGCTGGTCGGAGCGGGTCGGGTGACGCAGCTTGCGCAACGCCTTCGCTTCGATCTGGCGAATGCGCTCACGCGTGACATCGAACTGCTTGCCGACTTCTTCCAGCGTGTGGTCGGTGTTCATGTCGATGCCAAAGCGCATGCGCAGTACCTTCGCCTCGCGCGGCGTGAGGCCAGCGAGCACCGAGTGGGTCGTTTCCTTCAGGCCTTCAGATGTCGCGGAATCGACCGGTGAGTGCACCGTCAGGTCTTCGATAAAGTCGCCGAGGTGCGAATCTTCGTCATCGCCTATCGGTGTCTCCATCGAAATCGGTTCTTTCGCAATCTTTAAGACCTTACGAACCTTGTCTTCCGGCATTTCCATACGTTCTGCCAGTTCGTCGGGTAGCGGCTCGCGGCCCATTTCCTGCAGCATCTGCCGGGATATGCGGTTCAGCTTATTAATCGTCTCGATCATGTGCACCGGGATGCGAATGGTGCGGGCCTGGTCGGCGATCGAACGCGTGATGGCCTGCCGGATCCACCAGGTAGCATAGGTTGAAAACTTGTAGCCGCGACGGTACTCAAACTTGTCGACGGCCTTCATCAGGCCGATGTTGCCTTCCTGTATCAGGTCCAGGAACTGCAGGCCACGGTTCGTGTACTTCTTCGCGATAGAGATTACGAGCCGCAAGTTTGCTTCGACCATTTCTTTTTTCGCGCGGCGGGCTTTCGCTTCGCCGATCGACATCTGCCGGTTAATTTCCTTGATCTCGGAGATCTTCAGATTCGTCAGCGTTTCCACGGCGATCAGCTTGCGCTGCGCGCGTAACACGTCGTCCTTCATCTTGGCGAGACTCGACGAATGCTTGCGTTTGGCGCGGATGTGCTTGTCGATCCACTTCATGTCGGTTTCGCTTTTCGGGAAACTCGACAGGAAATCTTTCTTGGGCATGCCGCAGTCACGCACGCAGATCTGCATGACCTGCCTCTCCTGCATGCGCAGTACAGACACCGAGGCACGCATGTCCCTGACCAACAGGTCGGTCAACTTCGGTGCAAGTTTGAGTTCCATGATCATATCTGCGAGTTCATCGCGCAGCTTCATGGTTTTCTTGTCGGAGGCGCCGTGTTTCTCAATAGCTGTCAGCACTCGCTTGTTCAGCCGCTTGATGGCCCCCATGCGCTGCGAGACTTCTTCCGGATCGGGCCCGGTATCCACAACTTCCTCTTCCTCGTCCCCGTCATCGTCGTCGCTATCCGACTTTGTGACCGGCGATTTGATTTCATCCGGCGCGTTAGGGTCGATGAAGCCGACGATAAAGTCCTGCATGCGCGTGTCGCCCGCCAGTACGGCGTAACCGACACCAAGCAGTTGTTCAATCGTCGGCGGGAAATGCGCCATGTGGTACTTGACCTGATTCAGGCCCTCTTCGATACGCTTGGCAATTTCGATCTCGCCTTGCCGCGTCAGCAACTCGACGGTGCCCATCTCACGCATGTACATGCGGACGGGGTCCGTCGTGCGGCCGAACTCCGCGTCGACACTGGCAAGCGCCGCTTCGGCTTCCTCGGCAACTTCATCGTCATTCGAGACCGCGTTATCAGACAACAGCAGTTCTTCGGCATCCGGCGCTTTCTCATGCACCGCGATACCCATGTCGTTAATCATGTTGACGATTTCTTCGATCTGTTCCGGATCGACAATATCGTTGGGCAGGTGATCGTTGACTTCCGTATAAGTCAGGTAACCCTGCTCCTTACCGCGGGCGATCAGATCCTTAAGCTGTTGGGCCTGTTTATTGGTTTTTTTGACCACTTTTTTACGTTTCTCGCTCAAGACGAAATGACCTCCGACTAAAAAATGCAAACGGCGCAGTATATCGATTGGACCGGCATTGATCCACAATTATCCCGGGTTTTCGGCATGCCGCCGATAGCCCCGCAGCTCTTCTTTCTGGTCTTCCGTGAGCGCGCCAAGTCTTTCTTTTTCAATCAAAAACTCGATTCTTTCCCGGCCGGCAGCCTGTCGCAGCTGCTGCATACAGGCGCTAAGTTCAGCCGCCGGGTCGAAGTCTTCGCTGAGCGGAATCTCGGTCGAGGCGAGCTTGCCCAGGTGGCGGCCGTCCTCGCGCTGGCGAAAGCGCTCCAGCAGTCCCGCTGTCGAGATATCGGGCTCTTCCTGCACGGTTTCAATGAGGTCATGCAGAAGCGTCACGCCGGGGCGCGAAATGCCCGCGAGTTCCGTGGCGTCCAGTTTCATGGCGGACTCGGGTGCGTGCAGTAGCAGGCTGATGGCGCGGCGTACCACCGAGGGTCCGCCAGTCGTTGCGTGCTGGGAGCGCCGCTTACCGCGCGGTATTGCCACCCCGGCAGCGGACGAGTCGTTAGCGATCGGTCTGATCAACGCCTCAATCTTGGCGGTTGAAAGGCCAACAGTCTCCGCCAGCTTCGACAGCAAGAGCTCACGGTAGAAGCCTTCAGGAATTTTCCCGATCAGCGGTTTCGCCGATTCGGCCAAACGGGCGCGGCCATCGACCGAGTTGGGGTCGACCTCGGACGCCAGCTCGTCGAGCATGAAATCTGACAACGGCATGCCGCCATCGAGCGCCGCCTCGAATTGCCGGGTGCCCTGCGACTGCACGAACGAGTCTGGATCTTCTCCCTCAGGTAGGAACACAAATCGAATCTGGCGTCCTTCGCGCATGTGCGTGAGCGCTGTTTCGAGCGCGCGCCAGGCGGCCTGGCGACCGGCGCGATCGCCGTCAAAACAAAAGTACACGTCGTCAGTCAGTCGAAACAAGCGATTCAAATGTTCTTCGGTCGTGGCCGTGCCGAGCGTTGCGACACCGAAGTCGATACCGTGACGAGCCAGGCCGATCACGTCCATGTAACCTTCCACGACGACGAGTTTTTCGATGTGCCGAATTGCCTGGCGCGCTTCATACAGGCCGTAAAGTTCACGCCCTTTGTGGAACAGCGCGGTTTCAGGGGAGTTCAGGTACTTCGGTTCTTCGTTGTTGGTGACGCGACCACCGAAGCCGATAACACGGCCCCGCGAGTCACGGATGGGAAACATGATGCGATCACGAAACCGATCGTAATGCTGGCCATTGTCTTTCCGAATGATCAGGCCACAGGCCAGCAGTCGATCTATTTCTTCGGGAGACTTGCCAAACTTGTCGAGCAGGTTGCTCCAGCCGGACGGTGCGAAGCCAACGCCAAAGCGCTTTGCCGTCGCCCCGTCGATACCGCGGTTTTTCAGGTACTCAACGGCGGCGCTGTTGTCGCGCAATACGGCCTGGTAGTGGCGATCGACACGTGCCAGCAGCTCGTAGAGCTCATCGAAACGCCGTGCAGGCCGATGGCCTTCTTCGCGCGGCACCTCCAGACCCATCAGGCCGGCAAGTGCCTCGACCGCTTCAACGAAACTCAGGTGCTCGTATTCCATCAGGAAGCCGAGTGCGGTTCCGTGCGCGCCGCAGCCGAAACAATGATAAAAGCCTTTCTGCGGGCTAACGGTAAATGAGGGGGTCTTTTCGTCGTGAAACGGGCAGCAGGCTTTGAATTCGCGGCCGGCTTTTTTCAGCTGGATATGCCGGCCCATGACCTCGACGATATCGGCTCGTGCGATCAAATCGTCGATGAAATGCTGGGGGATACGGCCGCTCATACAGTTCTTAACGTAGTCTCAATGGCTTGCGGGTCAGGCGCGCCATGCGTCGCGGGCCGCGTTGGAAGCATAGCCAAAATCATTGCGGATGCCACCTGAGGGTCGCATCCTCCGCCGGGCTCAGGCCGAGAGTCGACTCTTGACGCGACCGCTGACGGCGCCCATGTCCGCGCGCCCTTCGGCCTTCGTCTTGACGATAGCCATCACCTTGCCCATGTCGCGCATGCCCTCGGCGCCCGTCGCGCTGATCGCGGCTGTGATGATTTCATCCAGTTCTGCATCGGTCAGCGGCTCGGGCAGATAGTCTTCCAGCACCGCGATTTCTGCGAGCTCAATATCAGCCAGGTCCTGACGACCACCATCCGTGAATTGCTTGACCGAATCGCGGCGCTGCTTGACCATTTTTACGAGCACGGTGTTGATTGCGCCGTCGTCAAGCTCCTTGCGTTCGTCGATTTCAATTTGTTTGACGGCCGCCATCATCATGCGCACGACTTTTAACCGATTCTTGTCACCGGCTTTCATAGCGCTTTTCATGTCGGATTGAATGCGGGCTTTCAGCGTCATGATGACCCTGGTGCTCTTGGCTGGGGGTGATTCGGTGTCACGCGCGCTGCGACAGCGCGGAGTCGTGAATCAATAGAGGCGTTGGCGGCGTGAGGTTTCGCGCGAGATGCGCTTCAGGTGGCGTTTTACGGCGGCCGCTTTCTTGCGCTTCCTTTCCTGCGTCGGCTTTTCATAAAATTCGCGACGTCGCAATTCTGTCAGGACGCCGGCCTTTTCACACGCGCGCTTGAAGCGGCGCAGGGCGGCGTCGAAGTATTCATTTTCTTTGATGCGGACACTTGGCATACGGTTTCAATTCTTCGGTTCGGCTAGACGGAAAAACCCGGCATCAGGGCCGGGGTTGGCCAGCCATAATAGCGCTGGGGTGGCCGATTTGCAAAGGCTTCAGGGGGTCCACCCCGCGTCGCCGGGGCCGCCAGGCGAGCCTCCTGTATGATGCGCCGCCTATGCGTGTACTGGGAATCGAGACTAGCTGCGATGAAACCGGGGTGGCGGTGTTCGACACCGAGCGTGGCCTGTTGGCGCAGGCGCTGCACAGCCAGGTGGATTTACACGCGGTTTACGGGGGTGTGGTCCCGGAAATAGCCTCACGCGACCACCTGAAGCGGCTGCTGCCGCTGATCAGGCAGGTGCTTGCCGAGGCAGGGGCAGGGCGGCCGGATGCGGTGGCCTACACCGCCGGGCCGGGCCTGGTGGGCGCACTGATGGTCGGCAGCGGGCTCGCCAACGGCCTGGCGCTGGCCTGGCAGGTGCCGGCCATTGCTGTACATCATATGGAAGGCCACTTGCTGGCACCGATGCTGGAGGATGAGCCTCCGGAATTCCCGTTCCTTGCGTTGCTGGTCTCCGGTGGGCACACCATGCTGGTCGCTGTCGAGGCTATCGGCGACTACCGGGTGTTGGGCACGACGCTGGATGATGCCGCCGGCGAAGCCTTCGACAAGACCGCCAAGTTGCTCGGTCTGCCTTACCCGGGAGGTCCAGCCCTGGCGCAGCTCGCCGCGGGAGGACGCGCTGACGCCTTTACTTTTCCGCGGCCGATGCTGAACCGACCGGGCCTCGATTTTAGTTTCAGCGGGCTGAAAACAGCCGTGATGCTGGCTGTTCGAGAACTGGAAGTTGCGGGCGACATCGATCAGCAGCGCGCAAATATCGCCGCATCATTCCAGGCCGCCGTGGTCGACACGCTGGTGGGCAAAACGCTGCGAGCGGCTAAAACCGAGGGATACTCACGCGTCATTATTGCCGGTGGTGTCGGCGCCAATACGCTGCTGCGCGAGCAGCTGGCAGAGCGTTTTCAGGGGCGCGTGTACTATCCGCGGCTGGAGTTCTGTACCGACAACGGGGCGATGATTGCGGTGGCGGGTGCCTGTCGGCTAGCTGACGCAGCAACACCGGACATCATTGAAGCGCGGGCGCGCTGGCGTCTCGACAGCCTGCAGCCGCCAGGCGCATTAACGTAACTTTGGAAAGCACCATGGACACGATTTTTCTCTCCGATCTGCGCGTTGCGACGGTCGTCGGCATCTGGGATTGGGAACGCAAGATTCGCCAGACTGTGGCTATCGATCTGGAGATGGGATTCGATATTCGTGCGGCGGCAAAAACTGACAGCATCGAGGACACGCTGAATTACAAACTGGTCGCCAAACGCGTGCAGCAATTTGTGGCCGACTCATCCTTCAAGCTGGTTGAGACGATGGCAGAACGCATCGCCGGAATCGTGCTCGATGAATTTGCGGTTGCCTGGGTGCAGGTACGCGTGAACAAGCCCGGCGCAATTCGCGGCG
>JABDKF010000330.1 GCA_013003155.1 Woeseia sp. | reverse complement strand
AGCCAGGCGCCGTGTGCGCCCAGAGCGCCGTCGATCTGGCGCTTGATCGAACGCACGGTAAGGAAGTCATTGCCTTCAGCCGTCATGCGATAGAACGGCAACATCTCGTCCATTTCTTCATTCGTTGCGCGCCGTACCATCACGTACAGGCGAATCGGTAACGCGCCCTCTTCTTCCAGCTCCTTGAAAAAATCGATGGTTTCGAATGTGGCGCCTGCATCGTGAAATGAGGTAACGCCAAACCGCAGTGCTTCATTGCTTGCCAGCATCACGCGTTCGCGATCGATCCGCTCGGTTTCTTCCGGCGTCAGGCGGCCGTTGTAAACATTGATCGCATCGTTGATCAGGCGCTGCGCGGTTTCGCGCAGCAGGCCGGTCGCGCGGCCTTCGTCGGTACGCACGATCGTGCCGCCGGCGGGATCGGCCGTGTCATCGTCAACGCTGCCGGCCTCGAGTGCCGCGTCATTTGCGAACGCGGCATGACCGCTCGCGTGACCCAGGAGTACCGGATTGTCCGGCGACACCTTGTTCAAGGTGTCGTTGGTCGGCACCCCGTCGACGGCGTCAGCGGGCACGCTATCCCACTTGTCCTGGTGCCAGCCACGACCGAATATCCATTCGCCCGGCTTCGCTTTATCGACGGCAACCGCGACCATCGAAACCACTTGGTCCCAGTTTTTCACCGTCGATAAATCAAGAATCTGCTTCGCGCGGCCGAGACTCATGAAGTGGCCGTGGCCCTCGATGAAGCCGGGCATGACAAAGCGGCCCTGCAATTCGATCACGCGCGTTTCCGGGCCCACATATGCCGCGATTTCATCGCTCGTGCCCACCGCGGTCACCGTGTAGTCATTGACCGCCAGCGCTTCGACCGTGCCAAGCGCGGGATCGACGGTCGCGATATTGCCGTTCAGCAACACCAGGTCGGCGGGCGGCATGCCGCTACTGCTGCTGCCGCCAGGTTCGTTTGACGATTTGCCACACGCCACCACACCCAGCGCGAAAATAGCCAATAAGGCAGACATTTTACGCATGATTTTCCCCGGTAATCCTCTCAACAACGGCCACTTTGTCACCGCCCCTGATGCTTTGCAATTCCATCCAAACCGTCGAGCCTTCTGTCGGAAATCGCTTACCCTGGCGTTCGCAAACGACGCGCAGGGCCTCTTCACCGCAAAACCGGCTCGCGACTGGCTGCCGGCAGTTGTTATATAATCGGGGGTCTTGAGACCGGCACGGCCAAAAGACGTCAAACACACTGATTTCGGAGCAATATCTTGAAGCGCGACCAAAAATTTTTCGACATGTATTCGCTCGTGATAGGCGTTCTCGCCTTTGTCGCGCTGGCAATATTTGTACTTTCGATGAAGATGTCCGAGCTGACCCAAAGCGTTTACACGGCGGGCACGGATGAATACCTGGAAGCCGTTGCAGAACGACTGCAGCCGTTCGGGCAGGTCTACTTGCCCGGCGATACCATTCCGGCCGACGAACCGCAGGTTGCCGCCGCGCCATCGGCGACACCGGTGGCGGCCGCTCTGTCCGGCCCGCAGGTTTACAACGAAGCCTGCGTTGTTTGCCATGGCAACGGGGTCGGTGGCGCACCGATGTTGGCGGATACCGCAAACTGGCAACCGCGCCTCTCGCAGGGCAGGGAAACGCTTAACAGTCATGCGATCAACGGCTACCAGGGCGCAGCAGGCTACATGCCGCCGAAGGGTGGTCGCCTCGACCTGTCGGATGACGCGATCCGATCTGCCATTGACTACATGGTGTCGCAGATTCCCTGAACGAATTTTTTAGGCTAATGCAAAAGGGCCTGCGGGCCCTTTTTTTTTGGAAATATTACTGCCTAAGCGCAAACAGTTCGCGCTGGCACTCCGCGCAAGCTCAGCGCTTCCGCCATGTGCTGTTCATCGATTGCCTTGTCTCTGCCGAGATCGGCGATCGTTAACGCCACCCGCAACATGCGTTGGTAACCGCGCGCTGACAGTCCGTGAGTATCGGCAACGCGTTCCAGCAGTCGCTCGGCGGACTCGGATATCTTGACGCAGCGCCGCAACGTGGCGGTCGCAAGCATCGCATTGCAAATGGCGCCGCGTTCCACCTGTTGCTCTCGCACCTTGCTGACGCGCGCCGCGATAATCGCGCTCGACTCTCCGCCTGGCGCATCGGCCCGCAGCAATTTCGCCGCGGGCCGCTGCACCTCGAGCTGGATGTCGATACGGTCGAGCAGTGGTCCTGACACCCGGTCCCGGTAGGCGCGCACACGATCCGCGCTGCAATTGCAGTCCGCTTTCGGATCGCCAAGATAGCCGCAGGGACAAGGGTTCATTGCCGCAACCAGTTGAAACCGCGCCGGGAATTCGGACTGCGCGCTGGCGCGCGAGATGGTAATGCGACCGGTCTCCAGCGGTTCGCGCAGGGCCTCCAGCACGTGGCGACTAAACTCCGGCAATTCATCGAGAAACAAAACACCGTTGTGCGCCCTTGAGATCTCGCCGGGCCGTGGCTCGCTACCGCCGCCGACCAGTGCGGCAGCGGTCGCCGTATGGTGCGGCGCGCGAAACGGGCGTTGCCGCCAACGGCCCGCATCGACGGGCAAACCCAGTACGGAATCGATCGCAGCCGTTGCAATCGCATCGGTTTCGCTCATCGGCGGCAACAGGCCCACAAGGCGCTGCGCCAACATGCTTTTGCCGGCGCCGGGCGGACCGGCCAACAGCAGGTTATGGCCGCCCGCCGCTGCAATCTCCAGCGCCCGCTTCGCGCGCTCTTGTCCTTTGACATCGGACATATCAATGGTGGTGTCAGTAGCCGCGGGTAACTCGCGGCGCCGGCAGCGCGGCATGTTTTCCAGCTCGTTAAGATGTGCCGTGACTTCGAGCAGGCAACTGGCGGCATGCACATCGTCACAGGCAAGCGTTGCTTCCTCGATGTTGCCGCGCGGCACGACCATGGTCTGACCGGCGTCGCTGGCCCGCAGCGCCGCGGGCAGCACGGCCGGAATGCGACGCAGCTGCCCGTCAAGCGATAACTCGCCAAAAAATTCGTAGTTCGCGAATGCCGTGTCACGAACCTGGCCGCTGGCGGCAAGAATGCCAAGCGCGATGGCGAGATCAAAACGCCCGCCCGATTTGCGCATGTCCGCGGGACCGAGGTTGACGGTAATGCGACGCTGCGGAAAGTCGAAGTTGCCGCTTATCAGGGCACTGCGAACGCGATCCTTGCTTTCGCGCACGGCCGTTTCAGGCATGCCGACGATGGAAAACGTGGGCAAGCCGCCGGACAAGAAGACTTCAATCGTAACGAGCGGCGCATCAATGCCGAGCTGCGCCCGACTCTTGAGAATGGCGACTGCCATCAGTGCGAGGCTAGGTTGCGCGCGCAGGTGGATTTATACATTGCCACTCCCTGGCAGTGATTCGAGGTTAGTCAGCCGATGGCTTTTTCTTTTTCGTCTTCTTTTTCTTGCTCACACTCTTGCGCGTTTTTTTGGGCTGTTGCGCCAGTTCCCGCTGGCGCGTTTCGAACGTGGCGAGCCGCGCTTCGAGCACCTCGAGTTTTTCCCGGGTGCGCATCAGAACGGCCTCCTGCACCTCGAACTCTTCGCGTGTAACAAGATCCATGCGTGCGAGGCTTCCCTTCAGAACTGCACGAAAGTTTTCTTCAACGTCGGAACCGATAGCGCGCAGGCCCTCGGGCAGCGAAGCGGCAAGTTTGCGTGCAAGTGACTCTATGGATTCTCTATTCATGGGGATTCTCTGTTCATGGGAGTTTGATACCGCACTCCTGCGATTAACGCCAGCACCGAAAGGCGCTCGTGCCGGCAGTTTTGCGCCGTAACGAGTCACAGGCTCGCAGCACTTGCACCGTCGTGGTGCGAACCGTGCGCCAGCGCTTTTACTAACACGTTGATAATACTGCGGTTAATGCTTTGGCACGGTTTCTGCAATTCAACAGGACGTTGACCGGTCCGCAAGCCCGCGGGCAGGCAACGAATTTGCTCCGGAGCCCTGCAATGAAATTCCGATCCACTACACTTTTAACCCCTATCGCCCTCCTGTTCTCACTCAACGCCAGCGCAGAACTTAGCGCCAACGTCGGCTGGGTAAGTGAATACATCTATCGTGGAATTCCGCAGCAGACATCGTCCGCATCAGCGGGAATCGATTTTGACCAGAACGGTTTCTACGTAGGCGCCTGGGGCGCCGACGTCGGCGATGGCCTCGAAGTCGACGGCTATTTCGGCTGGGCCGGTGAAGTCGGTGACGTTAGCATCTCGGGCGGTTTTACCGGCTACTACTACACCGGTGATTTTGATGACACCTACCAGGAACTTAATTTCTCGGCCGGCTACGGCATCGCCTCTGCCGAAGTTGCGGTTGGCGAGTACGAAAATTTCGCGGGCCCAACACAGGACTACACCTACTACGCCCTGACGCTTGAGAAAGAAGGTTTTTACGGCAAGTACGCAGGCTTTAGCCAGGACTTCGCCGGCAACTACCTCGAGCTCGGCTACGGCGCCGAACTTGAGTCTTTCGATTTAAGCGTCGCGCTGATTCTGTCCGACAAGGATTTGGTTGGCGACAAGGACGAGGCGCTGGTTTTCGGCATCAGCAAGTCTTTTCAACTCGATTAAAACGTGACGCGCCGCCAACCGGCGGCGCGCATCAAAGCTAAAGAAAAAAGGATCCGCCATGAAAATGATTACGGCAATAATCAAGCCGTTCAAGCTCGATGAAGTTCGCGAGGCGATTGCCGATACCGGCGTACAGGGACTGACCGTGATGGAAGTTAAAGGCTTCGGCCGGCAGCGCGGACACACCGAACTGTATCGCGGCGCCGAATACATCGTCGACTTCCTGCCCAAGGCGCGTCTCGAACTGGCCGTCAGCGACGACATCGTTGACCGGGTCGTTGAGGCGATTACCGAGGCGGCACGTACCGGCAAGATCGGTGACGGCAAAATTTTTGTCACCTCGCTCGAACAAACGGTGAGGATTCGTACGGGCGAAACCGGCGATGCGGCAGTTTAATGACAATTGATAAGAAAGGAGTTCACTTGTGAACGACGTAACAGAACTGACAGGGCAGGTCATCGAGCTCAGCTA
>JABDKF010000281.1 GCA_013003155.1 Woeseia sp. | reverse complement strand
GATTGGATGCGGGTCATTCGTGAGAATGGCATCGTTTACGTCGGCCTCGACGCGCTGAGTGATCCGGAGGTTGCCAGTGCAGTGGGCAATTCAATGTTCGCCGATCTCACCTCGGTTGCCGGCCGCCTCTACAAGTACGGGGATGCGCTAGGCTTGCCACGAGCACAGCGCCATCGTCGGGCGGCCTGTGTGGTGCACGCGGATGAATTTGCAGAGTTGGTCGGCGAGGAATTTATTCCACTCTTGAACAAAGCCGGCGGCGCCGATATTCAGGTGACAGCCTACACGCAGACTACGGCGGATATCGAGGCCGGTATTGGGCATCGTGCTAAAGCGGGGCAGATCCTCGGTAATTTCAACTCACTGCTGATGCTGCGGGTTCGCAATGAAGACACGGCAAGGGTACTTACTGAACAACTGCCCCGGGTTCGCGTGTTCACAAAGACCGCAGAGTCACGAGTAACGGACAACAATGAACCCGAGACGAGTGTTGACTTCATCTCCCAAAATGCCGATCGCTTGATGGAAACCGATACCGAAAAGTTGTCGCCGGCGGACATCATGGCATTGCCGAAAGGCCAGTGCTTCGCCCTGCTACACGGCGGGCATCTCTACAAAATACGACTGCCACTTCCGGGCAAGGACCGTTTCATGCCTGCCAGTCTTGCAGAGATTCGGGAAGAGCGGTTGGCACGCTATTCCGGGCAACTGCACTGACACCGCCATACGGCAGCTGTGTATCCTCGATACGAGTCTCGCGCGACCCCGCTCATTGGAGAGCAGAGCACTCTTGCACGACTACTTCGCGCGTCGCGTTGGACGGCAACCTTGTGTGCACTGGTTTTGATAATCGATGTTGCGTTTGTCACGGTCATCTGGGCCGACGGCGTCGAGACCTTCAGAGGCGTTGTGGCTGAGGAGCGGCGCGTACTCGGCCTTCAAGTCAATGCCGAGGCGAAACTGTTTATAGACATGAGCACCGAACTGGCACACGACTGGGTAATTGAAAGAACCGGCGTCGGCGAATGGCTGTCGATGATGCGCCAGGGGCCTTGGTCCAACGTCATGAATCATGGCTGGGTTGTAGTTGAAACCGCGGTTCTCGGGTTACAGCTGTTCGCAGCGCGGCTGGCGGTACTGGTTCTGAGTTTCCCGTTGTTCATAGCAATTGGTGGCACTGCTATTGCGGATGGACTTTTTGCTTGGTTGATGCGTCGTACAAGCGGTGCACGAGAGTCCGGATTTATCTACCACAGAGCGAAACGGGCCGTTCCCGCCTTTCTATTGGTGTTTTGGGCTGTGTATCTGCTACCACCAACGCCGTTGGATCCCCGTTGGGTTCTTCCGCCATTTATTGTCGCATTTGCCGTGGCGCTGCGACTGCGAGTGTCGTATTTCAAAAAACACATTTGAAAGTGGCGGCAATAGCCTCGTTCAGTAGCGCGTCGCATGCTGCAACTACAGCCATCCGACGAAGCGGGGCACATTGCGTTTGTACAACAAAAACGCGTCGCCATAGTGTTGCTCGAGCCAAGGTTCTTCCAGGAATGGCGCGATGATATAGAAACACGCCCACAGTAGTAGCAGCGATGCCACCAACCAAGAGCCAAGCACAAGGCCCCAGCCAGTCATACCGACGACAGATACGACGTAGATTGGGTTCCGGCTCCAACCCCATGCACCGTTGGTTTTTAAACCTCGAGGTTCTCCAAAGGCATTACGCCAACCTAGAAAAATAGTCCATCGTGTCGCGAATCCAAACCCGACCAGGAGCAGGGCAAGTCCCAGGCCGGTTCGCCAACCAAGCGACCGTGTTTCGAAGGAAACAACGGATAGCACCAATAGGCCAAGAAAAAACACCCGAAAAAGGGCTCGGAATGTGGCCTGTTGCCAGCCGCCAGGCTTGGGCGGCGGCCAGAACCGTAGCTTTGGTCTTAAAAGTGTTGCGAAAGACAGTCCCAAGATTGCCAGTCCGGCGGCCAGCGCAATTGTGTAGACGATTGGAATCAGCATGCCATATCCATTTTCGGCGAATTAATAGACAGGTTGACGAGCGTTGGAGCACCTGTCAACATATCAATACCTGTTCATATGTATGCACTATGCAACCCCGAAAGCAAACCGCAACCCCTTTAATCCCCGACGATACGATCGTGCAGCTTGCCGATTTGTTTCGTCTGATGGGTGATCCGACACGTTTGCGGATCATACTTGCCTGCCTGGCTGAACCTATTAGCGTAGGCAATATTGCGACGCGCCTCGACCTGTCTCCGTCGCTGGTTAGCCACCACCTGCGATTACTAAAGGCGGCGCGGGTTCTTCGCGCCGAACGTCGGGGCAAGCAGATTTTCTACTCCGCACTCGATGCGCACATATCGTGCGTGGTTGACGATATGGTCGCGCACATCGGCGAGCCACTCGACATTGAAGGGGCCGACTAATGCCCGGATGTACGGATTGTGCATCGGACCGAATCGACGGCAAAGGATCCGATCCGGTTTTCCGTCGCGTTCTGTGGATCGCCCTCATTGCTAATTTCGCGATGTTCGTTGTCGAGATTGTGGCCAGTCGATTAGGCGATTCAATGTCTTTGCAGGCAGACGCATTGGACTTTTTCGGCGACGCTGCCAATTACGCCATCAGTCTTTTTGTCGTCGGTATGGCTCTCACCATTCGGGCGCGCGCTGCGCTCTTCAAAGGTGCCACGATGGCACTGTTCGGGACCTGGATTATTGGCAGCGCGGTCTATCGGGCGATCGTTGGCAGTGCACCCGAGCCCATGACTATGGGCACGATCGCGCTGCTCGCGTTGCTAGTCAATGTCGTTGTTGCGATCCTGCTGTATCGCTTCCGCAACGGCGACAGCAACCGACAATCTATCTGGCTCTGCAGCCGCAATGACGCCATTGGAAACATTGCCGTCATGCTTGCGGCCGCAGGCGTATTCGCCAGTGGATCTCGCTGGCCCGACCTGCTGGTTGCCATAATAATTGCCGCACTCAACATCAGTGCTGCGTTTCATGTTGTTCAGCTTGCAAGAAGTGAATTACACAAGAGTCGCAGCAAATGTGAAGCAAATCCCCCTGCTGGGGCGGAAACTGGTTTAAGATAAGCCGATATGCGCTCGTCCATTTGCCAACTTATTGTCGTTTCCCTGATCTTTGTCAGTCTGGAGGGGGCGGCGGACGTCGTGACGGAGGGAGTCCCGCACGGCACCGATGAAGTTCATCAGTCTGAGTTCGGCCATCCACTTAAAGCTCACGACGGGGAATCATCCGACACGGAACTGGATGACGAGCATTGTCAGCATTGTTGCCACGGACATTCGGCCGCCGTCGCTGCGCGGTTCGAATCAATCAAGACGCCGCTAACCAGTAACCGCTATCGCTCGGGTCGCTCGGCAAACCATCGAGATTTTGCCCGAGCACCTCCTACTCCTCCCCCTAACGCCTAAATCGTTTTCTTCGTTATTGACCGTGTGCGCGGATCGTTCGTGCGCGCGCCGATGAACTGTATTCGGAAGATGATTTATGCAAACGCTACGATGTGGTCTCGCTCTGAAATTGGGCGGCCTGTTACTTCTCCCCTGGACGGTATCCGCAGCTGAGCCGGGCTCGCCCGGAACGACTCGCGCCGATCCGGTCCTCACCCAATTTGTTCAGAGTGTGGTTGAAGCCAACCCGCGCGTGCAAGCGGCGCGGGCTGCGCTCGACGCCAGTGATGCGTTTCGCGATGCGGCGGCCAGGCCACTCTACAACCCGGAGCTCA
>JABDKF010000228.1 GCA_013003155.1 Woeseia sp. | reverse complement strand
CCGATTATTGTGCTGCTCGGATTTGCCTGGGGCTCCGCCGCCTTCCCGCTGTATGCCATTGCAGTTGCGAATGCGAACGACTTTGCAGAGCCCCACGAATACGTCATGGTCTCGAGCGGGCTATTGCTGATGTACGGGCTCGGCGCGATTGTCGGACCTTTGCTCGCTGCAGGCCTCATGGAGTTGTTTGGTGCAGGCGCGTTATTCAGGCACACCATGATCGTGCACTTGTTGGTTGCCGGCTACATTGTTTTCCGTGCAACCCAGCGCGCGGCGCCGGGCGAAGCCGAACACCAGGAGTTTGCGGAATCGATGGTAGCGGCAGGCACGCTGTCGCAGGTCTACGAAGAAGAGCTGCAGCCCGGGATCGCAGACGCGCGCGAGGCACGCCAGTCACGCGACGACGTCAGAAAATAGTGGCCGTCTAAGCTGTAATCGCGGCGAGCGCTTTTTCGAGCGCCTCGATCAGGTCTTCGCTATCTTCAAGACCAACAGAGAGTCGCACGAGACCATCGATGATCCCGACGCGCTCGCGTTCTTCTTTAGCAACCGCGGCGTGCGTCATCGTGACCGGATGCGTGATCAGCGATTCAACCGAGCCAAGGTTTTCTGCCAGCGTCCAGAGCTCGATGTTGTCCATCAGCTGCTTGCCGGCCGGCAAACCGCCTTTTACCTCGAACCACATCATCGCCCCAAAGCCGCTGGCTTGCTTTTTCGCGAGCGCATGTTGCGAGAACGATTCAAGACCGGGGTAGGCAACCTGCTTCACTTTTGGATGCGCCTCAAGGAAACGGGCAATCTGCATTGCATTCGCGGATTGCTGGTCCATGCGCACGGAGAGCGTCTTGCAGCCCTGCATCGTCAGCCAGGCGACCTGCGGTGACATGATCGAACCCGTACTGTTCTGGATGAAACGCATCTTTTCGTCGAGCTCCTGGGTCTTGGCAATGACCGCACCACCCACCGTCGCATTATGACCATCAAAATATTTTGTCGTGCTGTGCAGCGACAGGTCAGCGCCAAGATCGAGCGCGCGCTGGTAGTAAGGTGTCAGGAACGTATTATCGACAACGTGCACCGCATTTTGCGCCTTGGCGATCTCAGAAATGGCGGCGATGTCCGATAATTTCATTGTGGGGTTTGCAGGCGTTTCCGTGAAAAACATTTTTGTGTTCTTGCGCACGACTTTTTTGACGCTATCCGGATTTGCGGTATCGGCAAACGTGAATTCAATGCCGAATCGATTCAGTACCTGCGTGCAGAGGCGGTAGGTACCGCCGTAAGCAACGTCGGAAATAATCGCGTGATCGCCCGCGTTCAGGAATGCGAGCATTGTGCCGTGGACCGCCGCCATGCCGGTCGTGAAACAGGTCGTGTCCGCGCCGCCTTCAAGTTCCGTCAGTTTATTCTCCAGCGCGCGCACCGTCGGGTTGCCGGAGCGTGAGTAGGAAAAGCCTTTGGCAAGGTAGCTATCGACCGATTCCTGTACGAAGGTTGTCGATTGGTAGATCGGAGTCAGGATGGCACCGGTGGTCGGATCCGGCTTGATGCCGGCATGAATCTGTTTACTGCGAAACCGCATTGTGATCTCCCTGGGAGGCTGGCTCGGGGCGGGGGCTCAAAGGTGCGTAATCATACACATTCGCCAGCGGCAACGGTACGCGCCGCGGACTGCAGCGAATGGCTGTTGGCGGCTATTGACGGACCGGGGCTTAGGTATTGGCTGCCTTCAACTTCTGGCGACGTCGGTGTGCGTGCAACAGCGGCTCTGTGTATCCATTGGGCTGCTCGGCTCCTTTAAAAACCAGGTCGCAGGCGGCCTCGAAGGCAATGCTTCGTGAAAACTCCGGCGCCATATTCAGGTAGGCGGGATCATCTGCGTTTTGCGAATCGACAATTTTTGCCATGCGCTGCATCGTCTCCATTACCTGTTCGCGATCACAGATGCCGTGCATCAACCAGTTGGCGATATGTTGGCTGGAGATTCGCAACGTTGCGCGATCCTCCATCAAACCCACGTCGTCGATATCAGGTACCTTCGAGCAGCCAACGCCCTG
>JABDKF010000243.1 GCA_013003155.1 Woeseia sp. | reverse complement strand
GGCCCGCAACCAACGCAATTAACAGGAAATTGCCGAACGGTTGAGAAGCGATAGCCTCGATCGCGCCGCGGGTGCCGCGAGCGCCGCTGATTCCGAACCAGCCGAAAACGGCCGACGCGGCCAGTATACCGACTGTTGAGTAAACGACGCCTTTCGCAATATACCCGAAGCGAGCGAGCGTCTTGATAAAGCTCCTGTCGCCACGGCTGGTAGACAGCGACCGGCTGTCCATAACATCTGTGTTCATTGTTCCGCCTCCTGCCTCAGTGACCGATCGAGGCTATCGTTATGGCGCCCGTTATCAGGCGCGGTAAAAGTTATTGACGTGGGATTGCCACTTCGGATCTGCTGTATTCGGCCAGTCATCCTTGTCGAAACCTGGGGCGTCTTTCAGACGTTCCTTGTCAATATCGACTACACAGCACTCATTGTCCGTGTCGATTCGGACAGCAGACATGGGGATCGCGAACAGCTTGTCGCCGATTCCAAGTACGCCGCCGAACGACAATACAGCGTAGTCAACGTCGCCCTTAGTGGTATTGATCATCAGATCCTCGATCTTGCCGAGATCCTCGTCCTGGCAGTTGACGACCTTATTGCCCGAAAGCGAGCTCGCAGATAAATGCATGTTCTCCTCCAACAGTTTTTCAGTAATAGGATTGCCGGCACCGCTTATTCGGCACCTATCCGGAGGTTGCAGGTTTCGTGCCAGCCCGGATCGCCGCAGAAACCAGCAAATTCAAGGGCTCCCGCACGCGGTGGTCAGCTTGCCGCCAACGACAATTGGTAAATCGTGCGCAGGATTGAAAGATTTTCCGGTTACCGGACGGCGACGTGCCTGTGGTGAGCGACTGAGCCGGGTATAATTGGTGCTTTGGCTGCGCAGGGGGACCCTGTCGGAGGTGCTCAGCATGGATAAGGACCAGAGGTCCGATTCGCCGTCGGCGAAAGCGAGTGTTGATCTGTCGCGCGACGTTTTTATGCGCGACCTCATTCGGGAGCTGGCGGGAACGCTTGAAGACGTGATCGGCCTCGAGGACGCCGCTGGCTATATCAGCGTTGTCGGACAGCTGATTGGCGAGAAAATCGACTCCGAATACAAGAAAGCCCTGTCAATCGACCGGCTCAACCAGCGGCAGGTCGGAGACGTACTGGTCGACCTCAAGCGACGTATCGACGGCAGGTTTTATATCGTTGAGGAGACCGAGGACCGCATTGTTTTCGGCAACTCGCAATGTCCGTTCGGCGACAAAGTTATCGGCCGCCCTTCGATGTGCATGATGACCTCGAACGTTTTCGGGCATATAGCGGCTGAAAACCTTGGCTATTCCAAGGTCGTTCTCGAGGAAACGATCGCTGAAGGTCACAGTGGCTGCCGCGTTGTCGTGCATCTGCGCCCAACGGGCGATGCAATGGCCGCCAAGGGACGTGAGTATGTCGCTGGCTGACAAGCTTCTCGTCAGCGATATTGCGGACACACTGCAAGACCCGATTTTGCTCGTGGACACAGCTGGTACGGTTCTTTATGCCAATGAGGCGGCGCGGCACACACTGTTTCGCCACGACGACACCGTCACCGATATTCGGAACCTCTTCGATGAGACCGACGACGCGGTATTGCGCTACCTGAAAATGTGTAGTCGCAATTTGCAGCCTGTTCCGGGCAAGTTGTCGATACGCCGTGACGAAGATTCCATTGAGGAGTTCCTGGTCAGCGGCGCACGAATCAGAAATGACCAGGTCGACGCAATTTGCCTCGATTTTCACGGCAAGGCCGGGACCGGTGACAGAGAACGCTTTCGAATTCTGAATGCGACCGTTGATCGCCTGCGCCACGAGATTCAGTCGCGCAAACATATGGAGGCGATACTCGAAGCAGAAAAACATACCCTGGCCTGCGTGATTAGCGGCGAGCCCCTGCCGGTAGCCATGAATCTTCTCGCGCTGGCGCTCGAGAAACAGGCTGAGGGCCTGTTCGTGTCGATACTTGCCCTCGAAGAGGAAAAACGACTGCGGCTCATGGCGGGGCCATCGTTGCCCAACGATTATAATGAAGCGATTGACGGCCTTGAGATCGGGCCCAATGTTGGCTCGTGCGGAACGGCGGCGCATTCTGGCCAAACGACGATCTCGGAGGACATTCTGGCGGATCCTCGATGGGAGCCATACCGAGAATTGGCGCAGTCTGCCGGGCTCCGTGCGTGCTGGTCTACTCCAATCACGTCCAGCAGCGGGGACGTCCTCGGCACGTTGGCAATGTACTACCGTGTGCCACGTGCACCGAATGATGATGAGCTGCGCTTGATCGGCAACAGTGCCTACGTCGCCGGGATCGTTATCGAGAAGTATCGTGCCCAGGAAGCCATGGCAGAACTTTTTGAGCGCGAGAAAGAGTTGCGATCCCGTGCAGAAACTGAAAATCGCGCGAAGGACAAATTTCTCGCAATGCTGGGGCATGAGCTTCGCAACCCCCTCAGTGCTATCGCAAATGCAGCATTTGCTCTCGAAGCGATCGGCGACGGCGATGAGGCTGTGCGGAAGCTGCATACGATTGTCGTCAACGAAACTACATTGCTGAAGCGTATCCTTGACGATCTGCTGGATATCAGTCGTCTCAGCCGTGGCAAGCTCAAGCTCAAGACCGAGAGCGTTGAGCTCAAGGCCTTTTTTGAGGAACTCGAGATCGCGATACGCTCCGCTTACCCCGAGCGAACCGTGCATTTCGAAATCGAGAACAACCTGGGCGAAATTCGTGCCGACTCCTCCAGGCTGCGGCAATCTGTGCAGAATCTGCTGGACAACGCGATCAAGTATTCTGCGGCAAGCGACAAGATTCAGCTAAGAACCAGTGCCACCGACGGGACTATCAGGATTGAGGTACAGGATTCCGGCCAGGGGATTGATGAAGACCTGATACCGACAATATTTGATCCCTTTGTGCAGGCCGACGATTCGATTGAACGCACTGGCAGTGGCCTTGGCCTTGGGCTTGCGCTGGTCAAGCAGTTTATTGAAATGCACGGCGGCCGGGTGGATGTCGAGAGTGCGGGGCCGCGCGCCGGCAGTACATTTTCCATTACGATTCCGCGCGAAAGGCCATCTGACAAGGCTAACGGTGAAGCAGCAGGCGTAGCGGACAGCACCCCCTCACCGGGCCCACGCAAAGTGCTCGTCGTCGAAGACAACGAAAATGCTCGTGACGGCCTTTGCCAACTGTTGCAACTCTGGGGCCACGAAGTCCTGGAAGCAGCCGACGGTAAAGAGGCATTGGCCCTGTTCCGCAGCGAGCGACCGGATATTGCGCTGGTCGACATCGGGTTACCGCAGGTTAGTGGCTACGAAGTTGCCACTACCGTGCGCAAGGAAGTCGCGCTCGACGGCGTGCAGCTAGTTGCCTTAACAGGCTATGGTCAGGAATCTGACCGGCAGCGCGCGATGGATGCGGGGTTCGACTCCCACATCGTAAAACCGGCCAACGTCAAAGACCTGATTGCTGTCCTCGGCGAACCCAGCGGCGTGTCAGCGTCTCGCGCGTGACTTTGCCTCTTCAGCCGCGGTCCGAGCCTCATTCAATTCCGCGTCTGACAACTCTTTCGCCGCCTCTGCACGAGATTCCGCATCGGAATTTTCTACGGTCTCCCTGACATTCTTTCGATACTCGCGGTCAGCCTTGCGGTTACCTTCACCACCACCTTCAATTACTTTACTCATAGTTTTCCTCCTTCGGTTTTTAACTCGGCGTTTGATTTGCGCGCGTCGCGCCGGCGCAAACTGGGCTTCTGCTGCCGGCCCCAATCGTCCGGCCTCAAGAATGCGCTCAGGTGCTGATGGGTTGGCATATGATCGAGCCAGACTTTTAGACTGGTCATTATGGGAACGGCCATCAACGCGCCCGCGACACCCCATAACCAGCCCCAGAACAAGACGGAAATAAATATAACGGTTTGATTCAGCGACATTCGATGGCCCAGCACTGACGGTGTAATCAACTGACCCTCGAAAATAGTGAGCGTCATCGTGATCAACGGCACTACCAGTGCGCCCAACAACGTATCGGCAGACGTCAGCCCGACAATGGTCAGGATAAGGACAGACGCCAACGCGCCAACGTACGGCGCAAAATTCAGAAGCCCGACCATAGTCCCCCACAGAAGCGGGTTGGGAAAGTCGAGCAGATACATGCATGCAGCAGCAGCCGCACCGAGGCATACGTTGATGATCGTGACTGTCGCCAGATACGTCGACAGGTCGTTCTGGATATCTCTGACGATCGTAACGATTCGTCGCCGGCCGGCCCATGTGCGTGCGCAGCGAGTTAATCGCCGCAGCATACTGTCACCCGATGCCAGTAGAAAGTAGGTCAAAAAAGTGACGATTGCTGCGCCGGTCAGCATGTACGGCAGCCCACCCAGCAAGCCTTCCAGCATTCCGGGTCCCTCAAGAACCACAGCTTGTGGGCCGTCTGCAGTGTCAACAGATGCGATATCGTCAACTTCTTCGGCGAGTTCCTGGATATTGGCGAAGTTGCCTTTTGTCTCTACGATCTGTGTCTTCAATTCGCGAATTGTCTTGGGCGCTTCCGCAAGCCACTGTTCAGCCGGCTCTGCAAGCACCGATATACCGGTTGCGACAACAGCAACGAGCGTCAGCATGATGATTCCAGCAGAAATTCGGGGGACGATGCCGATTCTTTCCAGCCGCCTTACGAGCGGGGACAAGAGGATGTTGAGCAATACCGCAAACGCAATCGGCACAAGCAGATCGGCGGCCAGGTAGAGCGTGTAACCTACTGCAAGTGTCAATAATCCAAGCAGCATGGCGTTCGATCCGTCTACACGCGCACGCGTCTCTGGAGTTCGCGGCTTCATTGGGTTGCTCGGATTGAAGCGACGGGTGGCCGCTGACTAATCTTTTGCACTGATGTGGCTTCAAGGTTCATGAGTGCAAGTAGTCACCGCAATGGGCCACTGAATCCTCGCCGGGCAGTGCGAGCAAAGGGACCGCAGACACCGAGTTCTTTGGCGAGCCTTCTATGATGCGATCCGAATAAACGAGGTAAACGACGCTATTTCGTTCAGCATCGCAATAGCGAACAATTTGCAGCTCCTTGAAAATAAGTGAGCGTCGTTCGCTGAAGACCTTCTCGCCATCTTTCAGGCGCGAACGAAATTGGATGGAGCCGATCTGGCGACAATCCAGGGAGGCGTCAGACGTGTCTTCGGCGACACCGACTGCGCCCTTGATGCCGCCGGTCTTCGCACGACTCAGGTAGCAAGCAATACCTGCAATATCCGGATCGTCGAAGACTTCCACACGGATTGTGTCATCCGGCGTCAAAAAGCGAAAACGAGTATCGACTTTGCCGATCTCGTCTGCTTCACCAGTAGCCGCGACTATGAGCGCGGCCACCATCAGGCTAAGCAGTGCCACTGAAATCCACATTTTCATGATGTACCTCCTTGGATGCAGCATTCGTCTGAGCAACAGCGGGAGGCTTTAAACAAAGCCTCCCGCTGGGACTTGAAGCAGCACTATTAGTCAAATGCTTCTTCGAGTTCTTCCTCGGTTTCCTCAGCGGCATGCTGGATGCCATCGCCCGTTGCTTCTACGTCCTGACCAAATCCATGCGTCGTGTTGCAACCGCTAAGCGAAAAGCCGGCCAAAAGTACCCAAAACAGTGTTAGATATTTCATCTCTCGTCTCCTTCGCTGACAGCAGGGAGTCAGCTTTAGTTAGTTGAACCTGCAATTACGTATAAGCAAGAGCCGTGCCAGTTCGGTTATTCGCGTATCTAGAGGCTTTCCCGTCATTGCCGCGAGCGGAGGCGCGGTATTTCTTGCAATTACTTGTAGATCATTCCCAAAACGTGTCCTCGGCCTGTTCGCGCTCGACACCCTTGGCGATTTGCCTTTCTTCACTCGGTGACAGCAGGCCGATTGACCGCATATGCTGTGCGAAAGCGTCGCTGTTTTCACCGCGGACCATAGGCACTCCGCTCGCAGTGCCGTCGTTGATAATCGCGTCAACGGCAGCGTCGTAGTCCGAATCCTCGAACGGATCGACGTCACGGATATAGATGCCGAGTACGCGGTCCGGGAATTCCCTTGCAAGCTCTGCATACAGCGCAGCGTCATGCTGGCCAGAATCACCGATCAAAACCGCGGGCAAAGTTGGGAAGCGCTCCAGCAAGCGGCGGAACGTCTGCGCCTTATGGTTCTTCGTTGAACGTTTACCGACATTGCCGAGGTCGCGAAGCAGCAGCGGACCTGGGGGAATTTTGTTTAACTCCAGGAACTCGTCGAGGACGTCGTACATGTTCCAGCCGGAGTTCGACACATAAAATACCGGATTGCGTGCCGTGCCATCGGAACCGTCGACCAGCTCGCGGTAAAGATCGGCGACGCCATCCAGCGGCTTTCGAGTGCGCGCATTTCCGAAAAAGGTCAGGCGGGCTGCCAGTAGCTTCCTCGTAATTCCGGTATGGATTACCGTATCGTCCATATCGCTAATGATCATGAAGCGCGCAGCGGGATCTGCCACGAGGACCTCATGGACTGCTTCAATGTCGCCTTTCCGTGTTTCGACGCGTGCGGTAACGTTCTGCTGGCTTTGTTCGGCGTCGACGACAGCGAATTGCGCCGAGTAGTAGCCTTCATCGTCCGTTTGCACGAATTTCCGCTCGTCGCCGTAGCTGAGCTCGACCCAGACGCCTTCGATCTCGTCGGTCTCCCAGCGCTGGAAGCTCGCACGTATATTGTCCCACCAGCTGTCATCATCTGAAGCTGCACGAATTGTTTTGTTCGCCAGCACGCGGCCACGGACCCACAGGTATTCGCCATTGCCATAGCCGGTGTAGGCCACGATCTGGCGCGGACGATCGGATGTATATCGCTTGCCCTTAGGCGGGACTGCGTTGGCGGTATCCACCGCGTTGTCTGCTGTGGTCATAGTGCTTGCATCTCCTTTCGGCTCTGTGCCGTTTTCTACAGGCATCGAAGCCGCCTGCGACGCCATGCTCGCCAGCAATGCGACGGTTACAAGCGCAGTCCAAGCGACACCCGTGATTCGAACTTTCTTCATCACCTCGTGTTTCCTCCGTACGATTCGACAGTTCCTGCTATAGCTATAAGCAAGACGCATGCCAGCTGCCGAACCTGCGTGTGCAGCCGCATTTCGACGGCAACTGCTATATCGACGGCAATATTTTCAATTTCCGTGTAGATGATGCAGGTCGATGAGACCCACCCCGCGTAAACGAAGGCGCCCGGGCTGGCACGGATGTTGCAGTTCCGTAGTACACAGTTACGAACGTATGCGAGGAGAAAAATGGCTACAAAACAG
>JABDKF010000242.1 GCA_013003155.1 Woeseia sp. | reverse complement strand
GACGCGCTCGGTCGACGCCTGACAGAAATGGCCGATCTTGCCGAGGGAGAATTCGATTTCGATTCAACGCCGGCACTGGGTGGTCCCGAGGAACCGGACCCCAGTGGATCTGCCGTCGCGGTTCCCGAAGTCCTGACCGCAATGCAAGGTCTCGCGGACCAGCTGGACAATCGTGAGGCGCAGCTGGGCGTGCTGGAATCGGTCATTCTGAATCAGAATTTAAGTGAGCGGGTCTATCCGCAGGGCCGACCGGTTCGGTCCGGCTGGATGTCGTCGTACTTTGGACGGCGCACCGATCCTTTCACCGGCAAGCCGGCGAACCATACCGGCGTAGATTTTGCTGGCAAGTCCGGGGCTGAGATATTTAGCGTTGCCGACGGCGTTGTGACCTGGTCGTCGAAGCGTTACGGCTACGGCCAGATGGTTGAAATTAACCACGGCAACGGCTACTCAACGCGCTATGCGCACAATTCTGAAAACCTCGTCAGCGTTGGCGAAGAGGTCAAGAAAGGCCAGGTTGTCGCTCTGATGGGCGAAACCGGCCGCGCGACCGGACCGAACCTGCATTTCGAGGTCCTGCATCGCGGCAAACGGATGAACCCGGTCAAGTTTATTCGCGAAGGCGCCACGCAGTAAGCCACTCGCTCGACGCCGCGCCGGCAACGCCACCTCCCGCCCGACACCGTTAAGCCCTTGGAATCGCGGGCTTTGCCCCCATCAAATTAACGGCAATCCGGTCCAGCTGGCCGGCTCGGGAATTGCGCAGAATGCGCTAATGCAAATTTCCGGCCAGTACGTAAAATACCCGTCTTTGTGTGCGGCCCCGGTTGGCCGCACCGGCATTTTCAGGAGCCCTCCGTGGCCAATTTTTTAACGCGGCTTTTCGGTAGCCGAAATCAGCGACTACTGCGTCAATTCTCCAAAGTCGTCAAACGTATCAACAGCCTCGAAGACAGCACCAAGGCACTCGACGATGCCGCGCTTGCCGCGAAAACAGAAGAATTCAAGCAACGTGTTGCCGCCGGGGAAACCCTCGATGAAATTCTGCCTGAGGCTTTCGCGGTTGCGCGGGAAGCGGCCCTTCGTACCCTGGAGATGAGGCCGTTTGACGTCCAGCTCATCGGCGGCATGGTTTTGCATCAGGGCAACATCGCAGAGATGCGCACCGGTGAAGGCAAAACGCTGGTCGCAACTTTGCCGGCATACCTGAATGCTCTGAGCGGCAAGGGCGTCCACATCGTCACGGTCAATGAATACCTGGCACAGCGCGATGCAGACTGGATGCGCCCGGTCTATGAGTTTCTTGGACTCTCCGTTGGTGTAGCCAAAAGCGGCCAATCGCGCGAAGAAAAAACCGGCGCCTACCAATCGGATATCACCTACGCCACCAACAACGAGCTGGGTTTCGACTATTTGCGCGACAACCTCGCTTTTTCGCCGGAAGATAAAGTTCAGCGAGAGCTCAATTTCGCGATTGTCGACGAGGTTGACTCCATTCTTATTGACGAGGCACGAACGCCACTCATTATTTCGGGCCCGACAGAAGAGAGCACGGATCTGTACCTGCAGATCAATAAACTGATTCCGAAGCTGCGCCTGCACCAGGAAACAGAAGAACCGACGAACTACGATATTGCCGCGAAACGTATCGTGCTCCTCGATACCAACGGCAAAAAAATCGAGTCGGACGGCGAGGAGACGATGAGTCTGGACGCGGCGATCGCACTGGCGGAGGAACGCGACGCGGATGTCGTCTTGTCCGAAGACGGCAAGCAGGTTGTATGCGAGCTTGTCATCCGCGGTCACTACACAAAAGACGAGAAGGGCAAACAGGTTCATATAACCGAAGATGGCCACCAGTATGTCGAGCAACTCATGCTGGGCGCGGGACTGCTTGGCGAAGGTGAAAGCCTTTATGACGCCGCCAACATCCGGCTGTTGCACCACCTGAACGCAGCGCTGCGCGCTCACGCAATTTTTAACAAGGATGTCGAATATATCGTCAATAATGGCGAAATTGTCATCGTCGATGAGTTCACCGGCCGCACAATGCCTGGCCGTCGCTGGTCAGACGGGCTCCACCAGGCGATCGAGGCAAAAGAGGGCGTTGCCGTTAAACAGGAAAACCAGACGGTTGCGTCAATTACGTTTCAAAACTTTTTCCGGCTTTACGAAAATTTGTCCGGCATGACCGGAACTGCCGATACCGAGGCGTTCGAATTTGAATCCATTTACGGCCTCGAAGTTATTGTGATACCGACCCACCGACCGATGATTCGCGATGACATGGCGGATCTTGTGCATCTGACACAAAAAGACAAGTTTGATGCAATTATTGAAGACATCGTCGACTGCCGCGAACGCCAGCAGCCGGTACTGGTGGGCACGACGTCGATCGAAACGTCGGAATACCTGTCGGGGCTCCTCAAGAAGAAGAAAATTCAGCACGAAGTGCTCAACGCAAAACAGCATGAGCGTGAGGCGCACGTCGTGCAGCAGGCGGGTCGCCCGGGTGCAATCACTATCGCGACGAATATGGCCGGACGTGGCACCGACATCGTGCTCGGCGGAAACCTTGATGCACAAATTGAAGAAGCGGGGGAGGGCGCTGACCCTGCGGAAATAAAGGCGGAATGGCAGGAGCGCCACAACACGGTTATCGAAGCGGGCGGACTGCACATCGTCGGGACAGAGCGGCATGAGTCGCGTCGAATTGACAATCAGCTACGAGGTCGGTCGGGGCGCCAGGGTGACCCGGGATCCAGTCGCTTCTACCTGTCAATGGAAGACAGCCTGATGCGAATTTTTGGCGACCCGAATCGCACCAAGGCGCTGCTGTCACGTGCCGGCATGCGTGAAGGCGAAGTTATCGAAAGCCGCTTGTTGTCGCGGCAAATTGAACGCGCCCAGCGCAAAGTCGAATCCCACAACTTCGACATTCGCAAAAATCTCCTTGAATATGATGATGTTGCGAACGATCAGCGCAAGGTTGTTTACCACCAGCGTAGCGAGCTCATGGCGGCTGATGACATCAAGGACTCTATCGAGGCGATCCGCGAGGAAGTCGTTAAGAACCTCGTCGCGCAGTACATTCCTCCCGGAAGCCTTGACGAACAATGGGACGCGCAGGGCTTGATGCAGGCAATAGAGACGGAGTTCACCGTGCAGCTGGATGTGCCGGGTTGGATTTCTGCCGATGCCAAACTGAGTGAAGAGGACATCGCGGCACGCTGTGCAGAAGAACTGCAGGCGAATTACGAAGCGAAAGAGGGCGCTATAGGCTCGTCTTTAATTCGCCAATTCGAAAAAGAAGTTATGCTGCGACAACTGGATTTCCACTGGAAGGAGCATCTTGCCGCTATGGATTACCTGCGTCAGGGGATCCACCTGCGCGGCTATGCGCAAAAGAATCCGAAGCAGGAATACAAGCGCGAAGCTTTTGAAATGTTTGGTGCGATGCTTGACCAAATCAAGCACGACACGATCACGATGTTATCGCGCGTGCGCGTGCAGAGCGAAGAGGATATTCAGCGCATGGAGGCACAGCGCCGCGCCGCACAGGCGATGGAGTTTCGTCATGCGCAGTCCTCGTCACTGAATCCGCCGGCACCGCCGGGGCCGGGGGGACAACCCGCGCAGGCCGCGCAAACCGAAAGCGCTCCCACCCCGTTCGTCCGCGACGGCCGAAAAGTGGGTCGTAACGAACCGTGCCCCTGCGGTTCCGGGAAGAAATACAAGCAGTGTCATGGTCGCCTGACTTGAGTGCAGACGTTTGCGAACGTATCGACGTTGCTGCCGGTATTCTGATTGATGAAAACGACCGAATCTTGTTAACGGAACGAATCGGAGATTCGCCGTTTGCCGGGCTATGGGAATTTCCCGGAGGCAAGTTGCACTCTGATGAGACAACGGAAGCCGCAATGCGTCGCGAACTTTCAGAGGAACTCGGTATCACCGTGCTTCGCTGCGAGTTCCTGATGGCCGTACAACACCGGTACGCAGATCGCTTCGTTGCCATTGATTTTTTTACCGTCGGTGAATGGCAGGGGGAGCCGACAGGCCGGGACGGGCAGGCGCTACTATGGCAGCATCCCCGGGATATTGACGTCGCCGGACTGTTGCCCGCGGACGCACCGGTTCTGGAGGCGTTGCACGGTAAAGTTACTAAAGATTCTGCTTTGCAGCCCGCGAGGTCCGGCGGCTAGATACTGGATTGCGTTTTGCTAGCAAACGCTGATATGAAACGAAACGTTCTGACCGGACTGCACCGCGCGTCGATCGATCGTGGACCACTCAAGAAAGCGCACGGTGAAGCGCTGCTGGCTGCCACTGATTTCCGGGTAGAGCTCGCTGCCGGCCGGCAAGCTGACGCGCAACAACTGACAGTGTGCGTCGCGCTGCATGTTGTGCTGATACATGCCGTTGATTGCTGTTCGTTCCTGGGGCTGCGCGCTTTCGCGCATTAGCCAGAGCAATTCCACCACAGCATCGCAAACCGGTCGAACGACATTCAGCCAGTTCAACATGTCCTGTTGGCGGCGATCAAAAGGTTGACGCAACCAATGGCTGTATTCCGGCAGGTCAAATTCACAAGTGCCGCCGGGAATTGCGCTGCGATGCTTGATGGAACTCAAAAACTCACATTCCTTCAATGGCTGCATGAAGTTTGCACCAATATCACGTAACTCATTGCGTTGATTCGCCAGGTTGTCTATCAATACTTTCAGGCGCGACGTATCAACACCCGGCTGGCTGCGGAATCGCTCGAGCGTTTCCAGTTGTCTTTCCAGTTCCTTGTAAACATCACTGCGCACATCGCCGCGGCTCAGGATAGCCATGATCTCGATGAGGCTCGAGGTCGCAGCCCGAGTTGCCCAGTCAGCCTCTTGCTCGCTGTTGTACAGCAACTGTTGGTACAGGAATTCAAGCCGCATGAACGTGCGCATCCGCTCATTCAGCGGTTGCTCGTATTCACAGGGTTGTCGACCGGACGCGGGCCTCACGACAGAAGATGCGGCTGTAACCATGGCGCTATTCTGCGCTATGGCAGGGGAGTCAGGCAAATGACGTCAAATTGCGACGCTTTTATTGCTTGTGCCGAGCCGCCAGCGCCTGGTAGCGGTGATGGAGTGCTTCGACCTGCTGCAGCGTGGCGGACAGGTCGCCGTCGTTCTTTATCAGGTCATCCGCTATCTTCAGGCGTTCAGCGCGGCTTGCCTGTGCGTCGATCATGGCCTGCGCCTGGGCCGGACTTTCGGCATCACGGGCAAGCAGCCGCGCGAGCTGCACCGATTCCGGCACATCGACTGCCACAATACGGTCCATGCTGTCGCGCATCGGCGACTCGACCAATAGCGGCACGACGATCAGTTGGTAATCACCGCCGCAGCGCCTCGATTGTCGTGCAGTCTCTGCACGAATTCGCGGGTGCAGGATAGCCTCCAGCTCGCGGCGTTTCGCGGGATCGGCGAACACGATTTTGCGCATTGCCGCACGATCGAGGCGGCCGGAGTCGTCGATGACACCATCGCCGAAGCGGCAGCGGATTTCATCGAGGGCGGGCCGGCCGGGCTCAACCACCTCACGGGCCACCATATCCGTATCGATAACCGGAACCCCGAGTTCGGCAAACATCGATGCAACCGTCGACTTGCCGCTCGCAATGCCGCCTGTCAGGCCGACCAGCAGCGGCCGAGCATCCTGATCAGCGTCTGCGGCCTGATTGTCCTGTCTCCGCCGTCTCACGTTACGGTACTGAGCCACCAGCTGCGAATCTGCGGCCCGAACATCATGGCCAGCCAGCCGGCCGCTGCGAGAAAGGGGCCGAACGGCATCGGCACGTTGCGATCGCGACCGCGCAGCACAATGAGAGAAATACCGACGAGCGCGCCAACGACCGCCGACAGGATGATGATCAGCGGCAAGTCCTGCCAGCCCAGCCAGGCACCCAGCACCGCCAGCAACTTGAAGTCGCCATAACCCATGCCCTCCTTACCTGTCGCGAGGCGAAACAGGTGGTACACGCTCCACAGGCTGAGGTATCCCGCCATTGCCCCAATTAACGCCGTCTGCGGCGACACAAACAGCACTTCTGCACCGGTCAGCGGGTGAAACAGGCTAAGCGCGAGACCCAGCCAAAGGAGTGGCAACGACAGGGAATCAGGAATGAGCTGATGATCGAAGTCGATAAACGCAATCGCTACGAGGGTCCAGGTAAGCAATATCGCCATCAGCGCCTCGGCGCCAAAACCAAAGCGCCAGGCAACGAGTCCCGTCAGCACCGCTGTCAAGGCTTCTATCGCGGGATAACGCGCTGAAATAGGGGCCTTGCAGTGGCCGCATTTGCCGCGCAGTAACAGGTAGCTCAGCACTGGCAGGTTTTGCAGCGCCGTAATCTGCGTGCCGCAGCTCTGGCAGCGAGACCGCGGCATGACGAGGTCGAAGCGACCCTCAGGCAGCGGCGGCGCCGCTTCGGCGAGGAGTTCCTTGCACTGACTGCGCCAGTCTCGTTGCATCATGACCGGCAACCGATAAATGACCACATTCAGGAAGCTGCCGACGAGCAGCGCAACGATGACCGCTACTACTAGAAATAAGACGGGCTGAGAAGCGAGCGTTTCTATCATGAGTCAAATTAACCGTTGCGAACCCTGTATACGCAAGCGGCGCCCTTGAGGCGCCGCTTAAATTTATTGGTTGCCAATACCAATGTGTCTAGACGACTGCGCCCATTTTGAAGATGGGCAGGTACATAGCGACAACGAGGCCGCCCACCAGTACGCCTAAAATAGACATGATTAGCGGTTCGAGCAGACTACTCAGATTGTCGACAGCGTTATCGACGTCTTCTTCGTAAAAGTCCGCGACCTTGGCCGACATTTCATCGAGCGAACCCGATTCCTCACCGACAGCAATCATCTGAATTACCATGTTCGGAAACAAGTCGGTGTTTTCCATCGACTGTTGCAGGCGTTGACCGGTCGCAACTTCGTCTTTCATGTTCAACACGCCTTCTTCGTACACAATATTACCGGTCGCACCTGCGACTGATTCCAATGCCTCAACGAGAGGTACACCCGCACTGAACATTGTGGAAAGCGTCCGCGCGTAGCGCGCTATAGCAGCTTTTTGCACGATCGGCCCGATGATCGGAGCTTTCAAAGCCAGGCGATCAAGAAATTGCTGCATCGCGCGCGATCGTTTTTTGAAATACAGGAAGATGACAACGGCCGCGGTTATCAAGCCGGCCAGTATCCAACCCTTCGTTCGCACGAATACCGATAAATCGATAACGACTCTCGTAAACGCCGGCAAATCCGCCCCAAAGCCCTGAAAGAGGTCCTCAAAGGCCGGAATTACAAAGATCAGCAAGACGATGGTCACGATAAATGCGACCGCGAGAACCGCCGCCGGGTAAGTCAGCGCCTTCTTGATCTTTTTCTTGATCGCCTCGGTTTTTTCCTTGTACGTCGCGATTTTTTCAAGAAGAGTTTCCAAGGCACCTGCCTGTTCACCTGCTTCGACTAAATTTACAAACAGGTCATCAAAGTGCAGTGGATGTTTTGCCAGCGCTTCGGCCAGCGCGCTACCGCCCTCGACATCGGCTTTAATCGTCATGATGAGTTTTTGCATCGACGCATTTTCATGACCGGTGCCGACGATTTCGAACGACTGTACGAGGGGAATGCCGGCCGCAAGCATCGTCGCAAGTTGCCGGCTGAAAACAGCGATATCGCCGGGCGTTATCGGTGCAGCCGTGTTGAACAAGCTCTTGCCCTGTTTCTTGATACGGCTGGGGACGACGCCTTGTCTGCGCAGGTCCGAACGAACCGCTGCCTCGGTGGCGGCCATCGTCTTGCCCTTGATTTTCTTGCCCCTGCGATCCGTTCCTTCCCAGAGGAACGTTGCGTTTGAAGCTACTGCTGTGTCCGCCATCTGTATTTTCTACCCTTTACGAGGAGACCCGGTGTGAACGCCGGGTTGCCCGATTTACTCGATTGTAACCCGGTTAATTTCTTCGAGGCTGGTAAGCCCTTCTTTGACCTTGTTGAGTCCGGCCGAGCGCAGGTCAAGTACGCCTTCCGTTCCGGCCTGATCGGAAATTTGTATGGCGTTGCCGCCCTCCATGATGATGCGTCCCATAGTCTCGGATACTTCCATCACCTGGAAAATACCCAGCCGGCCCTTGTAGCCGGCGTTGCAGCTTTTGCAGCCTTTTTCGCTGGGCGCGAAAATAGTCATGCCCGCCTTGATTTCTTTCTCAGTGAAACCTTCCTTCAATAAAGCTTCGTGAGGAACGTCCCGCTGTTCCTTGCAGTTGTCGCAAAGCCTGCGCGCCAGCCGCTGCGCGATAATCAGACTGACCGAGGTTGCAATTGCGTAAGGTTTAACACCCATATCAACCAGGCGCGTGAGCGTTTTAGGCGCATCGTTGGTGTGCAGGGTTGACAGCACGAGGTGACCAGTTTGTGCGGCCTTGATGGCGATCTCAGCAGTTTCCAGGTCACGAATCTCGCCGACCATGATGATGTCCGGATCCTGCCGGAGGAAAGCCTTCAATGCCGAGGCAAAGGTTAGCCCCACTTTCGGATTGACGTTCACCTGGTTGATACCGGGCAGGTTAATTTCCGCCGGGTCTTCCGCTGTCGATATATTGCGGTCTTCGGTATTCAGGATATTCAAACCGGTGTACAGGGACACGGTCTTACCAGAGCCTGTCGGGCCGGTCACGAGAATCATGCCGTACGGTTTGTGAAGATGCTTCAGATACATCTCTTTCTGCAGGTCATCATAACCGAGCACATCGATGCCCAGTTGTGCGCTGCTCGGATCGAGAATACGCAGTACGATTTTTTCGCCGAACAGTGTGGGGCAGGTGTTTACGCGAAAATCGATCGCACGGTTTTTCGAGAGCCGCATCTTGATGCGGCCATCCTGCGGCACACGACGTTCTGCGATGTCCATCCGCGACATGACTTTCAGGCGCGCGCAAACCTTGTTGGCCAATGCCACGGGCGGTTGCGCCACCTCTGAAAGCACCCCGTCAAGGCGGGTGCGTACGCGGAAGATTTTTTCGTACGGCTCAAAATGAATATCGGATGCGCCGCGTTTAATGGCGTCAAGCAAAACCTTATTGACGAAGCGGACAACGGGCGCATCTTCGATGTCGTCGCGCGTTATGCCTTCTTCTTCCTCGCCGTCGCCGCCCGAAACGTCAAGGTTCTCCAGATCGAAATCGTCGTCGTCGAGCGACGACATCGTTGTATCGACAGCCTCGAGCGCCTTGGTAATTCGTTCTTCGAGCTTGGCCTGCTCGACTACGACCGGATCGACTCGCAGGCTGGTTTGAAACTTGATCTCATCAATCGCCTGCAGATTAGTCGGGTCAGATATTCCGAGGAACAGGCGCTGCCCGCGTTTCATCAGTGGCAGCACGCGATGCTTGTTGAGCAGTTTCTGATCTACCGAGCGCAGGCACTCGAGATCAATTTCTATGGAATCAAGATCGAGCAGCGGCACGCCAAATTCGTGCGAGGCAGCAACGGCGATGGCCCTCGAGTCGGCCAGCTCTTTGATGACGAGGTAAGGGACCAGCGGAATCTTTTCCTTGCGCGCGGCGTCGCTGGCCTCCAGAACCGTGTCCTCGGCGATGATGCCGTCCTGAACCAGGCGCCTCGGAAGTCCCGAGAGTGTCGTTTGAGATGCGGTTGCTGCCATACCGAAATGCTACCCAGAAAAAGCGAGGTTATGTTGACTCGACAGTCTCACTGATCCTCGGGGATGGATCAACTGCATTTTGTGCGGCTGTTCACAGTTAACGGTAATAAATATGGACCCGCTCCCGGGCGGCCGTGGATGGCACGCCGGGGGCCGCCAGGGCGGCTCAATAGTCCCTGTACTCAGGGCCGGCATATCGCCGGCAGGTAGCGTTCTTCAACGGTCCCTGCCTGATGCGAGGTCGTCACCCCACCGCCGCTCAGCGGTACTGATCCGGGCGGCACGGGTCCGTTGGCGCAGCGCCACGCGAAAACCCGGTTGCCGGGGCTTACGTAGGGCGTCACAGACAGGGTTTTGCCGAACAGGTCCTGATGGGAATCGTTGCCGAAGGTGATATCTATGCGCCCATCTACAATGCTCATGCCACTAACATAGTTGCCGGAGGCAGTTGCCGGGTCCGGCGACAGGCCGGCGGCGCTACGATCGGCGGCGGGTACCCCGGTATTATTGAAGGCTTCGACGATGGGCGTCTTGATGCTGCCGGCAAAGTTCACTGCCTCTGCGACCTGCGCGCGCACCGAGTAGGTTTGGAACGTCGATATCGCCAGCGACGCCAAGATACCAATGATGGCGACGACAATCATCAGCTCGATTAGCGTAAATCCTTGCGCCGTTTTCCGCATCATATCGGGGTGCTCCTGACCTGCTCCATTTCGCACATTATAAAGCCGGGGCGGTGATTTGGCCGTGCGTGGCGCACGAAATCAAACGCCGGACGAAAAAAAGCCCCGGCAAGCCGGGGCTTTTATTCTTACCGCTGGGGCATGTTTCAGCCTTGCGATTCAGTTACCGGCATGCAGCAGGCAAGTGATTATTCGGCAGAGCGCTGGCGCAGGTCCAAACAACGGATCCCGCACTGGCGGTGCTCGGCGACATCGTAATCGTCTTGCCTGTGAGGGCGCTGTGAGCCTTGCCGCCGTACGTTACCGTGACCACGCCGGCTGCTACGTCTACCTTCGTTACGTAGGAGCCCGTAATGGCAGCACCATCAGGCAGGCCGGCTACCGCGTTCGTGGCCGGCAATGTGCCGCGGTCCTGGAAGTACTCGGTTACCGCTGCTTTAGCGCCACCCGAGAGACTCAGGCCTTCAGATACCTGTGCGCGGATCGTGTAGTCCTGGTAAGCCGGAATAGCGATAGCGGCCAGAATGCCGATAATTGCTACGACAATCATCAGTTCGATAAGCGTAAAACCCTGTTGTACTTTTTTCATTTCATACTCCGTTGAAAAGGATAAGCGTTAGTTGTTGCAATACGGCGTAATCGCCAGTGCAGGGTATAAAGCAAGTGCCGTGCCAAAAGCACGCGATTACCGTTAAGCGATTATTTTGATTGATTAATTTTTTTTCGCGCGCGCCGCACTGTGATCCAGTTCCGGTGGCCGACCGAGGCAATAAGGGCAGAATTTGTCACATACTGACAAAAGTTGTCAGTTTTTGCAGAACTCGGGTCACTCGATCCCGAATTTCTTGATGCGATAGCGCAGCTGCCGAAATGACAGGCCTAACAGGCGCGCAGCGGCCGTCTTGTTATAGCGGGTCTGCTGCAGGGCATCGATAATTGCCTGGCGCTCAATGTCTTCGATCTGGCCGCCAAGGTTTGTTATTGCACTGTTAGCTATCGAGCCGCTAACCGTCGCGTCGCTAACAGACGCGGGCGCGGGCGCGTGCGGCGGCGCACCGTCGCGAACATGCAAATCCGCGGCCGAAATCTTGCCGTCCACGCACAGTGTGACCGAGCGTTCCAGCATGTTTTCGAGTTCGCGAACGTTTCCCGGGAAACGGTAATTCCGCAGGACCTTGCGTGCGCTGTCGTCGAGCGCGTCTCCCGAGCTGCCGAGCTTTGCCAGGAAGTGTTCGGCGAGCAACAGTACGTCGTCACCGCGCTCGCGCAGCGCGGGCACGCGCAGCTCGATCACGTTGATACGATAGAAGAGGTCTTCCCGGAATCCGCCGCTGGCAACCATTTCGGCAAGGTCACGATGGGTTGCAGAGAGAATGCGGACGTCAATAGCTTCTTCGCGCTCGGCGCCAACGGGACGCACATTCTGTTCCTGGATCACCCGCAGCAATTTTACCTGCATTGCCAGCGGCAGGTCCGCGATTTCGTCAAGGAACAGGGAACCACCGGCGGCACTTTGCAATAGACCTGTCTTGTCACTGACGGCACCCGTAAAGGAGCCTTTGACGTGACCGAAAAATTCGCTTTCCATCAGCTCTGTGGGGATTGCGCCGCAGTTAACCGGCACGAACGGTCCTTCGGCGCGCGGCCCGCTTTCGTGAATCAGGCGCGCAACCAGTTCTTTGCCCGTGCCGGATTCGCCGCAGATGTGCACGGGCGCCTGGCTGCGGGAGACTCGCTCGATGAGGCCGCGCAGCTCCTGCAGCGCTTTGGAGCGGCCAAGCAGGCGGCGGTTTTTGGGGGCAACATCCTGCGGCAATTTCAGCGCATTTTCGACGACACTCCGCAGGTTGCTGAGATCAAGCGGTTTGGAAATAAAGTCGAAAGCGCCCAGTTTCAGTGCCTGCACGGCGGTTTCAACGTTGCCGTGCGCCGTTATCACCGCGACGGGCACGTCCGGCGCGTTGGCTTGCATCCATTTGACGAGATCAAGGCCGTCGCCGTCAGGCAGCCGCATGTCGGTCAGGCACAAATCAAAATGCTGTTCCATGAGCTTGGTGCGTGCCGTAGTCACGTCGCTGGCTTGCGTCGTGTTGATGCCCATGCGCAGCAAGGTCAGCGCCAGAAGCTCTAGAATGTCGGGCTCATCATCGATGACGAGTGCGGCCGGCTTGTCCATGGGTTAAGAGTCCTGGCTGCCGAGCCGCTGCCAGCGGCCCGTGTCGGAGAATACGACCCGCAAGATGCTGCCACCGCCGTCCCGCGGCTGGTAAACGAGCGTTGCGTGGTTCAATTCACAAAGTTCGCGTGAAATATACAGGCCAAGACCGGTTCCTGCCTGTTGATTGGTGAAGAACGGCTCGAAGATCTTTTCGGTCAGGGCCGCATCTACGCCAATGCCGCGGTCGAGGACTTCGACAAACGGCCGGTTACTGCGCGCGATGCGCCCGGCGCGAATTTCGAACTGAATCACGCCGTCCTTTGTACCGTACCGCATCGCGTTCTCGCACAGGTTCCACATGACCTGCCGCAGATGGCTCGGATCCATATTGACGCTGAGCGCGGGATCGACGGAGTGCAGCTTGACTTGCCCGGCATGCAATTCCAGCGTCTCCCTGAATTCCTCGCAAAAATCATCGAGCCAGGGCCGCAGCTCGAAATCTTGCGCCTCGACCGGCTCGCGCCGCGACAACTGCAGCACGTTTTCAATAATAAGGCTGACGCGTTCGGCGTGTGTGCGGATAATATCGGTTAGTCGCAAATCTTCCCGGGACAAGGCCGAAGACTCCGCGAGCAGTTGGCCGGCGTGGCTCATCGCGCCAACCGGGTTGCGAATCTCGTGCGCGATACTGGCGCTGAGCCGGCCCAGCGATGCAAGCTTCGACTGCTGGACACGTGCATTGATGAGGCCGGCATCCTCAAGGAACAGCAATACCGGACCGGTCCGATTGACGTTCCGCCCCAACGGTGCGAGGTGCACCGAGATGCGCACCGTATGATAGTCACTGGCGACCGTTAGCTCGTTATGACTCGATTCCGCGGGGTCTTCCCGCCAGCGCTTGAGGTAACGATCCAGCTCTTCCGAGGCCTCGCCCAGCGCCATTCCCGCGGCGCGCCGCTCCAGCCCGAACAATGCTTCGGCCGAACTGTTAATCAGGCGAATCCGATTTTCGTCGTCGATCACGACGATACTCTCGCGCAGATGTTGCACGATGTATTGGTTCAATTCGGACAGGTTTGCCAGATCGACGCCGCGTTGATGCGCCAGTGCTTCGCTGTCCTGCAGGCGCTTCGCGAGCGGCCTTGCCGACAGCGCAATAGCAAAAATGATCGCGCCCAATACGCCGGCAGCAGAATAGTTGCTGGTGTTGTTGGTCGTGCCGAGCTGAGAAAACAATTGCTCCGCGAGCACTGCAATTGTCGCGAGTGCTGCAAAAAAACCCGGAAACTGCAGTGGCAGCAACAGGCTGCCCGCGCCGACGTAGACGACCAGCAAAGCGCCGAGGCCGCTACTGATTCCGCCGCTGGCGTGCATCAATAAAACGATTGCAAAGATATCGAGCGTAATTTGCCCGGCAATTTGCGCGGTCTGCGTCAGCCAGCGCTGTTGCACGGCTACGCCACACAGCATGCCGAAGATCAGGTACGCGCTGATCGTCGACACAAACAGGGTGGGGTGCGAGTCGCCGAATATGCGTTGCCTGCCACCGGCGACAAACAGTGCCAGAAGCGCAAGCGCGACCAGTAAACGAAAGACGTTCAGCGTGCCGAGTGCGCGCCAGGTCAGTTCGGACTGCAGCGCGTTGCGTGATGCGCCCGAGCTCGCGCCGCCGAGGCTTAAAGTCTGGTCGAGAGGTACGTTCTGCATACGATGGTCTGCTGGCGTCGGGGCTCTTAATTCGCGGGCAGATTGTAGTCGAATTAAAGACAGAAATACGTTGACGGCGGCTCACAGACCAAAAACCGGGCGGCGCTCCGTCGCGAAGAGCTTTGCTTCGGCGGCGTCTTTGCTCCAAAATACGCCGGAATTTCTTGCTCATGGCCCGTTCGCGGGCATTCTCGGCGCCGGTCAGGCGCTTTTTTAACGTTCGGGCACAAAATGAATCTTCACGAATATCAATCGAAGCAACTGTTTGCTGAGTTCGGCATTCCGGTTCCAACAGGCATTGCGGCCGACAGTGCAGACAAGGCAGCAGACGCTGCGAAAAAACTCGGCGGCAGCCTGTGGGTGGTTAAAGCGCAGGTGCACGCGGGTGGTCGCGGCAAGGCGGGCGGCGTCAAACTGGCCCGCAGCGTTGACGAAGTTCGTGCCTACGCGTCGGAAATGCTGGGCACGCAGCTCGTTACGCACCAGTCCGGTCCGGAAGGCCTGCCCGTCAATATCGTCTATGTCGAGTCCGGATCGCAGATCGAGCGCGAGCTCTATCTCAGCATGCTGGTTGATCGGGAAGCGAGAATGGTGTCATTCATTGCCTCCGCGGCCGGCGGCATGGACATTGAAAAAGTTGCGGAGGAAACGCCCGAGCAGATTTTCAATGTGGCGATCGCACCGGATGCCGGGTTGATGGATTACCAGGCGCGGCGACTTGCGTTTGGCCTTGACCTTACCAAGGCTCAGCAAAAACAATTCGCTGACCTCGTTCGCAAACTGTACAAGCTGTTTCTTGAGAGCGACGCCAGTCTGATTGAAGTCAATCCGCTGATTGTGACCAAGGAAGGCGATGTGCTGTCGCTGGATGCCAAGGTCAATATCGAAGACAACGCCCTCTACCGCCAGAAAGCACTGGCAGCGCTGCGTGATCCGAGCCAGGAAGATGACGCGGAGCGCGAAGCCGCTGAGCACGATCTGAACTATGTCTCGCTCGATGGCAATATCGCGTGCATGGTGAATGGCGCCGGTCTCGCGATGGCAACCATGGATCTGATCAAGCTGCATGGCGGCGATCCGGCCAACTTCCTCGACGTCGGCGGAGGCGCGACCAGCGAACGCGTATCGGAAGCGTTCAAGCTGATCTTGTCGAACAAGAATGTAACGGCGATCCTCGTCAATATCTTTGGTGGCATCGTGCGCTGCGACCTGATTGCAGAGGGCATCATCAGCGCTGTGAAAGAAGTGGGGGTCGAAGTTCCGGTCATCGTGCGTCTGGAAGGAACGAACGTAGAAAAGGGTCGCAAACTGCTGAAAGACAGCGGTCTGGCCATCATTGCGGCCGACGATCTGACAGACGCGGCCAAGAAAGCAGTCTCCTCGGCGGTGAAGTCATGAGTATCCTCGTTAACAAGAAAAGCAAGATCATCTGCCAGGGTATCACCGGCAACCAGGGCCAGTTTCATTCCGAGCAGTGCATTGACTACGGTACCAAGGTTGTTGGCGGAGTGACGCCCGGTCGTGGCGGCGAAGAGTGCCTCGGCGTGCCGGTGTTCAACACCATGCGGGAAGCTGTCACTGAAACAGGCGCAGACGTCAGCATGATCTATGTGCCGGCACCGTTTGCCGCCGATGCGATTCTGGAAGCTGCCGACAGTGGCGTAGGCCTGGTCGTTTGCATCACAGAAGGTATCCCGGTACTCGACATGGTCAAGGTCAAATCGGCATTGCGAAATTACGATTGTCGCCTGATCGGCCCGAACTGCCCCGGTGTGATCACACCCGACGAGTGCAAGATCGGCATCATGCCCGGCTTCATCCACAAGAAGGGCCGAATTGGTGTTGTATCCCGTTCCGGAACGCTGACCTACGAAGCCGTTTACCAGACGACGCAAAACGGGCTTGGCCAAAGCACCTGTGTCGGTATCGGCGGCGATCCGGTGCGCGGCATGGACTTTATCGATTGCCTTGAATTGTTCGAAGCTGATGACGACACCGACGGTGTTGTGATGGTCGGCGAAATTGGCGGTACCGACGAGGAAGCGGCGGCCGAATTCATTCAATCGAACGTCAAAAAGCCGGTCGTTGCCTACATCGCAGGCGTTACGGCGCCGCCCGGCAAGCGAATGGGCCATGCCGGCGCCATCATTGCCGGCGGCAAGGGCACGGCCGAGGACAAATACGCGGCGCTTGAAAAAGCCGGCGTAGCCACGGTGCGGTCACCGGCGGAACTAGGCAGCAAGATGCTGGAGTTGATCGACGGTTGATCGATCCCGGAGACTAATTGGCCAATAATTGGCCGCTACTAAGGTCCGGGAGCTTCCCGAGGCAATGAATACTACTGTCACCGTGGCGTTGGCGCAGCTCGACCTCGTGGTCGGCGATGTCGCTGGCAATACCGCGCGCATTATTGACTACGCTGCGCGCGCGCGCGACGAGTTGCGCGCCGATATCGTTGCGTTCCCCGAGCTCAGCATCTGCGGATATCCCCCGGAGGACCTGCTTTTCCACGCCGGACTGCGCCGTCGGGTCGAAGCGGCCGTCGACAAGGTGCGCGACGAGGTGCGCGATATCGTGGTGTTGCTCGGTTTTCCTGAATACGAGGGCACCAATATCTACAACGCCTGCGCGGCACTGCGCAATGGCAAGTACCTGGCACGCTACCGCAAACAGCTGTTGCCCAACTACAGCGTTTTCGATGAAGAACGCTATTTCGAAGCGGGCAACGACGCCGCCGTATTCAAGCTCAATGGCATACGCATTGGTCTGCTTATTTGCGAGGATCTGTGGCGTCCACAGCCCGTCGCAAAAAGCCGCAGTGCCGGCGCGGAGGTCATTCTTGCGATCAACGGCTCTCCTTATGAATTAAGAAGCCAGCAAAAACGCGAGGACGTCGTGCAGAAGCGCCTCAGCGAAATCGGCATACCGTTGATTTATCTCAACATGGTCGGAGGCCAGGACGAGCTCGTTTTTGACGGTGGTTCGTTTGCCATGACGCGTGATGGCGACGTTTGCTTTCGTGCACCCGCATTCGAAGAGGGATTGTTTGCTGTCGATCTGGAGGCAAAAGCCAGCGGCATCGAACCGGTCGCCGGTGACAAAGTGGACCTGCTTGCAACAGAAGCGAGCGTTTATGGCGCCCTGGTGACCGGCACCCGCGACTACATTGAGAAGCACGGCTTTCCCGGCGTCGTCGTGGGCTTGTCGGGTGGCATCGATTCAGCGTTGATTTTGGCGATCGCTTGCGACGCGATTGGCGAGGACCGGGTCCGGGCCGTCATGATGCCGTTTCGCTACACCAGCACCATGAGTCAGGAAGACGCCTCAGCACAGGCCGCAACGCTTAGCGTGCGCTACGACGTGTTGCCCATTGAACCCATCTACGCGGCAACCGTGGCGCAGCTCGGAAAAATTTTTGGCGAAAGCGAACCCGACGTGACCGAGGAAAATATTCAGGCGCGCTGCCGCGGGATACTCTTGATGGCGATTTCCAACAAAACTGGCCGCATGCTGCTGACGACGGGTAACAAGAGCGAAATGGCGGTCGGCTACGCCACGCTTTACGGCGACATGGCCGGTGGCTTTGCGCCGATTAAGGACTGCAGCAAGACGCTGGTTTACAAACTGGCTCAATACCGCAACACGCTAAGTCCGGCGATTCCGGAGCGCGTCATTACGCGGCCCCCGTCTGCAGAACTGCGACCCAATCAGAAGGACACAGACTCCTTGCCGGACTACAGCGTGCTGGATCCCATTCTGGAAGCGTTGATCGAAGAGGATTTGTCCGTCGATGAAATCTCGGCGAGAGGTTTCGACCGCAGCGTCGTGATACGCGTGCTGGAGCTCGTGAAACGCAACGAATACAAGCGGCGCCAGGCGCCACCGGGTATTCGTATCAGCACCCGCGCGTTCGGCCGTGACTGGCGCTACCCGATTACCTCGAAGTACACGTTTCCGGAATAAGGGTCAGTCGCCGCTGGGGAAGTTTTGCGCGCGAACACGGCGCACATCTGCCGCCAATTCACTCATGCCCAGCCGATCGTAGGCCTCGATCATAATATCCAGTGACTCACGAGTGCTGTCAGACCCGTTGTATTCTTCCAGCGCATTCTTCGCACGGGTCAGTGCCGCGACATTGGCATCGCGCTCCAGGTAAAAGCGTGCAACGGAATTTTCGTAAGCCGCCAGGCGGTTCTTCAGATAAACCATGCGCTGCTCGGCATCAGCAGCGTAGGGGCTCGCCGGATAGCGTTCAACCAGGCGCATGAACAGCGAGTACGCGAGCTGACCGTCGCGCGGCGGGCGTTTGGTAATGTCGCGCTTGAACCAGCGTTCGAGTAACCCGGGTTCGCGCTCGAAATGTGCCAGCGCCTTGATGTAAAGCGCGTAGTCGTAACGGGCATGGGTCGGATTCTCGCGCATGAACGTGTCGGCCGCATCCACCGCCTGTTCGCGTTGGTTGCTCTTGTAATAGGCGTACATCAGTTCAAGTTGAATCTGCTTGGACAGGTCGCTGAAAGGAAAGCGTGCCTGCAGGGTTTCAAAAATCTGGATTGCACGCCGATAGTTCTGGTTTTGCACCGACTTTTGCGCGGTCTCGTACGCCTTCGTAATGTTATTAATGAGCGTGTCTTCTTCAGACTCATTGCTGGCGCAGCCCGCGAGTAGCAATAAAGAGCACAGCAAGACCGCTCCGCTCCTCTTATGCCGCAATGGCCGGGGCAGGTTCTGAAACAGCGCAAATAGTGAGTTTTTCATGGTGTCGATTTCGCAATCCGCGTAAAAATTAGCGTCCGGGCGATGTGCGCTGGCCGCTCAAAGCCGGCGAGTATACCGTAAACTCTGCAGTTTCAAGATGCCCAGGTAATTTCCCTGCATGGACGAATCGCCCCTACAGCAAACCATCCCGGCCGAGCTCGCAGGTTCTCGCTTGGACCAGGCGCTGGCGCGGATGTTTCCCGACTATTCGCGTTCTCGCCTGACTCAGTGGTTAAAAAAAGGGCTGGTCAGCGTCGACGGCGGGTCCCGCAGGCCCCGCGATACCGTGCTGGGCGGCGAGTCCGTTATCGTTCGGCCGGAAGCTGAACGGGCGGTCACCAGCCGTCCTGAACCCATTGCGCTAGATGTCGTGTTCGAGGACGACGAGCTGCTCGTCATCGATAAACCTGCCGGACTCGTCGTGCACCCGGGCGCTGGCAATCCGCACGGCACGCTGATGAACGGTCTGTTGCATCATGCGCCGGGCCTCGCCGAACTGCCGCGTGCCGGCATTGTGCATCGGCTGGATAAAGACACCAGCGGGTTGCTACTCGTTGGCAAGACCTTGTTGGCGCATACGGCATTGACGCGAGCGCTGGCCGAGCGCGAGATCGCGCGACATTACCAGGCCATCTGCTTAGGCAGGCTCACGGCCGGCGGCACCATCGATGCGCCGATCAGTCGCCACCCTGTCGACCGCTTGCGCATGAGCGTGCAGGCTGCGGGCAAACCGGCGATCACGCATTTTCGGGTGCTGCGCCGCTTTGTGGCGCATACCCATGTGTCGGTGAAGCTCGAGACCGGACGAACGCACCAGATTCGCGTGCATTTCGCGCATCGCCGCAATCCGCTGGTCGGTGACCCCGTCTACGGGGGCAGACTCGCACTGCCGCCGGGCACTGGCGAAACGCTGGCGAACATGCTGCGCACTTTTCGACGCCAGGCGTTGTGTGCCACGCGCCTTGAACTGCAGCATCCCGGCAGTGCCGAGCAGCTGGAATTTGAAGTCTCACCGCCGGCTGATTTCATGGAGCTACTGACAGCGCTGGACCAACACGCGCAAGCCGCTGACGAACATGCGTGACTGGCTGGCGGCCGATTGGACGGCTCCTCCTACCGTGCGGGCGGGCACAACGTTTCGGCGTGGCGGCGTGAGCCAGGGGCCCTATGCGACCTTAAATCTCGGCGGGCACGTAGGGGATGACGCGGTGGCGGTCGCCGAAAACCGGCAGCGCCTGGTCACGGCCTGCTATCTGCCTGGCGAACCGCAGTGGCTGGAGCAGACGCACAGCGCAAGCATTATTCGCCTGCCGCACGATGAGCCAATGCCGTGCGCTGACGCCGCGGTGACCGAGCGAGCAGGGACGGTGTGCGCAGTGCTGACGGCAGATTGCCTGCCGGTTGTGTTCGCGCACCACGCAGGCGGCGCTGTCGGGGTTGCCCATGCGGGTTGGCGCGGATTATCGGCCGGTATTCTGGAAGCGACGGCCCTGGCCCTCGGCAAGCCTGCAGACCTCGTTGCCTGGCTCGGACCCGCAATCTCACGCGCAGCGTACGAGGTCGGGGACGAAGTGCGCCAGGCATTTGTCGCGCACGAGCCCGCCGCAGCTGACTGTTTCGCGAAGAATTCCGCCGGCCGCTGGCAGGCCGATTTGTACGCACTCGCGCGCCAGCGCTTGGCAGCAATCGGCCTAAATGAAGTTTATGGCGGCGGCCGCTGTACTTTTTCAGAAGACGAGCATTTCTTTTCCTATCGCCGCGACGGCCAATGTGGCCGCATGGCGACGTTCGTCTGGCGTGAATAGGGCCGCTACCCCTATCTTTTACAGGGTCTGCCAGCGCAGCTGGCGACGAATCTTCTCACTCAGCAGCCAATACCGTGCCAAATTGCTGCTGCGCCGCTTGAAATCCGGCGGCTGTGGCGCAATTTCCTTCGAAGCTTCGTATTACTAAGTGGGATATCACCATGCGAATGGACAAATTGACCAGCAAGTTTCAAATGGCACTGGCCGATGCGCAGTCGTTGGCGGTCGGGCAGGACCACCAGTTCATTGAGCCGGTGCATTTGTTGATAGCCCTCCTCGATCAGCAGGGTGGTTCTGTGCGCGGGCTGCTGACCAAGGCCGGCGCCAACGTCAACCTGCTGCGCTCGCAGCTCGGCGAAGCGCTTGATCGCCTGCCAAAAGTCGAGGGCGCTGGCGGTGAAGTCCATATCGGCAACGACCTGTCCAAATTGCTGAACCTTACCGACAAGCTGGCGCAGAATCGGAAGGATCAATTCATCTCGAGCGAGCTTTTCGTGTTGGCTGCGCTCGATGACAAATCGCCATTGTCGAAAGTATTGAAACAAGCGGGCGCCATTCACGGCGCCGTTGAAAAATCGA
>JABDKF010000222.1 GCA_013003155.1 Woeseia sp. | reverse complement strand
CCGCGTAGTCGGTGGCGACGACGGAGTCGCTCGTCTGGGCAATGGCCGAAGTAACGATGCCTGTGCCCGCTGCGACTTCCAGCACCCTTGCCTTACCGCGCACGGCCTCGCTGGCTAACTCCAACATCCGCGGCAACGGCCGGCCAAGCACCCAACGCAGTGATGCATCATAGTTGCGCGCGTGTCGCTCCCAGTAGCCTTTGTCACTCATCGGCTTCCGACCTGGCATCTCGTAGTATTTCGATCGCTTCTTTGATGACATAGAGGCCAATTAACGTGCCGATTACGAAATCCGGGTATGGCACGCGGAGCCAGAGTACCAACAGGCCGGCGAGAATCACGCCGAGATTCGCCACAACATCTGCGCGAGTAAAAAGCCAAGTGGCTCGCAGGTGCACTTCTCCTGATTTCATGGGCGCCAATAACCGCAGCACTGTCAAATTGACGATAAGAGATAGCATAGCCGTACCGATCATCCATTCGCTGAGCGGCTCTGCGCCATAGATTAACCGACGGCCGACCTCGAACAAGATGCCGATGCCTAGCACCAGCAAGATGGTTCCGCTAAGCGTCGCAGCTCTGATTTTGAATAGCGCAGTGCGGCCGATGGCGAGCAGGGCTATCGAGTACGCAGCAGCATCGGCCAGCATATCCAATGCGTCAGCCAGCAGCCCGGTGGACTGGCCAATCCAGCCCGCCAGGCCGCCGATTACGGCCATCGCTGCGTTCAGACCCAGAGCAAGGCGGAGGATCCGGCGCTCCTCCGCGGTTTTCACTTCCGGCGCTTCACATCCGCAGTCGGTCATATCGAATTCCCGCGCTTCTCGGATTCGTCAGGACTCGGCCTAGCGGCGATCCTATCGTGCAATCGAATCGTTAATTGACTGGCACTCATTCTGTACGCCGCTGCTTCAAATAGAAGCGCTCAAACACGAAAATTCCAATGATCGACACGACCGCGATACCGACAATGGTGGCATCCGCACGGCCCTTGATTATCAAGAACGCGAGCAGGGCCAGGGCATCCAGGATGATCGCGGTGACGAGCACCCAGGCACGTGCCCCGACATCATCTTTAAGGTTTCGCCACACGCCCCAGTGTATGGCGATATCCATGACTAGGTAGTAAATCGCGCCGAGCGATGCGATGCGGCTCAGGTCGAAGAATGCTGCAAGAAAAGCAGCCAGCACGACCGTATACACCAGCGTGTGTTTCTGGATGCCGCCCGGCATCCCGAAGTGGCGATGGGGGATAATGTCCATATCGGTCAGCATCGCAAGCATGCGCGACACAGCGAATACGCTTGCCAACAGACCTGAGCTGGTGGCAACGATCGCTATCGCGACCGTGAACCACACACCGTAGTCGCCCAGCGCCGGTCGTGCGGCTTCTGCCAATGAATAGTCCTTGGCCCGGACAATCTCTTCGACGGTCAAGGTTGATCCGACACCGAACGCGACCAGCATGTATACAACGACGCATATTCCGAGCGAGATCATGATCGCGCGGCCGACGTTCTTGTGCGGGTCGACAACCTCGTCGCCGCTGTTCGTTATGGTCGTAAATCCCTTGTAAGCGAGAATCGCCAGTGCGACGCCGGCGAGAAACCCTGTCGCCGACGTGTCATCGATCACACCGCCGGTTGCTGGCTCGAACGACCAGCCTGCCGCCCACAGGGCTGCTGCCGCGAAGCCAAGTATTCCCAGGATTTTGACGACGGCGGTGACCTTGGAAACGGCGCCAATCAGCCGATTGCCGGCGATGTTAATGAGGAACGCAACGACGATCAGCCCGACCGCAAGCACCGGGACCAGCCAGTCGAGGTTTTCGGCGTCGAATAATTGCAGCGTGTAGGTACCGAAGGTTCGGGCCACCAGGCTTTCGTTGATGATCATCGAAAATGCCATCAGCAGCGCGCTGGCGCCGGTCATCATGGTCTTGCCGTAGGCCTTCTGCAGAATCATCGCGATACCGCCGGCCGACGGGTACTTGCTGGTTACCTTTATATAGGTGTACGCACTGAATCCACTGATGATGGCCGCCAGCAGGAATGCCGCCGGAAACAGCGGACCAGCGTACTCCGCGACCTGACCGGTCAGTGCAAAGATTCCGGCGCCGATCATGACGCCGGTACCCATCGCGACTGTCGCCGTCAGTGACAGGCTGCCCGATTTGTAGTTATCGCTCATGTCAAAGACCTTGTGTCAGTTACTTTCTTCAGAGCTTCAAGCGGCGCAGCCTGAGCGCGTTGCCGATCACCGAAACCGAACTC
>JABDKF010000240.1 GCA_013003155.1 Woeseia sp. | reverse complement strand
AGCAGGACTATCCACTCCTGTATTTAAACTCCGCAATCGCGGCTGAAGCCGCTCCCACAGGATTTTCTGCTCCCGGCTCGCTCCCACAGGAAAAGGGTGTCTGGTTTATTATCAGCTGTACCTCTTGAAAAAGGTGTCTGTTTAATTATCAGCTGTGCCTCTTGGAAGTGAAAAAGGTGTGTGGTTTATTATTGGCTGTGCCCGTTGGAAGTGAGCTGATGGACTGGGCTTCATTTCCAAAAAAATAGACGTGACACCACTTCCAGTATATGCATATCCGTGCAATCGAATGATTAAGAAAACATGTATTCCCCCATAGATGAGGTCTTGCGGCAGATTAAGGATGCCCGCGGCCGCGACGAAATCGAAGAGACCTCCGGGTTTCTTGCGAAAGTCACGCCTCATTATATTGACGAGATCATCGCGAACTACGATTCGTACGGGTTTACTAATTATTTTCTTGTCACCTCGTTGGGCGGTCAGACTACGGCACAAGCCATGCCGTTATTTGAGAAGGCGATTAAGGACAGGAACCCGGATGTGCGCCACGCGGCGGCCATGGTGCTCTCGAGATATCGCACTCGCGCCGCGTCAAAGCTGCTTGTTGACGCGCTCAAAGATCGGAGCGGATTCGTGAAGTTTACGGCCGTTACGGCCATGTCGAAGTTTCGCGATCCGGATGCAGTACCGCAGTTAAAGAAGATTATTCAATCAAGGTATCAGCAGAGAACATCACCCGGCACTGTCGAACGGGCGAAAAAGGCGCTGGAGCGATGCGGCGGTAAGCTTTGAGCCAAGATTTTAGTGTGGTCAGGCCCCGGTCTAGTCACCGTAAGGTGAACTTTGCGGTGATAGAGGCATCAAGTTCCGCGACATCTTTCAGCACATTGCAGTGCATGTTGACCCGGGCAATATCCAGCAGCGTTTCATTTGTTGTGCGGCCCTTCATGTCAGCGAACCACTCCAGTACTGTTGCGAGATGCCAGATCGCCGGGTTTCCCTCGTGCACTGGAAGTGGAAACTGCGAACCGTTTCTAACCAAAAACTTTCGCATGTTCTGACGTGAAACCCCCAACAGGTTTGCGATATCGGTCAGGCCGACGAGATCGGGCGACGCCTCAATAAGGCGTGCACCGGGAACGATTCGTTGAACGTCTGCGAGAGCGCTGGTAATAGCCTGAAGAGCCGAGCTTGCTTCCCGAGTGAACTCAAAGCCTACGCGGCCGTGTTGGCCGATGCCGATGAGTGCATCATCGCAACCCTGTGAATAACACCGCTCGGCGATGTCGTCGGGTTGAGTTTCGTTCGCCGGCAGTGCGAACGACAGCGCGAAGTCGTACGATCGCATTTTAGATGTCGCCGATTTCTTCATGCTTTTGTCCGGTGCAGTTATCAACGACCCGTCGGATTTGCTTCGCGTGGTTACCGGCGTTGCGCGGCGTACTGGCGATGCTGGTGAAACAGAATGTGCCGCAGCGACACGAGTCTTGCGCATACGGGCAGTACAATTTGCCCCACGCATGTGACCCGCCAACCTGTACGCTCCAGCCGTTGGACTCGGCGTATCGGATGGCCTGCTCCACTGCTTTTTTCGGGTGCCGGGTACGGGCCATTGAAACTAGACTTTGCGCCAGAGGTTGTCAAGTGACAACCTCGTAGAATGTGCTGATCAATGATCTTGGCAAGGTTTGGGCGAGAGTTAAATTACTGATTCTGCGTTGTTTATCGACTTTGACGCTGTGGATCTGATCTTCCCGAATACCGACTAAGCTGATCGGATTCCACAAAGATCGAGCCCGTGAACGTACTGAGGTCCAGCCCGATCATCGCGTCGGCGACGTCGTTTGCGTCGACAGACCGATAACGGCGCAACGCGCCGAACAGGAACGGATTAATCAGGTGCGAGGCTTTTTGCCAGGCTGCCTCGACTGGCCGAAACGCATCGCGTTGCCCGATTAATAGTGCCGGCCGGATGATGCCGACGCGCGGCGGACCGGATACGACCACGCCCTGCTCCATTTCACCCTTGATGCGCAGATAGAAATTTCGCGAGCCGGCGTCGGCGCCAAGTGACGAGACGACAATAAAGGTTGCAACACCTGCCGCCTGCGCACGCTTCGCGATGTCGACGACGAGATCCACATCGACCGCGCGAAACGCAGCATCCGAACCTGCCTGGCGAATGGTCGTACCAAGACAGCAGAACACCACATCGGTGTCGAACGCCTGATCGGCGTCCGGCTCGCCAAATTTGAAATGCTGCAGGTTGTTGTGGGACGCCGCTGGCGTGTTCCGTCCGAGGGTTGCAATACTTTCGTAGGCTGGATGACGCGCAAGTTTGTCCAGCAGTTGGCCGCCGACAAGGCCGGTCGCGCCGACGACGAGGGCGCGACGCTTAGAGTCAGGGTTACTCATTGTGAATAGAGATCAGAGTAGCGGAAAAAAGAAAAAGGAAAAGAAAAAGATGTCAGGTTTATTTTGGCAATTCGATAATCGCGGCTGAAGCCGCTCCCACAGGGTTCTCGGCTCCCACAGGGTTCTCGGCTACCGCAGGGTTCTCGGCTACCGCAGGTTTTTCGCCAGGCCAACAGGAAACTGCGGTTCGACCCCTATTCTTCGTGACCGGTGCGCCGGACACTCGTTTCAATAACGGCTTTTACCGCTGCTCGAGCAGTGCTTCGATCTCATCCACCTGGGCCTCGGTGACCGGGTGGAAATTGCCCAGCACGCAGACCTCCCCGGCTTGCCCGGTTCCCCACTGCCACGGCCAGCGTCGGTACCATGGCGAGTCGAACCAATCGGCAACCGCGAACCGATCCGTATCGCACATTCGTCTGGCATTAATCGGCCTCGTAATCAGAATGTCGCCATCGCGAAGCTGCGGGCAACGGGCACGCAGTTTGTTGATCCACAGCTTGTCGCGTCGACCTTCAAACACGATCATTTTGTCACCGAGCGGACGGAAACTCTGGTAGTCGCGCTCTGACAGGCAGCGCGTGGTTTCCCCCTGTTCTTCGCCGTCCAGCGGCAAGCTCAGGATCTCCTCGATATCAGCGTCGATTGCCTGTCGTCGGTTCTGTTCCTCCGGCGAGACCGCACAGCCTGCACAAAGCGCAACGGTGAGCACGAGCACGCTGCATTGGGTTTCTGCTCTCATGGTTCCACTTCTAAAGTTCGTTCGGGCATTTAGAGTATCACTGGCAAAAAAGAACCGAAATACGTGGCTGCTTCGGCAACTGGGTCCTCACTTCTGCCTGTAAGATCAATCGCCCTTCGGCGGTGCGACCCCATAACTTACCCGACTCCGTTCGCCACATCCGCTTTGTACTCCTCCAACACCTCAGTCATCAGCTGAATATCACTCTCAAACGTCTCCGGCAGCAACGGCCCGAAACTGAACCTGAACATGTCCATGTAAGGACTTACGTAACTCGGGTCTTTAGAATGCGGTCTGCCCATGTCGCAATCGCGGCCCGCAAGAATCGCGGCGCCGCGATTGTAAAGGCGTTTGTTCAGGTCGTCGCAGTTCAACCCTTTCGGCAACTGCATCCAGTGATAGAACCCACCGTTGCCGGTGAAAACTTTAAGGCCCATTTTCTCAAAGGCCTCGCCGTACCGTTGTCGCTGCCAGTTGTAGTGCTCTTCAATGGCCTTGCGCTGCAACACGACGCGCTCTGGCTTGAACAGCTCAACGGCATAGAGCTGGCTGGGATGCGATACGCCGCCCATGCCGAAGGAGCTGAAATTGGACAGGGTCTG
>JABDKF010000231.1 GCA_013003155.1 Woeseia sp. | reverse complement strand
CTTACGATCTTCGAGGAAGTCAGCGACCCTGACACTAACTTGCCGCCGCACATTCGACTGGTTGGACTCGTTGCCGGGAAGCGGCCCGACCCTCCCGCAGAAGCAATCGCGCGCTTCGGTCTTTTCCCCTACGACTTCCAAAGCCATTTGGCAGCAAAGACACAGCTCAGGATAAAGCGCCTTTTGGATATGGTTTCTGCCGCCAGGAACGGTGCACTATTTGTCCTACCAAACGAGGGGCATGCGCTGCACATGCATCGCCCCGATTTAGTAGCAGCTGGTATTAAATACGCGGTAGACGAGTGAACAAGATGCTCATTCCGATTGGCTCGAAATCTTGCATCCGTGTGTCGGGGGTTCAAGTCCCTCCTCCGCTACCATTCAATCATAAGCTTCGCTCTGCAGGGACTGAACCCTCAAACCCACGGCCGTCCAAATTTCACTTTTGCTCTTAATTGGACCCTTCAGTAATAAACCTCACGCCCCTTCGAGTTATCAATCGTCTTCGTTGAACCACTGGTCCCTATTTGTTGGTTCAATCCTACAGCGTGCTTGAAGGGCTCGCCGCACCTGCGGCGAGCCCTTCTTCTTTGTCTGATTCAAAGGTGAGGTTTTGAGACCACTCCTACTCCTTTGACGCAGGGTTCGTCTAGGTCGAGCCTCTTACGCGCAATGATCCTATTCTTCAGAAAAATCCTCGTACCGTGGGTCTACCCCCCCTTTCCGCTACCCAAACGCAATCACCTTCAAATTGCTCGCATCTCGATGTGGGAGCATCCGAAATGGTTTTAAAATTTACTATATGCTGTTGCGATCGGCGTAATTCGCGCTTCATGGATTTATCCCGGTCCCCGGATGCACGGACTTGCGTGAAAGACACTTCGCTTGCGTCAGCGGAGCTGGAAGCGCTCAAATTGGGCCGCCAGCCGGGGATGCGTTGGATCAAAGAGCGCTACCTTCCTCTTCGTGCGAAATTTGCGCTCGCCTGTGCGCTCGCTTTTTCTTGGATGACTTTAAGCATCTGGCTGTCGCTCCCTTGGTTACAAGAACTCGCATCAGTTACCGGTTTCGTCCTCGCCGTTTTTGTTATCACCTTCATCGCGTATGTCCCGGGATTCATGAATGCTTTTTTGCTCTCGACGCTTCTGCTCGACCGACAGCCGCGACGTAAGGCTTTAAGTATATATCCTGGCGTTAGCGTACTTGTGGCAGCATACAATGAAGAGGACGCTATCTGCGATACGCTCGAAAGCCTCGCACGGCAGCGTTATCCCGGCGAGGTCGAAATACTGGTGCTTAATGACGGGTCGAGTGACAAGACGGTCAAGCTCGCTCGCAAGAAAATCAAGAGCCTGAAACTTAAAAGTAACATCAAGGCGCGCGTTATTGACTTCAAAGTCAATCGCGGAAAATCAGCTGTACTAAATGACGGGCTAGACAAGTCCAAACACGATCTCGTTGCGACAATCGATGGCGACTCTTGGGTGAAGTATGACGGCTTGCGCAAGCTCGTCGAGCGCTTACTTTCGGACCCGCCGGAAACCGAAGCAGTCGCAGGCGCGGTCATGGTTCGAAACTCGCGCGACAATTTTCTATGCCGCGCTCAGGAGTGGGACTACTTTCATGGCATCGCTTCGGTAAAGCGAATGCAGGGAATGTATCATGGCACCTTAGTCGCTCAAGGTGCCTTCTCCCTGTACAGCCGCAAGGCTCTCGAGGAAGCGGGCGGCTGGCCCGAGTGCGTGGGCGAAGACATTGTTTTGTCTTGGGCGATCCTCGACCAGGGGTATAGGATAGGTTACGCGGACGACGCGCTCGCCTTCACAAATGTTCCAGACAACTTTCGGCAGTTTGCTCTCCAACGAAAACGTTGGTCGCGCGGGCTCATGGAAGCGTTCAGGTCTCATTGGCGGTTACTATTCAGGCGGCGCATGTCGACGCTTTTTATCTGGTGGAACGTCTGCTTTCTACCGCTCGATCTCGTATACACGTTAGTTTTCATCCCAGGCCTCGTGCTCGCGTGTTTTGGTAAGTTCTATATCGCAGGTCCACTAACCATCGCGGTCTTGCCTCTAACGATACTTTGGAACGGAATTATTTTCCGCATTCAGTCCGACGTCTATCGGCGCGAAGGGTTGATCGTGAGACGCAATCTGCGCGGATTTCTTTTCTACGCGCTCGCGTACAGCTTGTTGTTACAGCCAGTTTGCGTCTGGGGATACGCGGCCGAACTGCTCGGCCTGAGGAAAAGATGGGATACGAAATGATACGTTTTCATTTTTATGGTGTGCTGCTTTTCGTCGCGGCTCTTATCGCGTTTCCGGAAACGGCAATGGCACAAGACGAGGTTGACCTGGCTAGGAGCACAGCTAGTCCAGCGGTTGGTGTCGAATTCTGGTTAAGCGAGGACTCGGATGGCACCTCCGTGAAAAAGTTTGTTGCCAGAGCGCTTTGGAACTTTGAAAACCGCGAGAAATATACTGGCGTAGCGGTGGAGGAGGTCTGGTTTGGTCCTTCGACAGGTGACGAGCGTCAGCATAGTCGTATCTATCTAGATCTTGCGGATCACATTGGTTCGGACTGGCGATGGCGCGCCCGCGTCGGCTCGGACGGCGAGACCCTACTTGGTAACGCTGAGCTTCGCCGCACCGATTGGGCACAAAGTATCTTCATCGAACGCGAGATTGTTGAAACTGACCAAGGGCTGAAGCGCGGCATCTATTACACGTTTATCGGTGCTAGTGCCGATCTTCCCGTTAATGATACTAGCCTTCTTGCCCTGACAGCAGGAGTTCAGGAGTTCACTGGAGAGAATGTAAGGCTCCATCTGAGAGGCCGATACATTCATTCGTTGCAAGAAGAGTGGGGCCTAAGTGCGCACCTGGATGCGCGCTATTACCACTCGACCCGACCCGGTGAGTTTGACTATTTCTCGCCGCAAAATTTCGTCCGATTGGTACCGTTGCTGCAGATGCGCAGGCGAACCACTTCAGGTTGGATTTTTCTCGCTGCAGGCGGAGTAGGAGTGCAGCAAAGTACGGATAGTGATTGGTCGCTAGCTCGGTATGGCCAGTTTCGGCTGGAGAGCCCCACTAGTGCTCCCAGCCTTCATGCATTTGCCGAGATACTTCACACCAACGACTCTATTTCAGGGGGGACCGATTACACTTACACAATGGGACGAGTTGGGCTGACCTACGCATTCTGATTATAATGACTGACCGCTGGTCTAGGGTCAGCTGTTGGCGGCAAAATGCAACGTGAGGCGCGATTTGAGCCAAGATTACGGATCGTTGAATGGTGCCATGAGCCTCGAAAACTAGCGTTCCATCACCTTTGCGAGATGACTATTTGCGGCTTCTAGGTGCTAACATGCCGCATAAGCTTGCCGGCGCAACCTCTTGTAAAACCATGATTGATTTAATCCTGCCAGCCCAGTCGAGTTTTGCTTCAACCCAACTTTCACCCGGAATGTCCGGAAATTGCGCTGGATCGAATTTTGTGATCCCTCCGCACGTATCGAAAAGGATCTGCTTGCCATCGGGTGAAGCATGCGTATGTCGCAACGCCTTCTCGCTTTAAAGGCAACCTTTTTGTTGATTTGCGCCAATTCTCCGCCATCGATCGTCTCTCCAAAAGCGCGAAACGTAGAGTCCGGTGTTAAGACACATACGGCACTACGATTAGTCAGCCGTCTTGCCTAGAATAACTAGCAAATTAACTCAACTCCGACAGAGTCATGGCAGTTATGCCTTTGAGAGAGGGAAGCGGCATTTGAACAATAAAAACGTCCGAAGTTTTAATAGGTTGTTACGGTATAGGTTCTCATTCACCCAGCCCCGGTTTTACTAAATGTTTACCGGCTTTGTTCAAAAGGTCCATTATGGACCAGACGTTAAACAAAGCTGTGATTTTGTCAGCAATCGCTGCCTGTGCAATCGCGTCACCCGCCAAGGCGGATGGCGTGCGTGCCGGCACATTGATCGAAAACACCGCCAGCGCAAGCTATAATAGCGGCGGCACGACGGCCTCGGTCGATTCAAACACCGTGCAGTTGACCGTGGACGAGCTGCTCGATGTAGCGGTCACCTCGCTTAATACCGCACCGTCAGATGGCGGCTCCGATCCCGTCGTGCTTAATTATAGTGTGACGAACACGGGCAACGGCGAGGAAGCGTTCACGCTTACTGCTAACCCATCAGTGCCTGGCAATGATTATAATACGACTGTCGACCGCATCGCGGTCGATAGCAACGGAAATGGTGTCTATGATGAGGGCGTCGATGCCGTCATTTCGCCGGGCAACGCCACGACGCTGATCCAGCCGGACGACAGCCTCACGGTCTTTGTGATCGTGAACAACCCCGCGGGTGTAAGCGATGGCGATACCAGCCAGGTAAGCCTGATTGCCGAAGCCGAATCCGGCAGCGGCACGCCGGGCACCGTTTTTGCTGGGCAGGGCGAGGGTGGCGGCGATGCCGTTGTCGGCTCGAGCACCGCGCAGGACGATGCTGCCGGAACGATTATTGTCGGACTGGCTGATGTCAGCCTTGCCAAGTCGGTTGTTGTGGTCGACCCGTTCGGGGGCAGCGAAGCCGTGCCGGGCGCGGTGCTGACCTATTCCATTGTTACCAATGTCAGCGGAAGCGGTACTGCCGAAGGGCTGCGCATTACCGACGTGATTCCTGGCGGCACCAGCTACCAGAATAATAGTCTCAAACTAGACGGCGCGCCGCTTACCGATGACGCCGATGCCGATGCCGGTCAGGCTTCGTCTGCCGGGATCGACGTGCTGCTGGGTGATGTCACCGGCGGTAATTCCAAGACCATCACCTTTAGCGTCATGATAAACTAGGAGCCTGTAAATGCTGGGAAAACCCACCGTTTTGATCACCGTCGCCTCGATTTACGCGGCGACCCCCGCCTTTGCGCAATCCCCTGCTATCCAGCTGAATAGCGACGTGGAACTCGCGCAGGAAATCCTGACCGAAGAGGGCGCACAGACCCAGTTCGTTGAGCCGGCCAAGGTCGTGCCAGGTGACAAGCTGCGTTTCACTATCTCCTACCGCAATGTCGGTAGCGATCTGGTCGAAGATTTCGTTGTCACCAACCCTATGCCGTCTGCCGTCATGCTCGCTGCCGAAGGCGCTGCCGAACATGAAGTATCGGTCGATGGCGGTGATAGCTGGGGGGCACTTGCTGACATGATGGTCACAGACGCCGTTTCGGGCGAGCCACGCGCGGCGATTGCCGCCGATGTGACCCATGTTCGATGGTTGCTCGCCAAGGTTCAGCCCGGCGAGTTTGGTCAGGTCCAATATTTCGCAATCGTCCGCTGAGAGGCGAATGGACCGCCCAAGGTTCGCGGGCGGGCTCAGTAAAGCGCGAACCAGGAATTTGTGAGGACAAAGATAATGAAGATAACCAGCAAGTTGCTGGGCGGAGTTAGTGCCATCGCACTCACTTTGGTCAGTGCGAGTCCGGCCATGGCGGATGGCACGCCTGCCGGCTCGACGATTCAAAATACGGCTTCGGTCGATTACAGGGTCAACAATGTCAGCCAAACGGCCGCCACAGGCTCCGACAGCTTTATTGTGGACCGAAAGATCAACTTGACGGTCGAAGAGGTCGGCAACGTCACTACTTCGGTGGGGCCTGGGCAGACCGAACAGGCAACGACGTTCCGCATCACCAATTTGTCAAATGCTGCGCTCGACTTTGACTTGCTCGCTACTCAAGCGAACAATGGCGCGACGACCGCGCATGGCGGTACCGACAGCTTCAACGTCACCAATGTTCGCTACTTTCTGGACAATGGGGACAACGTCTATGGCGCTGGCGATACAGAGATTTTCTATCTCGATGAAATCGCTGCTGACAACGATGCGGTCATCCACGTAGTCGCTGACATTCCGCTTGGCCTGACTTCTGGCGATGTTGCTGGAGTGACGCTGACGGCGACGGCCGCCGAGGCGGGCACTGCCAACGCGCTTGGCGCAACTGTAACTGAAACTGCGGGTGCCAATACCGCAAACATGGATACCGTCTTCGTGTCGGCAGTAAGCAATGGCGGTGTCGCCAGCGCTTCGGACAGTGATGACTATACCGTCCAGGCCGCGGGCATCAGCGTCGATAAGACCAGTCGTCTTATCAGCGACCCGGTCAATGGCGCCAGCGATCCCAAGTTCATCCCAGGCGCGATTGTCGAATATTGCATCGCTGTTTCCAACAGCACTGGCAGCGCCACCGCAACCGATATTGCCGTTTCGGATACGATTCCGACGACCGTCACCTATGACGCCACGTTTGGCATCCGGTTGAACGGCACGGTTGATGGTTCCGGCGCCTGTTTGGCAGATGGCACCTCGGGCGGCAGCTTCAGCGGCGGCACGGTGTCGGGTCCGCTTCAGGATCTGGCAGGTGGCGACACACGCACCCTGCTGTTCCGAGCAACCATCAACTGATGAGGAGAAGCGGCAGAACGTCTAATCGCTTCGCCGCGCCTGCTCGAGTCCTCGCATGAACCTGACCCGTCCCTTCGGTGCGTTCGTATTGACGCTGCTCCTAGCGGCAACGATGCTGCACGCTGTGGGGGCGGCGAAGGCGCAGGACATCGAAAATATCGCGCGGGCCGTCTGGCAGCGCGCCGATCAATCGATAGAAGTGCTGTCCAATCCCGTCGTTACGACGGTTTCCCGTCCTGCCGTCACCGTCGAGACATTCCGCTACGACGCCGGTTCGGGGCTCAGTATGGATCTTCCGCAGACGAAATGTGAAATTGGCGGCGCAACGCTTGCGGCCGACAACTCCCGGACCGCTTCGGCCAGCGTCACCCGCACCGACAGCTACCGAGTGGGTGAACGCATCGTTTTTCGATTCAACGCTGCATTTGCCAATACAGGTGCCGATACAGTTAATAGAATTATTGTAATTATCACCACACCGGCTGGCGATCGCGAAATACTCACCGCCTTTGAAACCGGCGTGGATACTGGCATTTTTGCCGGCGAAATTGCGACCACCGCGCGCCCGCCGCAACCGGTCGAATATGATTGCCGTCTGTCGGTCGCTTCGGGCGACAATGTGCAAGTGGCGCTTCATGCCGATGCCACAACCGGGCCGATCATCTCGACGCAGGTCAACATCTTGGCCGATCCGTTTGGCATCATCTTCGACAGCGAAACGGGCGACCCGATCAACGGCGCGCGTATCACCATCGTTGATGCCAATACCGGCCTTCCCGCCACCGTCTTTGCTGAAGATGGCGTAACGCCCTGGCCTTCGACCGTAATCTCGGGCGAGGATGTCCTCTTTGGCGCTGGAAACGTTTTCGAGATTGGCGACGGAGAATACCGCTTCCCACTGACCAATCTCGGGGAATATAGCTTTATCGTCGAGCCGCCGACCCCCTATTCAGCGCCGTCGCAGGTGCCGCCCGAGCAGATCGCGTTGCTGAGGCGACCAGACGGACTGCCTTTTGTCGTCAACGACGCCTCATATGGTGGCAGCTTGCTGCTGCATTCACCGCTGCCGGTGCGTGTCGATATCCCGCTCGACCGGCCGTCCATTGCCTTGTCGATTACCAAGGGTGTGTCGCAGGCGCGCGCATACCCGGGCGACGCGGTCTTCTACACCATCACGGTGCGAAACCAGGACGCCGACCGCGTCAAGCGCGACATTCGCGTCACCGACACGCCCTCGCGCTGGCTACGCTTGCGCCGCGAAAGCATTTACATTGACGGCGAGGCGGCTCCGCAAGACGTCACCATCGCGCCTGACGGCGGCACGCTTGATATTGCGCTGGGCGACATTGCTGCTGGTGCCTCGCGCACCGTGTCCTATGCCATGATCGTGCGCGCCGACGCGCCGCCGGGACGTGCCATCAACAGTGCCGTTGCAACTGACATTTTCGGCAACGAGGTGGCCACGCAGGCATCCCTGCTGGTCGACCGCGAGACGGTCGGTAACCGGATGACCATCATCGGCCGTGTCACAGACGGGCCGTGCGACACCGACGAGCCACGAGTTGGTATTCCGGGCGTGCGCGTCATGATGGAAGACGGCAGCTTCGCCATCACCGATGCCGACGGTCGCTACCATTTCGAGGGCGTAGTGCCCGGCAATCACGTCCTGCAGGCGCAGCGCGCGACCCTGCCAGAAGGCGGCGCTTTCATCGACTGCACCCGCTCGACCCGCAGCGCTGGCAGCGCCGAAAGTCGTTTCGTCAGCGGCCAAGGCGGAAGCCTTGTCGTCGTCGACTTCCATGCCCAGCTGCCCGAGGGTGCTCTTGCACTTGCCCCAGTCGTCGATGATCCGGTGAGCAACCGCGAGGCGGCAGGTGCCGATACCGATTGGCTGGCGCTCGGTAACGGCCCGATCGAGTTTCTATATCCCGGCACCGAGCAGAACCCGCGCGCCGCCGCGACCCGCGTCGTCGTGCGTCATGGCGCCGACCAGAAGGTTGAACTGACCGTCAACAACAAACCGGTCGACCCGCTAACCTATGACGGCATCCGTACGTCGAGCGACGGCGCCTATGCCGTCAGCATCTGGCGCGGTGTCGCCATCGAGGACGGTGCCAACCGCCTGCAGGCCAAGGTCGTCTTCGATGGCGGAACTGTAGCCGCCGATCTCGAGCAGATGATCCATTATTCGGGCGCGCCGCTCCATGCCGAGCTGGTGGACGACCAGTCCAAGCTGGTCGCCGACGGTTCGACCCGTCCGGTGCTCGCCGTGCGCTTCACTGATCGCAAGGGCCAGCCGGTGCGCTCGGGCGTGAGCGGCTCCTTCACCGTCAGTGCGCCCTATGAGAGTGCGCAGGCCATCGAGGCGCTGCAGGCGCGCCAGCTGTCGGGCATCGGCTCGATCGCGCCGACCTGGACCATCGAGGGCGATGACGGCATCGCCTATATCGAGCTTGCGCCGACCATGGTCAGCGGCTCGCTGAAGCTCGATTTCGACTTTTCCGACCGTGACACCACGCGCCGCGACACGATCGAGGCGTGGATGGTGCCCGGTGACCAACCCTGGACCATTGTCGGCCTCGCTGAAGGCTCGATCGGTGCCAAGACAGTCGCCGACAACATGGAGCGCGACGGTGCGTTCGACAGCGACTTTGGCGAGCATGCACGCGTCGCTTTCTACGCCAAAGGCCGCGTGCTTGGCCGCTATCTGCTGACTCTGTCTTATGACAGCGCCAAGCAGGGAGACGATCAGCGCCTGCTCGGCACCATCGATCCCAATGCATATTATACGGTGTTCGCCGACGGCTCTGATCGCCGCTTCGACGCAGCCAGCCGCGACAAGCTTTATGTGCGCGTCGAAACATCGACATTCTACGCGCTCTACGGCGATTTTGTCACTGGCTTCGACGATACGGCGCTGGCCGGCTATGTGCGCACCGCGACCGGTTTCAAGGGTGAGGCGCGGCTAGGCTCGGCGCAGATCCAGGCGTTTGCCGCAGAAATCTCCACCCGCCATCGCCGCGACGAAATCCAGGGAGGTGGCATCAGCGGGCCCTATACCCTGTCGAGCCGCGCCATCGTGCCCAATAGCGAGACGGTGACGCTTGAAACCCGCGACCGCTTCCGTTCAGAGCTGATCCTTGAAAGCGAAACGCTGACCCGTTTTATCGACTACGATATCGATCTCCTGTCGGGCACGATCCACTTCATTCGGCCGATCCTGAGCCGCGACGCCGACTTCAATCCGCGATTCATCGTCATCGATTATGAAGTCGATGGCGACGGCGAGGCCAAACTCAACGCTGGTCTGCGAGCCACGGTAGATGTCGTTGAGGACAAGTTGCGCGTCGGAGCGACCGTAATCTCTGACGAAGGCGAGGGCGATCGCACCGACCTGGTCGCCGCTGACTTGCGTGCCCGTATCGGCGATGCCACCGAAATCCGCGCCGAAGTCGGCCTGTCGCGCCGCGATGGGAACGAACTTACCGCTTGGATGATCGAGGCTGAACATCACGACAGCAATCTAGACCTGCTGGCTTACGCCCGCAGCGTGGAGGCCGGTTACGGCGTCGGCCAGCTCAACCGCGCCGAGCAGGGGCGCCGCAAGATCGGTTTGGATGCCCGCTACGCCTTCAACGATGCGCAGTCGTTGAGCGTCAGCGCCTGGCTCGATGAGAGCTTGGTCGACGAAAGCGAGCGCCGCGCTGTCCAGTTGCGTGGCGATCTGCGTCGCGGCGATACCGACTTGCGCGTAGGTATAACCCATTTTGACGACACGCTGACTAGTGGCGACAACGCGCGTTCGACCATGCTCGAAGTCGGCGGGGCGCAGCGTCTGTTCGACAACCGCCTCGAACTGTCGGCCAGCAGCAGCATCGCGCTCGACGACGCCGAATCCATCGACCTACCAGCGCGATACCGTGTGGGCGCTCGCTATGCGTTCAGCCAGGACGTGCGTTTGACCGCCGACTATGAAATCGCGGAAGGTGAGGCGATCGATGCCCGCACTGCGCGCGTCGGCTTTGAGCTGACGCCGTGGGATGGCGGGCGTGTGACGACGCTGCTGGGTAATCAGACCATCGATGAGCGCGGTCAGCGCAGCTTTGCCGCTTTCGGGCTCGACCAAAGCTTTCAGGTCACCAATGACTTTATCGTGGACGCGACGTTCGATCATAACCGCACTTTGGCGGGGGGCGATTTCCGCGATCTTGTCAATCCCGACCAGCCGGCGGCAAGCGGCGGCCAGCTCGGCCAGTCTGGTAGCCTGTTCGAAGACTTTACCGCGGTGACGCTGGGCGGTGCTTATCGCTCGGGCGCGTGGAGCGCGACCGCGCGCGGCGAATTTCGCGATGGTGAGTTCGCCGACCGTGTCGGAGTCACTGGCGGCGTGATCCGCCAGCTAGGCGAGGGTAGTGTGGTTGGCAGCGGCTTTACCTGGACCCGCGCCGAAGCTAAGGGCGGCCCGGAAACCGAGATTTTCGACGGCGCGATTTCCGCCGCATTTCGTCCCGGCCGATCAGATGTCGCGTTCTTGACCAAGCTTGAATATCGCAGCGATGCGGTGTTCGGCGCGGTCGCTGGAGGAGCCGGTCCGGCTGGGCGCACCGCACTGACTGTCAATGGCGATGCCCGCTCGCGTCGCCTGATCGGCAGCATTTCGACCAACTGGTCGCCACGAGATCGCGATGACGAGACCAACGATTTTCTTCGTCGCAGTGAGTTCGGACTTTTCCTCGGCAGCCGCTATAACTTTGACAGCTACGAAGGCTTCGACCTGTCGGGGTGGTCACTACTCGGCGGACTCGATGCGCGCGTCGGCATCAACGATCATGTGAGCCTTGGCGCGATGGGGAGCGTGCGTGCCAGTGTGACACACGGCCTCACTAGCTACAGCTTCGGTCCGATGGTGGAAATCGCGCCGGCCGACGATCTTGCCATCGTGGTGGGCTATAACATTGAAGGCTTTGAAGATGATGACTTTTCTGCTTCGCGCTATACTGACAAAGGCGTGTTCGTTTCGGCGCGCTTCAAATTCGATGCTGACAGTTTCAATTTCCTAGGGCTTGGACGATGACCAGAACTTGCCATTGGATGAGGAGCCGCGTTGCGTTCGCATTAGTGACGATATTCATAAGTATGATGTTGGTCGCTGCACCGGCTCAAGCGCAGCTCAGCTTCGATCTGCGCACCGGCAACAGTGTGACTAACAGCCAGTCGATGATAATAGACAGCAACAAATGTCCAACTGAGGGGCCGACAGCCATGTTCGTCGGCGGCGTCATTACTAACACTGGTGCACAAGCAGATAACGTAGTCGCCACCATTAGTGGGCTGAACTCAGACATTTATCTTGCCGGCGGTCAGCCGGCCGCCCAAGACATCGGAACCCTGGATGCAGGCGCAAGCATCGCAGTTTACTGGTTTACGGGATATTCGTGTAATGAACTGGCAACAGCTACGCCTCTAGTCACTTTATCATCGAGTGCAGGAACGCAAGTGTCCACGCTTGTCCTCACAGTTCGCAAAGCGATAAGCGCGAACGCAGGCGGAAGTGTGATCTCCTCCGTACTGGGGCCGGGCGCAGTCGTTGGGCAAACAATCGCCTTAGACACGCAGTACGACTTTGGTGGAACCGCAGCTGGCGACGAGTATTTTTTGCAGCCTTCTGGTGGGCAGAATTTTGATGCTGCCTGTTTTCGTCTAGTGAAGACCGAAGTCACGGGCAGCAATCTGAACGGTGTAACCGTTGGCGCAGTCAACAGATTGTATTTTGTTCAGCCGAACAAGCAGCCAGGAAATAACTACTTCATCAATGTGCGGTATAGCTTTCAATACATGTGTAGCGGTGCGTCGACGACGGCGCGACCTTATGCTGCGCAAACCTCGGGTAACACTAACATTAAATATACAGGCAATTTTGACGGTGCGGGGAGCATCGCCATCAATTTCCCGAGCGCGACGAATCCGTTCACGATTTCTAAGACCGTCAGTGAGACAAACGCCTTCGTTGGGAAGAGCGGCGACCTCATCTACACTGTAACGATCAACAATCCATCCTCGTTTGCATCTGAGATTGGTCGGTTCGTCGATCAATTGCCTAGCGACATGACATTTCAAGGGTTGACTGCCGTAAGCGACGTTACCGCCGAGAATTCGAGTAGTATTCCAGTGACAGGTGCAACTGGCATGCTGACCTTTCGGGGGAAGCGAGGCCAAAGCTATACAATTGCAGCTGGTAGTAGCGTTACACTACAATACCGAGCATCTCGCCCCGCTGATGCCGGGACATACGTGAACAGCGCGCAAGCATATTTCGGCAGCGCCACGACACCCGTCGCACAAGCAACATATCAGCAAAGTGAGGTAGTGCCACTAAGCGTTACGAAAGTGAGCTCGGTAGTCAGTGATCCGGTGCGAGGAACCTCGGACCCTCACACCATTCCAGGCGCTTTGATTGAATACGCAATAGTCGTGACGAACCCAAACGTCGCTGCTGTAGATAGCGACAGTGTGATCGTCTCGGATCTGACTCCTGGAAATACGAAAATGTGCGTTACCGATATTGCGGCGAATGGTTCAGGACCGGTTGGCTTCTCTGATGGATCCACCTCGTCGCAGCTGTCATTCAGCTTTATCGAACTTGCAGCAACGAATGATGATCTTGAATTTTCGAACGACGATGGCGTAAGTTGGACTTACGTTCCTTCACCAGACGTTGAGGGTTGTGACGCAAGCATTGACGCATTTCGGATCAACCCGAAAGGCATGTTTGCTGCTCGGGGTTACTTCACGATAAATGTGCGATATCGCATCAACTGATCTAGTCAATTTGACTGATCATATTCCTCGGATTGTCGGAACATTCGAGGCCGAAATCTTCCATTATGGATCGTAGTCCAAGACGTAGTTGAAGGATTGAGCCGATCATGACGTAATGATCTGGCTCTTCCTTTTTTGTGTCTGCGAAAAGCCATCACCGGACACGGTCGATGGCGTCCACGCAAGAACAAGAGTTGCCGCTCGAATTGTGAACGCAGGAAGAGCGTCCAGGGCCATGTGGTTTGGTGCTGCCCGCGAAGACCAAGTGATAAGCTTTACGACCACAGTTCGACTGACCGAAGAGACGGGCCAGTTAATCGAGCTGCGCCTGACTGAATTTGAGTGACCGTATCATACAACGACGATAGCTGCCAAAACAAATATGGCCGCCCCGAGGCTCCATTGCACAACGGGGGCCAATGGTGGAACCGGATAGCGCCGGCGATTGTAGAAAGCCAAGATGATTTGGTAGGTCGCACAAACTATCAATACGAACCCTGCAAACCCAGCCATCATGATGAAGTTTGAATGCATGTTCGCTCTTTCAAACCTCCCGCCTCCAGCAAATGATTAATCAAATAGCATACGGCATTGCCTTATGTTTAGCATGAAAACTTGGGTGATCGCGCCTTAATCTTAATCCATCGCATCCAGATCGGTTAAATAGTGAAGACAAATTTCGCGAAAAATCTTCACCTTTGACTGATGAGACCGCGAGCCCCACGAATTGACGTCCAGATGCCCGGCCGAATGAGGGTGGGAGCCCCGTGGACGGACGTAGTCATTCTCAACGTATCCGAACGAGGGTTTAGATTCCGTAGTCCGATGGTCTTGCAGCGCGGCCACTTCGTCGAGATCCGGCGGGGGCCTCACGTATTAGTGGGGCAAATTAGATGGGCCACCGGCGAGTGCTGCGGCGCTCACGCTGATACGGTTTTAAACGTCAATACACTGAAAAGTTTCACACCCTCAAAGCGGGCATACCCTAGCAATGAACGCCGAGCGCGACGCCGCCGCGTGGAAGAGACTGAGGACGTTGTCAGGTGGTTAAGCCGCCTGATTGAGTTTTCATCGCTCGGAATTGTTGGATTGATTGCAGCCGTTATGGCGGCGCAGATCGTCGATTCTGCGCTTGCTGCTCCGATGAAACAGGTCCGAGCGCATCTTCTTATCGGTGCAAATGACAATCCAGCCGCACTGGATGGCAGCCCGGAGAAATAAACGGCAGCCTTTATGAGGTCATTCAAGGAAGGTATCGTACGTATGGCTAAGATTCTCATCGTTGATGATGATGAACTGCATATTACACTCGTCAGGTTGTCGCTCGAGCCGGCTGGTCATATCGTAGATGCACTGCAGGACATTGAACATGTGGTCGAAGTCATTGCCCACCAGAATCTCGACTTGTTGATATTGAACTGCGATTTGCCGAAGGAATCTGGCGTAGAGATTTTTCGCGAGCTCCGCGCGCGCATCACAAAGTTCCCAGTCCTGGTTCTGACGGGTTGGGCAAGTCAAAGGGACGCAGACTTGGCTGACCTAGCTCGAGCTGGAGCTGACGGCTATTTGACTAAGCCACATGATCCGATCGACCTTCAAATTAAAGTCGAATGCCTTTTGAAGAAAACCAACTCGGCACGGCCCTCAACAGTCGGATAGATCCAAAGTGGGCCTTTAGTAAACTAACTTATAGTAAGCGGTGTATTAACGCAGTCTCCGTGAGGGAGACAAATTATGCCGACAAATGCATTCTGGAGCACAGATAACATCGTCTCGATTGAACGCCAGCGCGAGCAGGCAGGTTTGAGTCGTCCGATGAGACCAAAGGAAATTGCAGCCGCGCCGATTTCTGTTGATGGATTGCGTCTCGAGATTCAGTTTGTCACCGGCCTGATTAAGTCGAGGTCATGCCGGTCGTCATTCCTCGACGAAAGCTTTTTCGGGGAGCCTGGGTGGGACATCTTGCTCGACCTCTATTTGGCCCATCTTAATCAGACTAAATTGACCATAGGTAGTATTGGCATCGATGCAAAAACGCCCCAGACTACGGTGCTGCGCTGGCTTGATCGCCTTGAAAAAAACAACCAAATCGAGCGAATGAGCGATCCATTTGACAAACGCCGAACTTACATAGCGCTAAAAGAGGATCTGGCTGATCAAATGCATGCCTGGTGTGCCCAAGAGATGATGAAGGCGCTTCGTTGATGAAGTCGTAAATTAGCGAGGTAAAATTCCTCGGTGCCGACCTTGCGCTTCGCTGGTCGTCTGATGGTGTTGTAAAGCTAGTCTATTCTGCTAAGTTAAGTTGGCTCGGGTAACCTGATAGCCTCGTTGGTGGGGCGGAAGGATCGATTGTGGCGTTGAGCAACTCAAATGGGTCAAGTGGGAATCGTAAAGCCGCTAACGACGGCAGAAGATTTCAGGATACGCGCGAGGTCGCGTTATCTCCAGAAGATAACCCAGCACCATTGATTAACCTGTCGGCCAGTCAAGCTAACAATCTTCGCCAGGCAGAAATCTTGCTTGGGCTGCGAGCCGCGCGCGGAACTGTGTTCCCTGAATGGCTATTTGGTGAACCTGGATGGGAAATCCTGCTCGTTCTGTACTCCAAGGAGCTACGCCAAGAACGCGTCGTCGTGTCTGACATCCAAAATATCGTGCGAGCACCGGCAACAACCTCGTTGCGTTGGATCGGTTCGCTTATAAAACGGGGCTATATCGAAGAACATCCTGATCCGCTCGACGGCCGACGAAAGTTTCTCGAATTAACTGGTCTGGCGATGGCCCAATTGAACCAATTTATGAAGATTGTGAGAGAAAGTACGGATCTCTGAGTCTTAACTTTTTAACGATCTTCGCCTAACGCTCTCGTTGCTAATATCAATGGGACGTGAGACTTTGTCTAAGAAATCCAGCCGAACGCAACCAGACATCACGATCGATAGAGCTATTGAATTAATGCAAATAGCACTTGAAATACTCGATCGTAATGGCGCTGATCTTGCAGCGATACATTTGGATAGAGCCTTGCATGAGGCCCGAGGCGCGCAAGCCACAAAAAACTAGCTCCGATCTGGAGTTTCATCCAACGCCATAATAACCATTTTGAGAGACGGTTAACCTCAATCGGTAGATAAGGGTTAGTCGTGCTAAAACTGAAGGTTCGTGAGGTCAGGCTCACAATTCTCGTGGCGATCATATTTGGCATGTTGGCGTGGGTAAGCATAGAGCTCACCCGCCTTGATGGGCGCATCGCTGCGGTATGGGTTGCAAATTCTTTTTTGTTAGCATTCCTTTTTCGTTGCAATCGTAGGGCGAAAATTGGCCCGATAATGGCGTGCTACTGCGCCAACGTCATTGCCAATCTCGGGGTCGGCGATGCCCCGCTGACCTCTATCGTATTATCTGCCGCCAATACGGTAGAAGTGCTAACGATTCTGTTGCTTTGGCGATCTTGGGTAGGCAAGCGCTGGAAGCCGCGCAAGATGGATCATTTTCTAAAAATGTCGGCCGTCTTCCTTCCGGCCGCAGCGATTTCTGGCGCGATAGCCACTTCGTTCCTCGTGATCTCAGCCAATGCTAGCTTTGGCGAGCTATGGTTCTTGTGGTTCAGTGCCGATGCGCTCGGCCTGCTCATTTTGACGCCATGCCTGGTGATGTTTGTCGACGGACAACGACTGCGGAAATTCAGTCGCAAAAACCTCAAAGAGGTAGTTCATAGTGGATCCATAGTCGCAATCGCCACCGTCGCCGTTTTCCTTCTTTCGGACTATCCCTTTCTTTTCTTAGTTTGTCCGGCAATTATCTATGCGGCCTTCCGGGGAGGGACACTTGCGACAGCTGTGGCAATTGCAATTGCAACGCTTATTGCATCTACTGCGACTGCTTTGAATTTAGGGCCGATCACCTTGGTTAGAGGTGGCGTTCATGATCAGATATTCGCTCTACAAGTGTTTTTGGCCTCAAACCTTTTTGCGGGCTTGCCAGTTGCGATCAAGCTCGAAGAGCGGATGAGAATCAAAAGAAAGCTGCGAGAAAGCCGCGACTTCAATCAAGCCATTCTCGATAATATCCACGAAGTAATATTCCGAACCGATCAAGAAGGGCGTTGGACTTTTTTGAATCCAGCTTGGGAAAAGCTTACGGGTTTCCGTATCGAGGAGAGTCTTGGTTGGCCAACGACTAAGCTCTTGCATCCTGACGATTTGGAAAGAGATCTGCCAGCCTATGTCAAACTGGCCAATGGCGAGATCAATGCGACATCGTTCGGCCAGCGCTTTTTTGACGCGAACGGCGAACTCACGTTCATTGAGGTTTCAGTAAGCCGTCTTACGGACGACGATGGTTCGTTCCTTGGGACCGCAGGCTACATTCGGAATGTCACCGATACGAGGTTGGTCGAGCAAGCGTTGCGAGAAAGCCACCGGCAATTCCAGACTTTGGCCGATTTGGCCCCTGTTGGTATTTTCAGAACTAGCCCTGCCGGCGACTGCACGTACGTCAACGCAGCATGGCAGACGATTACCGGACTTTACTTTGACGAAGCGCAGGGCGAGGGTTGGAGTCAGGCACTGCATCCGGACGACAGCGATCGCGTTTTCCGTGAGTGGCTCCACGCGGTGGACAATTGCTGTAAGTTGACCACCGAATTCAGGTGGCTCCGGCCACAAGGCGACGTGCGTTGGGTGTCTATGTTAAGTCAACCCGAGCACAATGAGGCTGGGGAGATGATTGGCTTTGTCGGCGTCCTCATAGACATCACCCACCATAAGAAATTTGAAGCCGCATTAAGGGAGGCACATGAACGTGCCGAAGCAGCAGCGAGCGCAAAATCGAATTTTCTCGCAAATATGAGCCATGAAATCAGGACTCCAATGAACGGTGTACTAGGCTTTGCTGAACTGTTGGCTCAGAGTGAGCTTGATGATGAACAGCGGCGCTTTACATCGATGATACGTCAGTCCGGCGAAGCCATGATGACGCTTCTCAATGACATTCTAGATATATCAAAGATCGAAGCAGGTCATATGACTCTCGTAGAGCGTACGGTCGATCTCCAGAAAGCTTCATCGGAGGCCGTTGCGATAATGGAACCGACTGCAGCGCAAAAGGGCATCACGCTTTCCCTTAAATGGCCCTCGGATCTTAGTACCACACACCGGATTGATCCTCTGCGGTTTCGACAGATCCTGCTAAATCTAGTGGGCAACGCCATCAAATTCACCGACGCCGGGAGTGTGAGTGTGATCGCGAGTTTGGAGAAAGAAAACGACAGAGATAATCTCGTTGTGGCTGTGAAAGACACCGGGATCGGTATTGAGGAAGATCGCCTTGAGGAGATCTTCAACCAATTCGTTCAGGCAAGCGAGGGCACTGCGCAGGTTTATGGTGGAACCGGACTGGGCCTGGCGATTAGCTCCCGACTGGCTCGTCTCATGAATGGGTCAATACGCCTCTCTAGTACACCGGGCATTGGCTCGGAATTCAAACTTGTGTTACCGCTCAAACTGGCTGAGTTTGGGGACAAACAGATTGAGATAACCTCCGGTGAAACTGCCGGGATTCGCGACGTTTGTCGCGTTCTCGTAGCTGAAGATCATGAAGTAAACCAACAACTCATGAAAGCCATGGCAGACCAAGCTGGCTTCGAGGTTCAAATAGCACAAAACGGCTTAGATGCCGTTAGGGCAATCGAGCAATCTGAGCTTGAAGATGCACCCTTCAATTTCGTCCTTATGGATATGCAGATGCCCGTAATGGACGGTGTCGCTGCTACCCGTGAAATTCGTGCAAATGGGCACGACGCAGATAGTCTGCCGATTATCGCACTAACGGCAAACGCGTTTGCTGATGACGCGCAGCGCTGCATTGATGCTGGTATGCAGGCCCATATTGGCAAACCGGTAACTTTAGAATGCTTGCGCCAGCTGTGTAGGAAATGGAGCCGCAAGACTAATCCAGACCGTACTAGACAAACGGCATTGCCTGACGATCTCCTTGAGCTCTTCAAGAAACAAAAATGCGAATTACTCAGGCTGGTTGAGGAGACGATGAATGAGCGATCCTGTTTTGTGCGCAGTCGTCAGAACCTCATCGAGCGACTCCATAACATTGCAGGCAATGCTGCCTATTTCGGTGAGGAAGGTTTGGGAAGATTAGCCCGTGACCTTGAGACGCTCTTAGAAACGGACATCCGGAACGAAGAATATAAACACTACCAGAAGAAAGCTGGCGACTTCTTGAAGGCTGCCTAAGATGCGAGTGATTGTAAAACCAGATCTTCGTAAACTCGGCACTAAGCCAGACTATTGAGATCCGGGCGAACTCTTTTTGGAGCGAACATGACCAAAATAATTTGCGAAAACCCGACTTGCGGACCGCGAGGCACGCACTCAGTAGAAGTCTGCGTTTTTGGAGAAGATGTTTGCCCGTTGATACTGGATTATTTGGACGATCTCGAGGGTTATCAAGAGCTTAAAGCAAACGGAAGCTCGAATGATCGGAACGGAAAGTGATCAGTTTGGCTTCGTCGAAGCGCAGACCGGGGCCTTCAACACGCAGAAGCCTAACTGTGGCACGCGAAGTTCCAGCTAATCCAACAATTGCATTTTTCGATACGGATCGTGGAGATAGGAAACACTGAGTTTCGCGCTGAGCGATAATCAATTTGGCGTCGTCTCGCTAGTCTCGATCATCACCCGCTCTTCTCAAGATCTTATTTTTGGGAAATAGTAGTCAGCACAAAATATCCATATTGGCGCGTGTGAAAACAACTTCGCTAGAGACCCTTGCTATGTCTTCTTCCAGAAAGGAAGAGATATGCAAAGTTGGCTTAAGTCTGTGGCATCGGAACGGAAACGACGAGAGGTCCGCGAGCCTCGAGTTGCGTTGGGCGCGTTAGGGAACCTCGTAGACAAATGCGGGAAGCATATTCCGGTAGTTGTAGAGAATGTTTCCAAGAACGGTTTCCTGGTGCAGTCCAACGGCACGCTGAACAAAGACTGCGAATACGAACTGGTATTCATCAATGACGATAGCGTGACGGTATATGTTCGCTGGGTGCAGGGAAAATTTGCTGGCGGATCGATACAAACCGAACCTAGAGACCTGCAGTAGCCGCGCGTCGCCTGAGTAACAGAAGGATAAGCTTGCATTCCCCCATCAAGCTCGAAAGGTTTTGACGTGCCAAACATCCAACTCAAGGAACGACGCTTGCTGGTTGTTGGCAACGTGAAAATGCGATAAGCAGGCTGTAGAGAAGTTACGGCGAAAATCAGTGATTTGTCGCGAGCGGGGTGTCGGCTGGATCTTCCATCGAGGCTGTGGTTTGTTTGGTTAGAGGGACTTAGCGGGTGTCGAGTTTCCTCGACCTCTCCATGAAACCGTTTCGATCATCTTTGCAGTAAATTTTGACCGACCTTCCGACGAGGAAGTATATGCTGAGGAAGGTACTAAGGGCTTTTCCGATTTGGGACGAGGTGAATCGACTTGTCGTTCGCAACAACTGGACTTGCCGACGCGCTCGACGGACTCGGGACAAGGGTTAAGAGCGAGAAATTCCTTCATAAACAAACTTAATCGAAACTCTCGGATCTGGTCCGGCGGATGATAGTGGAGATCGTCCCTATGAGATTTCCGTCTGCCATTTCCAGCCAGAGACTCCCTACAATTTGCATAGCAGACTGAATTTAAGCATGCCGCAGCTCTCCTGGGGGTTGCTTTACCGCAAAGCAGGAATACTATTTGCGAGGC
>JABDKF010000230.1 GCA_013003155.1 Woeseia sp. | reverse complement strand
TTCTCGTAATAGCGGATGGTCTCGATCTTGACGCCCGTAAGTGTCGATAACTCGCCGATCCGCATCTCTTTTTGCGATTCCATCGATCAGACCTTGACTCTATAGTGACTACAGGGTTGATACTCGGCCCCAACAGGATCGATTGCAAGGAAATTCACATGGTTAGTCGTGTTCAATGGGTACTGCTGATCGGGTTGCTCACGTTGACGGTGGCGTATCCCGCAACTTCCGTGTCGGCCACGCCGGAGCCCGTCATGACGATGGCGCTCAAGTATCAGCAGTCCGAACGCAAATGGTTCAGAGATCGCGCGCCGCTTTTCGGTATCTACCTGGGCACCGGCGATGGAACGGCAGCCGGGCGGCTTTCCGGCCGCGTCGGCTGGGATCTGTACGAAGACCAGGAACGCGCTGACTTTCACCCGGCTCACTTCCACGGCTTCATCGAGGTCGACGGCGAGCGTCACGCATTCCAGATTCTCGGCGTCTATACCCCGGCCAGTACCGACGCAGCTGTGACACCCGATGGCAAAACACACCCGCGTATCTGGACGTTGTCGGGAACGATCGCCTTCGATGACGCAAGTGTGCTGGGTGCGCGTCACCTGCCGGTAACCGGTACCGCCGATCTGAACACCTGGACCGCAAGCTATTCGGTATGGAGCAAGCCATGAACTCCGCAGGTGGCAAAGACCGGCTTGTTTTGCTGTTTCCGGCACTGTCCGAAGCAGATGCCCGGATCGCACTCAGTGTTTATCGATTGCTCGCGGGCAATGACGATGTGCACGCCACTTCGATTGCCTCAGCCTCCGGCGAGCCCGAAGCCCACGTGCGCTATCTGTTAGATGAATGGCCCGGCGTTTTCCGCGGAACTGACGGAGAGATCGTCGGCTTCTGGGGGCTGGCTCGTCCGGAGATGGCGTACGAGGTTCACATCGGCCGGTACCGCCGATACGCGTGGTGCGCCTGGGATACGCTGTTTATTCCAGAGCTCCTCGATACCGAAGTTCGCGTCGAAGCGAAAACCGGCGTTGAGCAACGCCCGGTGCGGTTGGCAGTCTCTCCAAGCGAAGCAGAAATAATGACGGGCGACATTTCCGGACTATTCGTCTCGTTCAATGTGCCTGATGACGAGGGCTGGGAACAAAACGTCGTCAGCAGTTTTTGTCATCACGTTCATTTTCTGATGGCAGGTGAAGTCGAACCCTGGCTCGACCAGAATCCGGGCGGTTTCGTTCTGACACTTACAGAGGCCTTCGAGGCGGGCAAAGGGAAGAACGTTCATCAATTCGGATCACTACTAGATGAATCCGATAATCAACAAGCCGTCGTCGGTGGACGATGAGAGGTTACGACAAATGATCGATGAAACTGACAAACAGAAGGTCGCCGCTGTCGGCAGTGTCATCGGAGGCGTACTGGCGTCCACGTGCTGCATTGCGCCGCTTTTACTTGTGACGCTCGGTGTCGGCGGTGCGTGGATGGGCAGCCTGACTGCGCTGGCGCCGTACCAGGGCTATTTCATTGTCGCGACACTCGGCTTTCTCGGCGCTGGTTTTTGGCATGTCTACTGGAAACCGCGCAAGGCATGTGCCACTGACGGTTATTGCGCAACTGACACCGCCGATCGTGTCGTCAAGATTGCCCTCTGGGTGGCGACTGCCCTCGTTGCACTTGCTCTCGGCGTCACCTATGTCCTCCCGTACTTTCTCTAGGAGTAAGCTATGAATCGCAGAAAATTATTCGCTCTGGCCGCCATTTTCCTGTTCCTGGTGCCGCCGGCAATGGCGGAGCAGCGCACCGTCACTTTAGCGGTCGAAAAGATGCATTGCGCGTTGTGCCCGGTAACGGTGCGCAAGGCAATCGAGAAAGTCGACGGTGTCAGCGAAGTTACCGTGGACTTCGATACCAAAACGGCGTCTGTCGTATACGACGACGCGATTGCAACGGTTGAGAAAATCGCGGCTGCCTCCACCAACGTTGGCTATCCTGCGCATCCAGTGAAACAGTAATGCGAGGTATCCGAATGCGAACCGGGAACGTTCGATGATCGGCAAGGACGAGTGCTCGTCCGGTCGCTGTGAGGCGCCACACGTGGCTATCGTCGGTTCCGGCTCCGGGGCATTTGCTGCTGCGACCAAAGTCGTCGAGGAAGGCGGAACGGTCACGATGATAGAAAGCGAGCCTCGCGTTGGCGGTACCTGCGTCAACGTGGGCTGCGTGCCGTCGAAGATCATGATTCGCAGCGCCGAGCTTGCACAACAGCAGCGCAGCAAGCCGTTCGACGGGCTCGAGAACCAGGAACCTCAAATCGATCGTGCCCGACTGCTGGCGCAGCAGACGGGCCTGGTCGACGGCCTTCGAAAAGCGAAGTACGAGCACATCGCTGCACAGACGGACGGCATCCAGCTCGTAAGGGGCACGGCGACACTCTCATCAGCGCACGAACTCGACGTGGCACTCGAAGGCGGCGAGCGGCAGCGAATTACGGCGGATCGAATCCTGATTGCCACCGGCGCAAGTCCGGCGATACCGTCGATAGCCGGAATCGAAGGCACGCCGTATTGGACGTCGACCGAAGCGCTGTACGCCGACGCGATTCCCGGACATCTCATTGTCATCGGTTCGTCGGTAGTGGCGGTCGAACTGGCGCAGGCCTATCGGCGCCTGGGTGCGGATGTCACGGTTTTGGCCAGGACGCGCTTGATGTCACGTGAGGATCCGCAGCTCGGGGCCGGGCTTACCGATGCATTCGGTCGTGAAGGCATCCGGGTTCTGGCCGGAACTGTACCGTCGTCCGTAACACACGACGGCCATCGGTTTACGGTAACGACGGCTGATGAAACGTTGACGGGCGATGCCTTGCTGGTTGCGGCAGGCCGTGCCCCGAACACCGCAGGGCTGAATCTGGATGCAATCGGCGTTGAGACCGACCGGGCCGGCGCTGTCAAAGTCAATTCGAGGTTGCAGACGTCGGTGCCGACGATCTACGCCGTCGGCGACTGCACGGCATTGCCACATTACGTGTACGTCGCCGCCTCCGCCGGCACTCACGCGGCCATCAACATGACTGGCGGCGATGCCGACCTCGATCTTTCGATCGTGCCGGCGGTGACGTTCACCGACCCACAGGTCGCCACGGTCGGGCTGAGCGAGGAAGCAGCGAAACGTGAAGGCATCAGCACGGACAGCCGCACGCTGGATCTCGACAACGTGCCCAGGTCGCTCGCAAATTTCGAAACCGACGGATTCATCAAGCTGGTGATCGATAGCAGTTCACAGCGGCTAATCGGGGCGCAGATACTGGCGCCGAATGCCGGTGAGATGATTCAAAGTGCCGCGCTTGCGATTAGGAGCCGCATGACCGTCAAGGAACTGTCCGAACAGTTGTTCCCTTACCTGACAATGGTGGAGGGTCTAAAACTGTGTGCGCAGACGTTCTTCAAGGATGTGCGCATGCTTTCTTGTTGCGCGGGCTGAAAGGAGACAATGGCGTTTCAGCAACGGCCGAAGAAATTTTCCTCGAACAGCACCGGCGACACGTTGAAGGTCAGGCTGCACGGCGCGTCGGGACCCTCTTTCTCGCATTGCCTGGCAAAGTCGACCAGGATCGCGCGTACCTCCTGCAGCGACCGGATCTTTTCGTCGACCCGTCGAATCTGGCGTTCGGCGAGGTCGCGCCCGAGCTGGCAGGTGGCGTGGTCGCTCTTGCGCAAATCGAGCAGCTCGCGAATCTCGCGAATCGTGAAGCCTGCCTTCTTGGTGCGGAAAATGAACTCGAGCCGTTCGAGGTCATTCGCCGTGTAGACGCGATACCCGTTGCCGGCTTTGCGCCGGGGTTTGAGCAGCCCCTCTCTCTCGTAGAAGCGCAAGGTTTCGCGCGATAGCCCCGTCGCCTTGATTACGCCACCAACACTCAGTGAATTCATCGGTTTAGGACTCCGTCTAATGCCCATCCCGTACTTGACCTGGTACTAAAGTACAAGGTGTAGGCTGATACATCATTCTGACGTCAATTGACGCCATTGGTTTCCATTCATGGATCAAAAACCGGATTCCGGCACACATAGAGGCGCTGCAGCGACGACCGGTGGCGCCATCGGTATCAGTACGATCGCATCGTTCATCGGACTTTGCTGTATCGGCCCGTGGGCAGTCGTTCTGTTCGGCGTTTCCGGGGCAGTGACGATGGCGCGCTGGGCACCGTATCGCCCTTACATCATCGGCGTAGCGGCGGTCATGCTTGCGTGGGCGTTCTGGCGTGTCTACCGGCCGCAACCGGTATGTGACGATGGCTCATGCCCCACTGGGCCGTCGATCTGGTTGAAAGTGTCGCTGTGGATTGCCGCCATCATGATTGTCCTCGCGTTCTTCGCCGCCGATCTGCAGTGGGTGCTGGTGGATCCGACACCGGAGGGACTTCGAGAATGACTTCACTCAGATACGCGCTGGCCTTCCTTTGCCTGACGCTCGTGGCTTGCGGGCAGGACAACACCGAGCCGGTGGCCGAACAAAGCGCCGGCGAAACCTATGTTTCGGATCGGTCCTACCTTGTGCTGGACGAAGAATTGACGCAACTGAAGTACGACTTCAATGCCAGCGCTGGCAAGGTTCGCCTGCTGTTTTTAAGCGGACCGACCTGCGGCATTTGTCTCCGCGGAATGGCGGACCTGAACGATGCATTTCTCGCGGCGAGTCAAAACGACGAGCGGCTGGTGACATTCGTTGTGCACGTGCCGACGCTGGGTGCCAAAGAGGAACATGTCGCCGACACGATACCGCTCCTGGATGGGCCGAGAGTGCATCATTACTGGGAGGACACCGGCATCATCGGTAGTCATTTCGAAGACGTCATGGACGTCGATATCTACGTCTGGGATTTCTGGGCGATCTACGGTCCGGACGCGCTCTGGGAAGGCACACTGCCGCCGAAACCCGACTACTACGAACATCAGCTCGGGGGATTCCTCGACCGATCCGGCGGGTTTCCGAAGGAACTCCTGTTGGACGCGGAACGATTTGCAAACGTGACCAGCGGCTATCTCGATCAGGTCGACGAGCGGCGTTATTCGCAAGGTCCACAGATCGATCAAAGTGAGGCCGAATTGCTGGCCGACGGCACCGTAATTCCCGTCGTCGCCCAGCCGAGAAATGCGGCGGTCAGCCAACACATTCGCAATCGCGGCGGCTATAAGAACCTCAAGACCATACAGGCGATCACCAAGCACGGTCGTTGGCTGGCGAATGGCAAGGAATGGGATCTGACTATCGAAATGCGCCGGCCACGCGTACTGACCAAGTCGGTCAAGCTGGGCGATAGAGAGATCGTGTCTGCGGTTGCCCGAAACGGCGATACCGTCGGTGGCCAACTCTCATCGTTGGGTGTTCCGCCCGATTTTGAGGACGTTCTGCACCGAACCTTTGAGTTCGACGGTCAGCTTGTCGAATGGCCTGACAAGGGCAGCGAGCTGCAAATGATCGGCATGCACAAGCTTGGCGATGTGCTTGCCTGGAAACTTGACCTGACACAGGCAAGCGGCGACCGATGGCACCTGTATATCAACAGCCACGGCGGCGCGCTCGTCAAGGCCGACCTGCTCGGCGAGGATGACGAAGTCCTGTACACCATCGTGCAGAGTGACGTGCGCGAGACGGATGGTTTCAAGTATCCGCACCGTATCGAGTACCGGGACAAGGCCGGCGACCTATTGGCGGCCGAGGTGTTTGATACTATAGAGGTTCAAAAGGAGCCGTTCGGGATTTCCGAAGCGACGGTAACGCACTGAGCAATGGCATCGACGGACCTAAAACTTGATGAACCTGATTCACTCCCAAAGCCGGGGCCAGCGGGTCGGCTGGTTCGATTGGCGCTGGGCGCCCTCTCAATCTGGTATGTCGTTAACCTCTTACAGTATTCGGATGATCTCATTTCTCCGGCTGGAAACGTTCGACCGATAGTTTGGAACGGCATTGTTCCGGCACTGTTCATAATCAGCTACGTCGTGAACATTGGCTATTCGCGCGCTTGGAAAAAATGGCCAGCGATCGCCAGCGCGGTGGTGATCGGGGGAGTCGCTGTAGTTGGATACCAGATGACGGGAAACGCCGAGACAATGTTGCTGGCGCGAACAATCTGGGCCTGGGAACTGTATATTTTCGGGCACCTGGGCATCTCCTTCGTGATTGCGGCCGTGATCGGCACTCCCGGCTGCGAGATGCGGGCGATGCACGATCTTTATTCACGGATAACGGGCACTCCAACAAAAGAACATTATTGCCCGGTCGGTCCACTGCATCCGATCGATCAGTGGGAGGCGCAACGTAGCCGTTAGCCCAGCGACCCTTCATCAGCCCGCTGGCGCTCGGTGAGGGCGATTTCGATATATCGTTTCTACAGCGAATACTGGTAACGAACCGAGTCGAAATCGGTCCAGGTATTGTGACCAGTTTCGACGGTGCCCGACAGAATTGGCGTTAATCGGTGTTCTTGGGCTTGACTGGCTCCAAGGAAAGTTATTATCTAGAACAACAGGTTTCGATCGATCCCGATTGAGACCGATTCTCCACTGAATACAGGTTTGCACTCCGAAGGCGGGGGTCACAGGTTCGAATGCTGTCGGGCGCGCCATTTTTCAGAAATCCTTTTCATTGACGACACTCAAGCAAACGTCGATGCAGCGCGACAGCTAGGCATCCAAGGATTGTGCGTGCACGGAGTGACAGAGCTCCAGGTTGGCATTCGCCAGATTACAGCTAAGGGTCTCATTCTTTGAGTCGGGAAGTGTAGTAACCCCGGACTGGTAGACCTTCCGGCGATTCGGGCCCTAACCCGCGCAGTACCGTCTTCTGGTGAAGATGAAATGATCCGACAATGACCGGGCAAAAGGCCATTTGCGGTCAAACGGCCTGCTAATTCTAGCTGACAGGGGAGCCCCCATAAGGGTAATCTAACGCTCGGGTGGCAGAGGGCGCGACAAATGGCGATTGATATCGATAGATTAAGGCGTACGCCCGCATATCCATTTGTCGAAGCGGCGCATTATCTAAACCTCCCTGTATCGACATTACGCGCTTGGTGCTTAGGCCAGCGATATCGGCACAACGACGAAGTTCGAGTATTCGAGAATGTCATCCAACTTGACGGTGAGCCTCGAGACGGACTCTCGTTCTTGAACGTGGTTGAAGCGCACGTTCTCATGGCTTTCCGACGCAAGCACCGAATTCCGTTACCCAAGATTCGTCAGGCACTTGAATATACAAGTCAACAACTCGAAATTGAGCGCCCACTTGCTGACAATCGCCTTCAAACTGATGGACTCGACCTGCTCGTAGAGCGGCTGGGTGCGCTAATAAACGTGTCCAAGGACGGTCAATTAGAAATGGCGTCTGTTGTTGAGGCGTATCTCAGTCGAATAGAACGTGACCCCAAGGGCGTGCCAATTAAGCTGTATCCGTTTACGCGAAACGACGATACGTCTGACGCCCCGGCTCCGGTAGAAATGAACCCGTTGGTGTCGTTTGGGCGTCCCGTACTTGTTGGACGCGCGGTGCCAACAGCTGTGCTCGCGGACAGATTCAAGGCCGGCGACAGCTTAGTAGCATTGTCGGAAGACTATGACACCACGTCGGAAGCGATCGAAGAAGCGATCCGCTGCGAACTCGATCGCCGCAGAGCGGCTTAAAGGCGCAACGTTTTATCTTGATCAGAGCATCTACTCGAAGGTGCTACTCGAGAGAATGCGCGAGGCCGGCGCAAACGTCGAACATGCTGGAAGTGCTTTTGCGTCCTCTACCCAGGACCACGTGTGGCTTGAGGGGTGCGGAAAGCAGGGCTGGATCGTCCTGAATCGCGATGAGCGGATTCGATACCGCAGGCTCGAAATTGAAGCACTGCGAGACCATGGCGTTGCAGCATTCTGTTTTACGGGTGGAAATGTTACAGCTGACGAAACGGCCGACATAATAGTGCCGCTCATTCAGAAGTTCGTGAACATGTCGATTAGTGAGCCAAAACCGTTCTTGTATACGTTTGGTCGCAGCGCTAGACCGAATCCAGTCAAACTGCGCTAGGGTAATCTTGGTCAGACGATCTTCCTTGTCGCAGCAAGCCTGATCCTGGTGTCGACTGTGTGAGATTTGTGTGACTGAGTCCTGCACGGTTGTGATGAGTACTGCAATTGCAATGGGCGCCCGACTCGTTAGCGTTAGTTGAATCAGTTACTTACAAACTAAATGGCGTACTCCGAAGGCAGGGGTCACAAGTTCGAATCTTGTCGGGCGCGCCAAATACGAGAACGGGCCCCCTTGCGGGGCCCGTTTTCGTATTCGGTGTGCCGCATCAAGATCGAACTTTTTTCGACAAATTGCGCCAGCAATTTGGACGCGCGCAGCGCGCCCCGCAGGGGTCGAAACAGCCCCAAGGCTGTTTCGATCAATCTTGTCGGGCGCGCCGATCTATCCACCTTGAAATCCGAACAGATACGTGACCGATGCTGTATTTACGTGTCGGCGGACGCGGAAACTGGCCGGCAACGGGCGATGTCATGGGCACAACGCCTCAAGCGAGTGTTCGCAATTGATATCGAGACCTGCCGGCAATGCGGCGGCCGCTTGCGCGTCATCGCCAGCGTCGAGCAACCCGCCGTCATCGAGCGGATTCTGGAACATCTCCGCCATATTGTGGAGCCCATCGATCCGGCTTATTCGAGCCATCCTAGCCGAGCGCCGCCGCAGGAAGATCGCCTGGTCTCACCGCTTCATCCTGTTCGTCACAACCCGCGCCACCGAGCAGGGACGGGCGGATTCTTGCTTGCGGCGTGATGCGCCGGCATTTTCGGGTGAAAGGGGAAGATTCACGCGCCTGAACGACGAGAGGGTCGGGCCGGCTCCGCCCGATGGCGGCCCCGATTTGCCATCGTCAGCCGGCTTCAGCTCGCCCCGACGGTTTCGCGCCTGACATAATTGCTCCTTATACGCACTATCCGCAACCGACTGCTCTCGGTGCTGAGTTTGATTCTGTCGACGCCGGTCAATTTCTTTTCAATATGACACGGCCAGCTGGCTTAACCAGCTACTGCGCTTTCGCAGCCCCTGCGGAAAACGCACCGGTCTCGTCGGCACAGGCAAACTCCCATCCGTGGTCGCAGGCACGCGCAAGTAGTTCAGCTTCCGGCATGTCGACTAGCGTCAGCCCGCCCTGCCGAAGCAACCCTCGGAGGTCCGCTACCCGGGGTGGCTGATGCGTTAGTGTGTCAACGCCCATGCCTCGCTGCAGCCTGCGAAGATTGACGCAGCCGTCCCAGAACCCGGTTCTGCAAGAGCGCTCGAAAAATGACCTGCTCAATACCAGATCAGCATTGGCAATCTTTCCTTCTGCATAGTGGATACCCATTTCATTGCATGCCCATCCGACGTTGCTCCTGCAGTATCCACCTTCTATCAGTAGCAGCCTCTCGCACGCCCGGCGACGGTCATCCGCACACGCTTGCTGCCAGAATGGAACACTGTCGCCCGTGTGCTGGCCGTCCGTAGAGCCCAACAACGACATCCATGAGAAGAACGCGATCCAAATTGCCATATGAACCATGTTGCTTCGCTTCGTGGCCGTCACAAGCTTCAGCCTTTCGGCCCAGTCAGTCGCCATGCGCGTTCTGACCAGTCTATCGATGAGCTGGACGCTCAGGTTTAGCAATGGCACACATAACAGCTTGTCATAGAACGTTGGAGAGCCGAAGAAATCCAGAAGTTCATACAACACGAAAACACCGGCACCGTATAACAAGCCGAAGATCGCCTTGCCGAAGGGTGTGCGCGGCGATGTCGATGGATCGGTTACGAGTAGATGCAAGCCAAGGAAGACCGCTATCGGAATCTCGGAGTCGAGGAAATACGGCACTCCCGTCCTATCGAAATAGATCGCACTGAGGGCGAACAGTGTGGCTGCTGATATGGAAGAGACCAGCGTCGTACTGAATGAATACATTACGACGAGCCCAAGAAGAAAGATCATCAGATAGATGTGCGGGGCGAGACTCAGAGTTGTTGCAATCTGTTCGCCCCATGTCAGATTCGTCGTATCTGTAATGATCAGTACAAGCGAAAACAGCCCGAGCGAAAAGGCGGAAGGATTGAAAATATGTGTCCGTTTTCCCTCGCGACTCCACACAACAAATTCCTTGCCGAGGAAGCCGACCGCAATCATCAGGAATTGTAGATAAAACCAATCGTCCCTGAACCAAAGGAAAAGGTTTGTGCTGAAAATAATCGGAAATGGCCCGAAACCGAGAAAATACTTCTCTCGTCGCGTCCAGCAAATCAGCATATCGATCGCGTACGCGAAGAGGATCTGCGCCGCAATATGAATCGCGTGCTCGTAGACCTGGGGCCAGTAC
>JABDKF010000216.1 GCA_013003155.1 Woeseia sp. | reverse complement strand
TTCTCTGCCTGGGGACCTTTCTGGCCCTGCGTAACAGTGAACTCGACTTTCTGGCCTTCGGCCAACGATTTGTGTCCCTCGCCTGTGATGGCGCTGTAATGGGCAAATACGTCGGGGCCAGATTCTTGCTCGATGAAGCCAAAGCCTTTGGCATCGTTAAACCATTTTACGGTTCCGGTAGTAGTAGACATAGTTTTGATCCTATCTTTTCAATCGTAATGGAAGCCTTCGTATGAAGGCCGTGTCGCTGGAAGTGGTGCAATTACTTATGAAAAACAGGACGAGGTACTAATAAGGAACTTCGAAATGGTGTACATAAATAGAAGGCGTACTTTCAAGCTGCCGGGAGTATACCAGCTTGGGCCTATAGTCAAAGGGTTTTCCCCGAAAATTTGCGGGCTGCGTCAGGCCGAATCTGCGCCGAAATCAGCCGAAATTACGCCTTTTTGCCGGCAGGGCGTGGCCCGTCCCCTGCAGGCCGGCAGTTGGGTCAGCGCCTGCCGCAGGCAACATCGAGCACCGGATAGTCCTGTGTAAAGGCCGGGGCTGTCGACGCACTGCGCCCCTGCGGGCCATTGATGACAACAGCTTCTGCGGGCTCCGCTGGCGGCGGCGGCGGAAAGCTCATCCACTCACCGTAGCGAATTATGCCGTCCACGTGATACGCCGGCCGCACCGACCAGCGATACGCCTGGCACGGTTCCAGCTCGTAGGTCAGCGTGTGCTGCGCGTCGCGCAGCTGCTCGGCGGTGTAGACCGGCCTCTGTCCATCGTAAATTTCGAGATCATAGGTGATCGCCTTCTCGTCGAGTGACTGCGCCCAGGCAGGCAAATCGGCGCCCTTCTCTTTCGTCAGTTCCCAGGCCAGAGTTGGCGTGAGCGATTTACTGTTCAGCTGCAACTTGTCCTTGCGATCGCGTTTCGCCGTTTTGGTCGACACCGGACTTAAGTCATACGGCAGACTGACCCGGTCAAAAAGCGCCGCCGAAATCTCGCGACCGAGAGAGTAACGCGCAAAATTGCCGTAGGCCCGCCAAACGGCGTTGTCGTTCGCGGTCCAGTTGCGCAAGGTGTCGCGGTCCTGGTAGTGAAAGTCCGACTCGTAGATGACTTGGCCGGTGACGGCATGTCTTAACGTCGCTTCTGCAGACGTTGTAATAATGGCCTCTTTGCCCTGCACGTCGATGCCGATATCGCCGAAGCTTACATACAGCGCGGCGTCAGTGCCTTCCGGCATTTCAGCGCCCGCCGCGAGCAGTTTGGAATCAAGGCTCGGTAATTCGCGCACGCCCCAAAAAACATCGAGCGCGAGACCGTCATCTGTTAGCGGTGGACTCTCGGCGTTGACGATCTCCTCGGTGAGCGCATCCCGAAACTCCTGGATTTGTCGCTGCATGGAACCGGCCAGTCCGCCGATGATCGTCGCCGGCAACGTCAGGATCGGAATCGGGATATTGACCGGCACGGGCCCTATCTCCTTCGAGATTCTCGCGCGGCTGTTGCCCTCGGACATACCCCCCACCAGGCCGGCCGTTGCCTTTTCGTAGCTACCGCTCACATCCTGATCGGCAGGGCCCCGCCCGGAAATTACCGCGAGCTTTTTGATCGGCGCCCGCAGCTCTTCCGGCATGTCGCCCGGATAGGTTGGCGTCGCCGGCTTTTTTTCGAGACTGGATGGCGGTGGCGGGACGCCCTGCGAGGAAGCGGCGTGCGCGAACGTGAGCAGCAACGCGGCGGACGCTGTTACAGCCTCGCGCACGCTGAAACGGCGTGGAAGGGATATCCGTGTGTTTCGAATGTGCATGCACACTCCCGATGTTGAATGGCTGCCGAGCGTACCGCGATGTTATCAATTCGTGCACGACTTGACGGCGCGCACGGACAGAAAAAAATCTTACTTTTTATTCGACCGCGATATTCGAAGGTAGTGCCGGCCATTTCAAGACCTGTCATTGCACCCACGGCAATCAGACCACAATCGCACACGTTAACATCAGATCGTCATTGCACGCGTGGCCGAAAATTACCTGTGGGAGCGGCTTCAGCCGCGATACATCCCAAAGTTTATGGGAACGCGACTGCCTGTGGGAGCGGCTTCAGCCGCGATAAGGTTGCTCGCTTGCAGAAAGTCTGCCGGAAGCGGTCCCCTACATCATCAACAGCGCCGCACGTGCAAACCTGATCAGACAATCTCGCGAGTATTCTGTAAGGAGTATTGACTCGACAATCGCGGCTGAAGCCGCTCCCACAGGAACAGCTTTTGACGGCTGCGGGTCACAAGCAGCCGGTCGATTGGAAGAGGACAAACCAGGATATGCAGTACAGTTCGTCGTGCTCAGCGGCGTGTCGATTCGATGAACGACTCCACTTCCTGCTGCGTCGGCGGCGAGCAGCCAGCCCGTGACACGTTGATTGCCGCAGCGGCACACGCAAAATCGACAGCCTCGCCCAACTGCTGCTGAGATACCGACAGAAGGGACTCGTTGTCCCTTCCCGCCCTCAAGAGCGCGGCGAGAAACGCAGAATGAAACGTGTCGCCGGCACCAACCGTGTCTTTGACGTTGGCGATAGGATAGGAACTTTTCTCGATCGTACCGTGT
>JABDKF010000214.1 GCA_013003155.1 Woeseia sp. | reverse complement strand
GGCGTAACCAGCCCTCGTTTGAGTACCCCGGCAAGTCGCGCGCGCCCGCTGAACGAGCGAACGCCGATCGCATGCCGCGCCAAAATCTCGGTCAGCGCGGTGAGCTGCAGCGGCGGTACATCGACGGCGTAAACAATGCGCGGCGTTTTCGTTTCTCGTGCATTCTTCATGCGCTACTGTGGCTTGCCGTACGTGAAACGCGTACAGCGGGCTCGGACCGTTCGTGCCGCAGGAACCTGCCGACCGGCTCGAGCGCCGGCACGTGATCGCAAAAAACTTTCAGCGTGGTTACGATAGGCACTGCCATCAACGCGCCGACAACACCCCACAGCCAGCCCCAGACAACCACCGACAGAAAAACGAAAATAGGGCTTAGCGACATGCGCCGACCGACGATAGACGGTGTCAGCAGCTGGCCCTCCAGGATTGTCAGGACCAGGAAAACACCGGGCACCATTAGCGCATCGGCGAGCGAATCGAACGTCGTTAAGCCGACGAACGTCAACACTGCTGCCGACGCCAGTGCACCGAGGTAGGGCGCAAAGTTCAGCAGCGCGGTCATCGCGCCCCACATTAGCGGGTTGGGTACTTCAAGCAGGTGCATGGCGACGGCGACCGCAAGGCCCAGCGTCATGTTGATCAGGGTCACTGTCACGAGGTAACGCGACAGGTCCGACTGCAGTTGCCGCGAAATTGAAACGATACGCCGTTGTTCAGACCAGTTGCGGCCACATTGGGTAATGCGGCGCAGTAACTGATCACCGGATGCGAGCAAAAAATACGTCAGGAAAATAACGATACCAATATTAGCCACGAGCACAGGCACGCCGCCAACAAACGTTTCCAGTACGGACGGCCCGGTAACGACGACGGGCTGCGGTCTATCGGGTGAATCTGATGTCGTCAGTTCTTCGACTTCGTCAGCCAGTTCCTGGATGTTGGCAAGCTGCTCTTTCGGCCCGAAGGCCTTGCGTTGCAACTCACGTACGGAGGTGGGCGCTTCGCTGAGCCATTGATTTGCCGGTTCCGCGAGATTAGTAAGCGCGGCAGCGGCGGTTACGACCAACATCGCAATAACCAGTAGGGAAGCCAGCGCGGTAGGGATGTGCCAGCGGGTCAGGTAGCGCACGGCCGGCGACAAGAGCAAACTGATCAGGCCCGCAAAGGCAATGGGGATGAGCAGGTTGGCCGCGAAATAAAGTACGGCGCCGGTTGCCAGGGCGAACAGTCCCAGGGTCGCCAGCGAGGCGTCGAATTGCCGAAAAAAAGGACCTTCAGCCGCGCCCGTTATCTCGCTTTTTTTTTTGGTTTTCATGTCAAAACAGCCCGACGTCGTCTGGCGCATCGGGCGATAAATCTGGCGTCTGCGCCGTAGCACTGAGCTTGCTCAGGTAGGGCCATGCAATCCATGAATAGTTGGCAATTTTGGCAAGCATGCGCGTGGTGCGTCGCTCGTCATCGCCAGAATCACGGGTCACCGACCATAGCGCGCCGGCGGCAAATGACCATGTCAGCGCTTCGGGCGTGCCGAAGGCTTTGTAGCGCCAATTCGTCAGTGCAGCGCGGTGTTTTGCGAGCTGCTCAGCACGCTCGTGGGCGCGCGTCGCAAGCTGTTCGACGTGCGCTTTGCGCGTTGCCCATTTCATGTTTCGTCCCCTGCAAGCTGTTGGCGCGTTGCAGCGAGGTTAATGTGTCGGCTCATCTTCACGGCGCGCATTGCAAAAATACCTGCGATGACGATATGCAGGAGCGCAAAACCCAGTAGTGCAGCGTATAAGGACACGCCCCACTGCAGCAGCGCGAGCGTCATACCCGCGACCAACAATCCCCAGGCGCCGAGCAAGAAAAGCGTGGCGACCGCAACGTACAGGCACATCGCTGCCGCGCTGGTCGCGGCGAGCGTCGCCTCGGCCACCGCCAGCTCCATGACAACGTGAATCCGCGCACGCATCGAGCTGATCCAGCCGATGGCGTGCGCGGTTACCGCATCGCTTTGATCCTGAAGATCATCGATGTCGCTGCGCGGTTGGGCGTTCTGCTCCACGCCTTTCTACCTGCGCAAAACTGCAGCGGCGAGCACGCCTGAGGCAAACGCGATACCGGCGGCGGTCAGCGGCCGTTCCTTGGCGAAGGCTTCCGCTTTGGCCAGGGAACTCTTGATCTGCTCCGCCGCGGCTTCCTGCGAGGCCTCGACTTTTTCGCCGGCGCGAACTGCGCGATCGCGCAGCTGCTCTTCGACGGCTTCTGCCTTGTTGGCCGTTTCGTCAATCACGGCATGTGCCTTTTCCGCCGCACGGCGGCTGGCGGTGGACGTACCGTTAACCGGTTCGTTACTTGCTGTTGCTTGTGCCTGTCTACTCATTGAAGGTCTCCTCAATAACGTGTGAATGGTTTGATCCTCGCGGGCCGTTTACGACGCGTTGTGTCGCCATCTACCCGTCATCTGCTAGCCATCTGGCAGCTCCGCGTGCCGACGATTAATCGCCACGCGGGCTGCGCTCAGGGTCATACGGGGGATCGTCCGCGCATGGCATTCGCAATGGCGCTGACAATCAGCAGCGCAAGGAATACAAAGAAAAAGATTTTCGCAATACCTGCAGCTGCACCGGCAATGCCGCCGAAGCCAAGAACTGCTGCGATAACCGCGAGTACAAAAAACGTTAGCGCCCATGAAAGCATGATGTTGTTCTCCTCTGGTTTGTCGAGCACGGATTAGTCCGATGCTCTGCTTCACCAAAGGTAATGCAGGTAACGTGCCAGACAGGCAATAGCAGTGTTTTCAAGGGTTTCCGCGGATTCAGATAGCGTTTGCCGCCCGTTCCTTGAAAAATTTACCGGGCCGCGCAGAAGTTTCTACCAGGAAGAGTAACTTTCGCACCTCAACCTGGAAGATGGCGGTGGCGCGTAGAGGAACGTGCGCTTTTGAAAAGCAAACGTGGCCGGAAAGGCTGGAGACGGGACGGTGCGCGACAGGCACCGCCTGCACTTTCGCGTCGTAAGGAAATCGGCGCCGATCGGGCCGCCGGTGCTGGTTGCGCTGCCGGATCGTCAGGCGTGAGCGGCGTCGATGGCCTCGATTAGCTGTGGGAACTGGACAGGCTTGCGCAGATAGCGGGTCACGCGAATGTCTTCGGTAACGTCGCGCAGTTCATCCAGCGGATGCGCGGTTACAAAAATGATCGAGGTACCGTAGCGCTGCTGCAGCTCGCGAGCGACGACAGTACCGTCGGGCCCACCGCCGAGGCGCCAGTCACAAATCGCAACTTCCGGATTGACTGCGGTCGCCCGGGCAAATGCTTCGTTGGCGTCAGCCGCGGTTGCTACGTCGTGGCCAACAAACCCGAGATAGCGTTCACTCGCTTCTCTTGCCGCTGCTTCATCCTCAACGATGAGCACGCGCTTCGCTTTGTCTGCTCTTTCACTCATTCTCCCTCCCGTTTGCGGCATCCTGAAGGATTGGACTGCATTCGATCCCCGAAAGTGCCCCTTAAGACGCCGTAACGCTAACGGTTGTGTCACGTTTCTTTGGATTCAGTGTCCTCACCATAGTCTTTCAGCCGGTTGTACAAGGTTTTCAGGCTGACGCCGAGGCTCGCCGCCGCGGCTTTTTTGTCCCCGTTCAGTTCACGCAGTGTCGCCATAATCAGGTCTTTTTCTACGTCGGCGATGGAGCGTCCGGCACTCAGGCCCTCGATGTCAGACTTCAATTCGGTGTCCCAGTGTTCCGGCGCCGCCAGCTCGTCGCCCTCGGCCATGATGTACATGCGGTGAACGGTGTGCTTGAGTTCGCGAACGTTGCCCGGCCACGTGTGGTCCAGCAGACTCTGCAGCGCAGCTTTCGGCAAGGTCTTGCTTGTGCCGTGCTTGGAATTGAGTTGCGCCAGAAAATGGTTGGCGAGTAGCTCTATGTCATCGCCCCGTGCTCGCAGGGCCGGCAACTGTATCGGAAACACTCGCAGCCGAAAGTACAGGTCTTCACGCAAAACACCATCCCGCACGGCCTGTGCCGGATCCCGATTGGTTGCGGCGACCAGTCGCGCGTTGACGGGCAGCTCGGTCGAGGCGCCTACGCGCAGCACCTTGCCGGTTTCGAGAACGCGCAACAGGTGCGTCTGCATCTCGAGCGGCATCTCGGTTATTTCATCGAGAAACAGGGTGCCGTTGTTGGCGCGCTCGAAAAAACCCTTGTGCTGTTTGTCGGCGCCGGTAAAGCTGCCTTTCTCATGCCCAAAAAGCTGTGAAGAAACCAGTTCCTTGCTGAGTCCGCCGCAGTTGACCGGTATGAAATTGCCGGACCTCTTGCTCAGACGGTGCACCGCGTCGGCGACCAGTTCCTTGCCGGTGCCGCTCTCTCCCTGCACCAGCACGGTGCTGTCCGTTGCGGCGACCTGCTTTATCTGCTTGTAGACCGAATGCATCGGGCCACTGTCCCCGACCAGCACGCCGAAATGGGCCCCTTCGTGTTCGCCGGAAACATCGAGGGAATCACCGTCCTGACCGATCAGACCGACCAGTTCGCGCGGCTCGATCGGTTTTTTCATGTACACAACACCGTCGCCAGCCATGCCGCCTATCAGGGATTTAATGCCGCTGTGCCCGGTAATGATCACGATCTTCTGTGGACGCCGGGATTCAAACTGGTCGAACAGGTCGAGGCCATTGCCGTCTGGCAGCATCAGGTCTAGCAGCAGCACGTCGGGCAATTTCTTCTTGAGTGCGGTGCGGCCTGCCGACAGCGTATTCGCAGTAACGACCGTGTGCTCCTGCAGGCGCAGGAATTCGGACATGCCGCTGCTGAAATCCGGTTCGTCGTCAACGATGAGAATGTGCGCCATACGTGGGTGCATCCTGATTACCGGCGGGATCGCCAGCAAATCATGCTGGCTGCCCGCCCGGCGCCTGTCAAGCGCCAGAATCGGTTAAACTTTGGCGCCTTTATTTAAAGCGTAAGAACCTATGACATCCAACGGCCATGAACCACTCTGGCTGAACCCGGCCGTTGTCGTTAACTCCGCAGTATTACTATGTGTCGTGGTTGCAGCGGCTGCGTTACTCGGCTGGTATTCCGACCTGCACTGGCTGCGCAGTATCGGGCTTGGCGATGTGTCAATGAAAGCCAACACCGCCGTCGCGCTTCTGGTCTGCGCCGGGATTTTGCTGCTGGCGAATTACGGGACAACAATGCTGCTGGCGGTGCCGCGCGCTTTCCTGGAAACGGGCCTCGTCGTGTTCGCCGTTGCCACCCTGTCACAGTATGTATTCGGTATCGACCTGGGAATTGATCAGCTCCTGGTTCCCGCAACCAATGACCTCGAGTTGACCAGCTCGCCGGGTCGGATGGCGCCTACAACAGCAGTGTGTTTCCTGCTGTTTGCCGCGGCACTCATTGCGGACCACTGGGCAACGCAGCGGGCCCGGTTTGTCAGTCGCGTGATTGCCGTCGCGTTACTGCTAACCGCGCTGGCCTCAATTCTCGGCTACACCTACGGCGCCCCCGTGCTGTATCTCGGCATCGACGGCGTTACCGCGATGGCGCTGACGACGGCGGTCTTGTTTATGGCGTTGGCGATGGGTGCAATCTGGTTGCGGCCGAATTTCGGCGTCGTTGCAATACTGCGTGAGAGTTCGTTTCTCGGTAGCTTCGCCCGTTCGTTGTTGCCGATGGTGATCGTCGCACCGTTAGTCGTCGGCGCAATCGTTGCCGCGGGTTTTGGGACGGGGGCTTATGGCGGCGCGTTCGCTATCGCGCTTTCTGCGCTTGGCTCGGTCATAGCGGCCGGCACTGTTGCCATTGTTTCTGTTTTAATTTTGCGCCGCTCCGATAACACACTCTATATCCGCGAACGCGCCCTGGCGGCAACCACGAATGGCATTATCATCACCGACCACACCAAGCCGGACGAGCCGATTGTTTACGTCAACATGGCCTTTTGTGAAATCACGGGATACTCGGCTGCGGAGGTCATCGGGCAGAACTGCCGATTCCTGAACGACGGCGTAGAAAACCAGCAGGGCGCCCGCTCCGAGATTCGCTACTACCTCGATACCGGCACGGATGGCACCGTTGAGCTTCGCAACAAGCGCAAGGATGGTCGCGAGTTCTGGAACCGCTTGAGTCTTGCGCCGGTACAGGATCACGATGGCCGGATTACGCATTACGTTGGCATCGTTGCTGACGTCACCGTTAAGCGCGAACAGGCCGGTAACCTCAAGGTCGCGCTCGAAAGCGCGGAGGAAGCCAATGAACTGCGGCAAACCTTTGTAAGACTGGTTGGCCATGAACTGCGCACGCCGCTGAACGCCGCGTTAACCTGGATTCGCCTGATGGAACTGGACGACCGCGCGGAAACGATTAAAAAGGGCATGTCGGTTGTCGCGCAAAGCATCGAATCCCAGTCCCGACTGATCGACGACCTGGTTGATGTCAGCCGCTTCACCTCGTCCGAGATTCGCCTGGAGCCCTCGGCGGTTGATATTCAAGTGCTGCTCGAGAAGACGATCGAAGAAGTTCGTCCGTCGGTGGAACCGGACCTTGAGCTGCAGCTCGTAATCAGTGAAGCAGACTATACGGCGACCGCCGACCCACTGCGGCTGCAGCAGATCATTCGTAATCTCGTTAGCAACGCGCTGCGCTACACGCCAAAGGGTGGCTCGATTTTTGTTGGGCTTGATGCAAAAGACGGTTTTGCCGTGCTGAGCGTGGCGGACACTGGCAAGGGACTTTCGTCGGAGGAAATCAAACAGGTCTTCGAGCCTTTCTGGCGCGCGGATGCAAACCTGCCGGGCCTCGGTGTTGGCCTGTCGATCGTTTCGGCCCTGGTAGAGGCCCATGGGGGCACTATCGAAGTTATAAGCAACGGTCACGGGCAGGGCTGTAAATTTACCGTGCGGCTGCCGATGGACGCGACCCTGAGCGGCAGCGTGCCCCTGCACAAGAATAAGAATGGCAATGAGGCGCAGCAAGAAGACGCTACTGCAGAGGCCGTGCGAGGCGATTGCACGGGGTAAACGAGGCTACGCTCGCGCCTCGTCGCATTGAAAACTTTACGTTTCCCGGCAAACTTTACGCCTGCTCAACGTATTCAACCCCAAAAAAACCGCTAAATCCTGCTGCCAACGCATTGGCATGCTTGTTGCAACTTTGTGGTTGACACCGCGTTGCAGCCGTTGCGCTGTTACGTCGGAAAAATCGCAACATGATTGATTAAGGTAATTTTTGACAGCAGGAGGAATACCGCATGAACGAGAATACTCTTAAAGGTAACTGGAAAGATTTGAAGGGCTCAGTTCAGGAGAAATGGGGTGAGCTTACAGACGATGACATGGACCGCATCGAAGGTAAGGCCGACCAGCTTGCCGGCGCCATCCAGAAGCGCTACGGGCGTTCGCAGGAAGAAGCCAAGAAAGAAGTCAATGACTGGCTTGATAACTCGTAGTCAG
>JABDKF010000142.1 GCA_013003155.1 Woeseia sp. | reverse complement strand
ATTTGACTGTCTTTTTGATCGACTGACTGAAGGGCCTACACAATCTCGATAAAACCACGCAACCACGCGGCAACACCGTATGCCAAAGTCGCGGCGGCTCCGCCGGACAACATCGTTGTAATGCCATAGCGCCAACGCCGACTGCCTAGCAGCTGGCCCTTTAGAAACCCGATCGCGAAGAACGCGAGCAGCGACAGGCACAGGCTGACCGGTAACACCTGGCTTGCCGGAAGCCCCGTCGCAAGCAACGGGATGAGCGGGATAGAACCCACCATGACGAACGCAGCATAAGTGCTCAGCGCCGATTTCCAGGGTTGCGGCACAATCAACGACAGGCCGTGTTCCTCGACGAGCATGGTGTCGACCCAGCGTTTGGGATCCGCAGTAATTACCGTAACGATGTTTTCCAGATCGCTGCCAGAGAATCCTTTGCGAGCAAAGATCTGGCGTATTTCTTCGATCTCGCCTTCCGGGACCTGGCGCACATGCTCCTGTTCGTCGCGTCGTGTGCGTTCCAGCAAGTCCTGGCGAGTGTTCGCACTCTGAAAGTTGCTGATCGCCATGCTGAATCCGTCGGCCAGCAGATTGGCTACGCCGAGTACAATGGCTACAGTTGTCGGGAACTGTGCGCCTATGGCGCCTGCGACAATAACCAGGGTTGTGACGCAACCATCGATTCCACCCAGTACTGCATCAGCGAGGTAACTCGGCTGTGGCGCTGACGCAATGCGCTTGCGCACTACGTCCGGCAGATGTTCACTACGCAATGATTCCAGGTACCGATCGGTCATTTTGGCTCAGCTCGCGGCCGATGCAGCCCGTTAGTGGCCGCCGGGCGGACGAAGAATCAATAAATCACACGGCACATGATCCAGTACCGCTTCAGCGGTACTCCCAATGCGCTGAGGCGAGGTACCCGCGGATCCGATAGCACCAATTACCAGCAACGAGGCGTCAATTTCGATCGCTGTCCCGGGCAATGTGTCCACTATCGAACCCGCTTTCAATAACCGATACTCGGCGGAAATACCTTGCCCGCCCGCCAGAACATCGAGCGCCTCGGCCCGGCCTGTACGTAACTCGCTGCGCAGCTCTTCTAACGGCAAGCGCTTCGGCTTGACAGCCCAGGTTGCGGCGCTACCAAGCATCGGCATTAAGTCGAAAGCGTGGAATGCATACAGTCGGCCGTGGAGTGCGCGAGTTAATTCCTGACCCGCCTGCAGCAAGAATTCATCCATGCTGGACACTGCATCTTGTTGTTGAGCAAGATCGACGGCAACAATGATTCGGGGTTTCTTCGAAAAGTCCTCGTTCTTCTTCACGAGCCATAGTGGAATTTTGCTCTCACGTATCAGACTCCAGTCCGTGTTCGTGAATAACGCACGCGATATGGCGGTGTGATAGTGAGTATCCTTGACGATAAGATCAGCGCCTAATCGCCCTGCCGCCTCGAGGATGCTCCCATGACGCGACCGATGCCATTCGGCGTTACAGCTAACGTTCAGGCCGGTGGCGCGCAGACTCTCTGCGAGTTTCTCCAGCCGTAGCTCGACATCTTTTAGAGTAGCGTCACTGAATGACTCAGCCGCCGACTCGTGGTCAATAGCGATGTCCGTCAAGTATGAGTAATAGCAGGACGCGAATAACGTTAGCTCCGCCTGATACACCTTCGCCAGCCCTGCTGCTTTTCGCACCCCAGAGTGCATGTCGCTAGTAGGGTCGACTACTGCGAGAATTCGACGGAAAGACCGCATATCAGACTCCTCAGGAGGAACATTGCTCAAAGCACATTACATCTGACCCGGGGGGTACCCGTACCCTGCGCATCGCTACGCCCTGTTTTGTGTGCAGGCCTCCATCATAATTAATGAGGCTGGGTCAGGCCTATGCGTGTTTTCCGCAAGTGAATAAGGATTGACCGCCACAACGACCCGTTCCTCCGTAACCGCATCACGCATCGGTGTTTTTTAGCATGCGCCGCATCAGGACTCTCAAGGGGCCACCGGCAAGCAATGGCACCAGACTCATCACGACGATCAATAGCCAGCCTGCAGGTCCCGGATCCTGCAACGACAACACGCTTGAAAAAGATTCTACTTTTACAGCCGCAACGGTCAGCACCAGGCACAGCGCGAGCGCCAGCCAGATCCACGGATTGCTACTGACCTCATTCATAAAAAATCGGCTTGGGACGCTGCGCATGTTGAATACGTGCCACAGCTGCGCCAGCGCCAATGTACCGAAAGAAACCGTAACTGCCAGCTGCGTATCGAATCCGAGCAGCTTTATCGCGGTCGCCATTGCGACAAGAACAACCATCGAGATCAGCAAGCCGTAGGCGAGTATCTCGCCCCAGTGCTGTCGCGTAACGAGCGGTTCGTGCGCAGGACGCGGTGCCTGTTGCATCAGTATCGATGAACCTTTGCCCACACCAAGCGCAAGCGCCGGGAAAACATCGGTCACAAGATTCAGAAACAGGATTTGTAATGGCAACAATGGGAGCGGCGCTCCCGCCAGAGTCGCCAGCGTTACGATAAGTATTTCGCTTATATTGCAGGACAATAAGTAGACAACGAATTTTCGAATATTCTCGTAGATTGCTCGACCCTGGGCGACAGCATCGACGATTGTGCCGAACTCGTCATCTTGCAGCACCATCGCCGCCGCTTCTTTCGCAACAGCCGTGCCGCGGATACCCATCGCAATCCCGATATCAGCCTTGCGCAATGCCGGCGCATCGTTTACTCCATCGCCGGTCATCGCGACAATGTCACCCATATTCTGGAAATGGCCAATCAGTCGCAATTTTTGCTCGGGCGTTGCTCGGGAAAATACCTGGGCTGTCGACAGCGACTCCACTTTATTGTCACGCAATAATTGCGTGAGATCCGTACCATTGATGCACAAATCGGGTGTGACACTAGCATCAAGAATACCGGTGTCCCGGGCAATTTCGCGAGCAGTTGCAGCATGATCGCCCGTCACCATGACGACTCGGATGCCAGCATGCCGACAGCGCTCTATCGCTTCCGCGACGCCGGGACGCGCCGGATCCTCAAGACCAACAAAACCCAACAGCGTCAAATCCCGATATGGTTCCTGAAGTTCGTCCGATTCGATCTTGCTGGCGAGAGCCAGCGTGCGCAAACCTCGCTCTCCAAGTGCCTGTGCTTGCTGCAGAAGTGCGTCTCGATCTGCATCGCGCAGTTCAGTATCGCCCGTGCTACTTGATTGTTTGCTGCAATGCTCAAGGATCGCTTCTGGCGCACCTTTTACGGCATAGAAAACGCGATCCTTATCGGCGTGCAGCGTTGCCATCAGTTTGGTTTCGGGCTCAAACGGAATTTCACGCAACTCGGGTGCGGCCCGTTGACATTCTGCCTGTCGAACGCCGCAGCGAGCTGCCGCCAATAACAACGCCACCTCCGTTGGATCGCCAACCGCTTGCGTATCGGTGCTTGCCTCTTCTCGAAGTGCTGCATTATTGCAAAGTACACCTACGCGCAGCAGCGCCTTAACGGCAGTCTCCTGTGGAGAGCATTCCCCCGATGGGTCTGTGTAAAAGTCTTCCAGGGCCAAAAATTCATTAGCAACACAAAGTTCTGTAACCGTCATACGGTTTTCAGTTAGCGTTCCAGTCTTGTCCGTGACAATGACACTCGTTGTGCCGAGGGTCTCGACGGCTGACAACCGCGCAATAACTGCGTTGCGTTTTGCCATGCGCCACATGCCGCGGGCCAACGCAATAGTCGCGACAATGGGCAAGCCCTCCGGAATAGCCGCAACTCCCAGGGCGATTGCAATTTCGATTGATAAGAACAGGTCACGACCACTGACGATACCGCTGATTGCGATAAGCAACGCGATCACCAGAACGACTTTTACCAGCCGTGCTGCCAGGGACTCCAGGCGTTTTTCCAGCGGCGTTTCTTCAGGTTCGGCGGTCGCAACCAGTTCTGCGATGCGACCAAGCTCCGTCGCTCGTCCGGTCGCAACGACAATGCCTGCGCCCGTTCCGCGGGTTACTACTGTGCCACAATAAAGCATATTGCTACGATCCGTCAGCGGCGCTTCTTCGGCGATTGCGCTGAGTTCTTTTGCTACCGGTGCGGCCTCACCAGTTAGAGCGGATTCGTTAGCCTGGAGCTTGGCGGCTTTTAGCAGGCGAATGTCAGCAGAGACAATATCGCCGGCTTCCCGCTTTACAATATCGCCGGGCACCAGATCTTCCGCAGAAATCTTTTGCAGACGACCGTCACGCAAAACTACTGTCTCAACACGCGCCATCCGTCTCAAAGCTTCCATAGAGCGGGTTGCACGCCACTCGATAGAGAAGCCGATCGTTGCATTGATTATCACTACAGCCAGGATGGCTATCCCCTCAGCGACATCAGAAAACGCAAGTGCGAGCGCACTGGCAAATAGCAACAATAGAATTACGAGGCTCTTGAACTGGTCAACAAGTATCGCCAAAAGCTGTCGTTTGCTAACCGCGCGGAGCTGATTGGTACCATAACGATGACGGCGAATAATGACTTCGGCGATGGACAGTCCGCGCGTCGCATCGACAGTCGCCTCCTGCACCAGCTGCTCCGTCGACAGGGCCCAGGGAGGTCTGGAAAATGCAAATGTCTGTGCTGATTCTGCGGCGTGGACTATGTTGCCGGACAACTGCGGGTCATGCTGCTTCGATTTACTCACCCGCCGCCACTCACTAATGATTGCAGTGAAGTGAAATGCCGGCGCGCCGATGCCATTCACAGATGTCGTTCCAAACTTCCTTGGCTGACTCTGCAAACCAGAATAACTCACGATCCTGTGGATCGATAACACCTTCGTCTACCAGCATGTCGAAATTAACAAGCTGCCGCCAATAAGACTCACCGACCAGGATTACCGGCAATGGGCTGATAGTCCTTGTGGCTACGAGGTTAAGCGTTTCGAACAACTCGTCGAGCGTGCCATAACCCCCAGGGAAGATTACGAGTGCGCGTGCACGCAACAGAAAATGCAGCTTGCGAATCGCAAAGTAGCGCAGCATGAAACTCAAATCCGGAGTCAGATAAGGATTTGCGTGCTGCTCGTTCGGCAAGGTGATATTCAACCCGATCGTTTTTGCACCAACTTCGTGCGAACCTCGATTGGCTGCCTCCATAATGCCCGGTCCGCCACCGGTAACGAGGGTCAGGCTGCAGTCTCTTGGACCCGCCCCGGCCTTACCGACGATCTTTCCGAACTCGCGAGCAATGGAATAGTAACGACTCTTCGCCGACAGACTCCGGGCGATACGCAAGTCTCTCAGCCCTATTGCGTCATCGGGGTTTTCTTTTGAGTAGTTCCGCGCATCCTTTTCGCGTCGCTTGGCTTCGGGCTCGTCGACTATTCGCGTGCCACCGAATACAACGATCGTATTTTGCACGCCGGCTGTCTGGAGACGCTTTTCAGTCTCCAGATAGTCCGCCTGCAGGCGTGACCCGCGCAGGCTGGCATCGTCGTGCGGGCCATTCGTGATTTCGTCCTGATCTCGACTATTCATAGGCACTACCGAACGTTGCTGATTTTTCATGTATGTGCAGCTCACAAACGGGTATCACCCCGCTGAGCAAGTTGGTGTTGCTAGATCGTTATCGTCTGGCCCTTCTCCGCAATCGTCACCTGTGCTTTCTTGTCGGCGGCGAGCCGCGCCTTTAGGGCCCGCTGCGCGTCGGGCTCTCCATGAACCAGGTAAACCGGCGGCTGACCGTCGAAATTGCCATACCATTCAAGCAAGCCATTCTGATCCGCGTGTGCCGACAAGCCGCCGACCGTGTGCACCTGCAGCCGCACCGGGCGGTCTTCGCCCCACAAGCGTATTGACTCGGCGCCGTCAACCAGGCGACGGCCCAGCGTACCGTGCGCCTGAAAACCAACGATTACCAGGTGACATTCCGGGCGACTGACGTTGTTCTTCAAATGATGATGAATACGGCCTCCCGTGCACATGCCGCTGCCCGCGATGATCACTGCGCCTGAGCGAATCTCATTAATGCTCATCGATTCTTCTGTTGAACGAGTCGCGTGGAAATTGGGTAGATTTGGCAGTTCTGTGCCAGGGATAAAGAGATCGGCGCCATACAGGTGATGATAACGAGCATAGGTCGCCGTCGCGTCTATGCCCATGGGACTGTCCAGATAGATGTGCCAGTCATCCAGGTGCCAGCGCTGACGATTCTGCGACATCATGAACAGGAGATCCTGTGTGCGGCCAACCGTGAACGCAGGAATCAGGATATTGCCGTGGCCGGCACGTGCACTCTCAAAAACACCGGTCAGCTCATCGAGCGTGTCCTCAACGTTACGGTGCAAGCGGTCGCCATAGGTGCTTTCAAGGAGCACGGTGTCGGCATGACGCAGCACCGCCGGCGACTCCATCACCGGTGCATCGGCGTAGCCAAGATCGCCGCTGAAGACCAGCGTGCGAGTGTCACCCTGCTCGTGCCATTGCAGTTCAACAATCGCCGAACCCAGTATATGACCCGCATCGTGCAGACGCAGGTTTAAGCCGGGAACAACCTCGATCGAGGAATCGTAAGGTGCGCCTTCGATATACTGCAGGCTCTCAACGGCATCGGCCCGTGTATACAAGGCTTCCGCGGGAGACTCGTCGCCCTTGCGATGCTTGTTCTCCCACTCTGCCTGCTTTTCATTCAGGTAGCCCGAATCCGGCAGCATAATACGGCACAGGTCGCGCGTTGCGTTTTGCGCGATTATCGGGCCCTTATAACCGCGCTTGACCAGCAAAGGAATGCGTCCTGAATGGTCGATATGGGCATGACTGATAATGACCGCATCAATGTCAGCCACGTCAAATTCAAAAGGGTCAGCATTGCGGCGTTCTGTCTTGCGGCCACCCTGCACCAGGCCACATTCGAGTAACACGGTATGTTGCGGCATGCGCAACAGATACATCGAACCGGTAACCTCACCGGTCGCCCCGAGAAACTGCAGTTCCATGCTCATTGGTTGTCCGTTTTGTCAACTTCCTGATCAGGAACGTCTGGCTCGGCAATTGCTGAAAGACGCTGCCCTGCGGCGTCATGGCGCTTCACTTGATGACGCTGTATCCGCGCATAGTCCTGCAGCCGGCGGCGCGCACTGCGAAATGCGTCGTTAATCGCGACGTAGCAGTCTTCATGAGTTGGATTGTCGCCGTGCGTATGACTGACAACAAGTGTTTCGCCCGGTACGGCCAGTTTAATCACTACTTTGTAAGCGAATCCTTTGTGCTGATGGTGATGGGGCGCCTCTACCGAAACATCACAGGAAATAATGTGCCCATAAAAGCGCTGAAGTTTTTCTATGTTTTTTTCGATGGCGGCGTCAAGCGATGACGAACCGTCCATGTTCTGAAAGCGAACGCGTGAATTGATGCTCATTTGCCGGCTGTGCCTCCTTAACGCATCGAGTTTTGCGCCCGCCCTGGACAACGTGCCCTGACTGTATCCTCAGCCGGCGCAACTGTGACGCGTGCAATCTATCCAATACCCTCATTTTCCGGAAGTAAAATCGCTTCCGCTATAGGTATTCCCTGTTCGCGCAATGTGGAGACTACATACAGCCTTTCACGACAAGGCCTCTGCATCTCGTATTCAATCTGGCAGCGTTGCTCCACAGGTCTCAAAGCGCCAGGTTAACGTGACACCCAGGGCCATGGTGCTCACCGCGACGATCGTCGATGCGCGATAGGGTTCACCGATCGAAAGACGTAGATTTCAACGAGTGACTGTGCGCCGACCGCGAGGCTGATTAGCTTCCAACCAGATTCTCTGCCAACTCGTCGACGGCTGCATCGCTCGAATCTTGCAGACCCAACGGCGGATGTTGAAGTTCGCCGTCGCGGATCGTTCGAATGGCGTCTGCCAGCTCTTCTGCATCGCGACCGCTAAAGCTGCGTTTTCCCTGATGACAGCCTGCGCAGCTCGCCGTTGTTGCCGGAGCGGCGACTGTTTCCTCGACGATCGAATCCTGGCAGCCAGTAGCCAAGCCTGTAAAAAGCAACCCAACAATCAACAAACTGCGATTATTCATTTCGGCATACTCCGATTTTCTGCGGGCGCCGCGAACCAGGCGCCTGACGTAAGGGCGCGCAATATATCGCGCCGAGCAATAACGCCGACTAATCGGTCAGCATCAAGAACAGGGTAACGGCGATGTGAGCCATGCGCGAAACGCTCAGCTACATCCATGAGACTGCTACTGGCATCAATCGTCTGCAATTCGGTGCTCATATAATCGGCAACGCGCCCAGCGGTTTCGTCGAAATAACCTGCCTGTAGCACTACTCCGATACAATCGCGTTCGGTCAGGATTCCAACGAGCACGTCACGCGCATCAACGACGAGCAAACCGGATATGTTTAGCGTTACCAACCGATGTGCGGCACCCATGATTTCGCGATCGGGCCGTATGCAATGCAGCTCTGTCGTCATCGCATCGCTAACTCGCAGCGTCATACTCATTTCTTCCTCTCCCCTGCTTCGCGCAGGCATCGACAGTCGCTGCCGCAGCCCGCGCGTGGACCTTGTGGGCGACCAAGCAGCAACCCGATTCCGAGACCTGCCATCGCCAATACAAAAAACAGAAATGTTGCAACAAACAGCATCAGCTTCCAAAATCGTCAAATAAAATGTTGTCGGGCGGGACGCCGAAGTCTTCAAGCATTGCGGTGACCGCCCCGCTCATAAGCGGCGGACCACAGAGATAAAACTCGAGCTCTTCAGGCGATGGATGTGCCTCCATGTACTGATCGCGCAACACTGCGTGCACGAATCCACGATAACCCTCCCAGTCTGGCGTGACGTGCAGGTCGGACAATGCAGCAAACCAGCTGAAGTTCGCGTAGCGACGAGCGAGTTCGTCCAGTTCTGCGCGGTAACAAATTTCACCGGCGTCACGCGCGCCATACCAGAGACTTATTCGACGATTGCTTTTACGGTTCTCAAGCTGATCAACAATCATTGCGCGCAGCGGCGCGATGCCCGCCCCGCCACCAACAAAAACCATTTCGGCTTGCGAGTCACGCACGTGAAAATCGCCGAACGGGCCGGCGATCGTCAGCTCCTGGCCCTCCTGCAGCCCGAACAGGAATGACGATACCTGGCCAGGCGGCGCTCTGCGCCGGGCGCCCGGCGGCGGCAGCGCGATGCGTATGACAAACTGCAACTTGCCGTCTGGCGACGGTGCGTTTGCCATTGAATACGCGCGCGTTGCCGGGGCGCGACGTTTCACGGCCATGTTCCAGAGGTCTTTTTGATCCCAGGCCTTGCGGTACGGCTCGGCGATATCGAATTGGCCGAACGTCGTGGTGCCGGCCGGCGCTTCGATGACCACGTAGTCGCCAGCAGCGAACTGGAAGCTTGCAGATTCCGGCAATCGTATCGTCAACTCCTTCAGGAAGGTAGTGATAGACTGGTTGCTCTCGACAATGCCAACGCAACGCTGTGCTTCAAGTACTGAGTCGGGAACGGCAATTGCGAGATCCTGCCGAACCGTCACCATGCAGGCCAGACGTGCCCCGGCCGCCGCCTCTCGGCGACTGATCATTGCAGACTCTACCGGCAGTATGGCACCGCCACCCCTGGTGACCTGCACCCGACACTGTCCGCAGGAACCGCGCCCACCGCAGGCGGCCGGCAGCAGCACGCCCTGTCCCGCCAGCACCCAAAGCAGGCGCTCACCAGCCGCCGCGGTCAATTGCTGCCGGCCGTTAATAGTCACGATGGCGCTGCCTCCCGGCATCAGCCAGCTGCGCGCCAGCAGCACAATACCCGACAACAACAACACGAGTCCGCTGCAAACGATGACTATGGCTACGGCTGATGACATCGTTCAGATCTCGATGCCCGATAGCCCGGCAAACCCGAGCGCCAAAAGGCCGGTCACGATGAAACTGAGGCCGAGGCCCTGCAGCCCGTCCGGTGCATCGCTGTAACGCAATCGTTCCCGGATCGCCGCAAAAACGATGACAGCAGCCGCCCAGCCAATACCCACGCCGATCCCGTAGGCTACGCTCTCGGCAAACGGTAACTGACGCTGCACCATCAGCAGCGATGCACCCAAAATCGCGCAATTGACCGTGAGCAGCGGCAGGTAAATTCCCATGTTGTGATGCAGTCGCGGAAAGAAACGATCCAGAAACATGTCGAGAATCTGTACCAGGGCAGCGATCACGCCGATAAAGGTAATAAAACGCAGGAAAGACAGGTCAAGCGCAGGATAACCGGCCCATGTCAGCGCACCGGGCGCGAGCAGCGCCGTGTACAGCAGGTTGTTAATCGGCACCGTTATAATCAGGACCGCCATAACCGCGATGCCAAGGCCCACGGACATCCCCACACGCCTCGACACAGCAAGGTACGTGCACATGCCGAGCAGAAACACGAGTGCGAGGTTTTCCTGGAACGCCGCACGCAACACAATGTTGAAAAAATTTTCCATCAGCGACTTACCTTCGCCGCTGGCTGCGCGCCGGCACTTCGGCGCGATGCCGTTCGCCGCTGGATTGCGTGGCCGCCCCAGACAATCAGACCCAGAAGGAAAAACGCGCTCGGTGCATACAGCATCATTTCGTTCCGCGGGTACGCGTCGGGCAGAAAATCAAGTCCATACAGGCTGCCTGCACCGAACAACTCGCGAGTAGCTGCAATTAACAGCAGCACCACCGCATAGCCCGCCCCGTTGCCAAGTGCATCGAGAAAACTTGGGCCGACCGGGTTGTGCAGTGCGAATGCCTCGACACGGCCCAGCACAATGCAGTTCGTTATGATCAACCCGATAAAAACTGACAGCACAAAGGAAACGTCCGGCGCTACGACCATCAGCACTTCGTCGACAACGATGACCGCCGATGCGATCACGGTCACCTCCAGAATAAGGCGAATATTACGCGGCATGACTTGCCGCAGCAGGCTTATCGTAACGCTGGAAAAAATCATTACAGCAATCACAGAAATGGCCATGATGGCGGCTGGACGCAGCGAGCTCGACACAGCAAGCGCTGAACACAACCCCAGCACCTGGACGGTAACCGGATTGTCGGCAAGTAAGGGTCGTGTCAGTCGTTCCGAGATAGGCAACATCAGTTCGCACCCTCCCGGCGCAGTCGTTGCACGAGTGGGCCGTAGCCGTCGTCGTCAAACGCGGCAACGACCAGCTCGCCTACAGCCTCACAGGTAACCGATGCGCCAGAAATCAAATCCACTTCATATTCATTGCGTGCATCGCGCACGACGCGCAGGCGCGGCTTGCCGTTTTCATCGAATAATTTTTTACCTTGCCATTCGCGACGCCACGCCGGGTCCTCTATACGATCACCGACGCCTGGCGTCTCGCCGTGACGCAGAAATACGAGATCCACGATCGTCGTGAGATCCGGCCCGAGCGCGAGATAGCCGTAGATGGTTGACCACATGCCCGCGCCGTGCACCGGAAACACGATACGCTTGAGCATGCCTTCCTGCCTCACAAGATAGACGGGTGCACGGAATTCAGACGCGGCGGCCGGCTCTTCGCTGTCCAACGCTTGCCAGTGATCGTAGACGTGCGCATCGCTGCTGCCGAGCAACTCCGGGCTTCCCAGTTTGACGACGCGGGCATCGAGGCCCATGTAGGC